>DASREU010000433.1:0-18062 GCA_035651935.1 Myxococcales bacterium | reverse complement strand
GTTCGACGGCCGCCAGGAACCGCTGCTTAGCGCCGTCGACGCGTACAAGGAGTTCGACAAGCGCAGCCCCGGGTGGGTGAAAGTCGAATTGCAGCCGCAGACGCACTGAGCGCGTTCCGCCGCAGCCGCCTTTCCGCTACTGTCGGCGCGTGGATGCGCCCAGGGTCCCGGTTCAGATCGTCGGTCGATCGGACCGGGTGCAAGCCGCGCTCCGGTTCGCCGCGGGCACTTCCGCAGGCGGATCCCTCTCCGCCGGCCTCTGCTACCTCTGCGAGCAGCTCGCCACGATGATGGGCGTTCCGGTCGCCTCGGCGTACGTCCTGGAGGGGAACCACGAGCTGGTCCTGCGCGGCACGTTCGGCTTCACGCACGACGCCATCGGCGAGGTGCGGATGAACGTGGGGCAGGGCATCACCGGCACCTGCGTGGAGACGATGAGCCCGGTGACGGTCGACGACGCGCGCCTCACCGAGCAGTTCGAGTATTTCCCCCAGCTCGCCGAGGAGCGCTATCCGGCCTTCCTCGCCATCCCGCTGCTCTCCTCGACGCGGCCGCGGGGCGCCTTGGTGCTGCAGCGCGAGACCGGCCCGTTTCCGGACGCGGACATCCTCCTCGCGATCGGCGCCACGCGCGCGCTGACCGCGCTGATCGACGCGCAGAATCCCAGCGGAGCGCACCTGATCCTCCGCGGCGAGGGGAACCGGCAGGGCCGCTCGCTGGGCGTGGCCACGCTGCTGTCGCGGGCGCTGCCCCGGCGCGACACGCGCAAGACCTCGCCGGAGCTGCTCACCCGCGCCTTCGCGGCCGAGCGCGCGGAGGTGTTGCAGCTCGCGGAACGCGCGCGCGCCGCGCTGCGCGTCCCTTCCCGCGATCTGGAAGAGATCTGCACCACCCTCGCGGACGTGCGGCTGGAGGAGCGGGCCCAGGAGCACGTCGCGAAGTACGTCCCGCCGTCGCTCGCGCTGGAGCGGATCGCCGCCGAGGTGGCGCGGTCGCTCGCCCAACACGGGCCCGCGGCCCGGCGCGGCGTCGACATCGAGGCTTTCCTCGGCGGCGTCGCCCGCCGGCTCTCGGGCGTCGAGCCGCAGCGCGTCCGCCGCGGAGAGCTGGTGGTCTCCGTCCACCTTCCCGGCCCGGCAGCGCTGCGGGCCTGGGCGGCGGGCGCGACCGGCGCGGTCTGCGCCACTCCCCGGCAGGACTCGACGGGCGGCGACCTCCTCACCGCGCTCGGCATGCCGGTGGTGTGGGGCGTCGGCGACATCTTCGAGTCCGTCTCGCAGGGAGACCGCGTCGCGCTCGACAGCGACGGCGGCGAGGTGGTGATCAACCCGAGCGCCGCGCAGGCGGCGGCGTGGAGACGCTGATCGATGCTGGGCGGCCTCTACGGGCAGTCGCTCACGCTGCTGACGGACCTCTACCAGCTGAGCATGGCCGCCGCGGCCTGGAAGACCGGGATCGAGGATCGCGAAGCCGTCTTCCACCTCCTCTTCCGGCGGGCTCCATTCGGGTCCGGCTTCACCGTCGCCGCTGGCCTGGCCACCGCGCTCGAGTACCTGAAAGAGATGCGCTTCAGGGAGGACGACCTCCGCTATCTCGCGGGCCTGCGCGTGGGCTCTGGCGAGCCGATGTTCGAGGCTGGTTTCCTCGACCACCTGCGCGGCCTCGAGCTGCGGCTCGACGTCGACGCGGTGCCCGAAGGGACGGTGGTGTTTCCCCAGGAGCCGCTCCTCCGCGTCAGCGGCGCCATCGTCCCTTGCATGCTGCTGGAGACTCCGCTCCTCGATCTGATCAACTTCCAGACGCTGATCGCCACCAAGGCGGCGCGCGTCTGCATCGCCGCCCAGGGCGAGCCGGTGCTGGAGTTCGGCTTGCGGCGCGCGCAGGGCGTGGATGGCGCGGTGAGCGCGGCCCGCGCCGCCTACATCGGCGGCTGCGCCGCGTCTTCCGACGTGCTCGCCGGGAAGCTCCTCGGGATCCCGGTGAGCGGAACCCATGCCCATTCCTGGGTGATGCTCTTCGACTCCGAGAAGGAAGCGTTCGACGCGTACGCCCGGGCCATGCCCCACAACGTGGTGCTGCTGGTCGACACCTACGATTCGCTGCACGGCGTGCGCAACGCGATCGAGACCGGGAAATGGCTGCGAGCGCAGGGGCGCGATCTCTCGGGCATCCGCCTCGACTCCGGCGACCTGGCCTGGCTCTCGATTCAAGCCCGCAAGCTGCTCGACGCGGCCGGCTTCGAGAAGACGGTGATCTACGCCAGCAACGAGCTGGACGAGAACGTGATCGAGAGCCTCAAGCAGCAGGGAGCGAAGATCGGCGCCTGGGGCGTGGGGACGCGGCTGGTGACGGGTGCCGAGGACGCTGCGCTCGGCGGCGTCTACAAGCTGACCGCGATGCGCGAGAAGGGCGGCCCGTGGAAGCGCCGGATCAAGCTCTCCGAGCAGAGCGCGAAGATCTCCGTCCCGGGGATCCTCCAGACGCGCAGGTTCATCGCCGGCGGCGAGTTCCTGGGCGACTTGATCTACGACCTCGAGGACGGCGAGCCGTCGCGCACGCTGATCGACCTGATCGACGTCACCCGGCGCAAGACGATCCCGGAGGGCATCGCGCACGAGGACCTGCTCGTCCCGGTGGTGCGCGGCGGAAAGGTGGTCTACGCCCCTCCGCCTCTCGCCGCCTCGCGGGAGCGGACGCAGCGGCAGGTCGGACACCTGCATCCGGGGATCAAGCGGTTCGTCAATCCGCACCAGTACCCGGTCGGGCTGGATCCGACGCTGCACGAGCGGCGCCTGCGGATGATCCTCGAGGCGCGACGCCTGTGATCTTCACCACCCGTGCCTACGCCTCGCTCGGCGCGCGGGTGGCCGCGCTCGCGAAGCGGCCCATCGGAGAGGTGGAGACGCGCCTCTTCGCGGACGGAGAGCGGTACCTGCGGCTCGCGAGCGACCCGAACGGCCGCGACGCCGCGGTGCTGGGCGGCACGATCGGAGAGGCGGACACGCTCGAGCTCTACGACCTCGCCTGCGGGGTGGTGGAAGCGGGCGCGCGCAGCCTGACGCTGGTGATCCCGTACTTCGGCTACGGAACGATGGAGCGTGGCACGCGTCCGAACGAGATCGTCACGGCGAAGACTCGCGCGCGGCTCCTCTCCAGCATCCCGGTCCCCGGCTCCGGCAGCCGGGTGCTCCTCCTCGATCTGCACACCGAGGGCATCCCCTTCTACTTCGAGGGCGCGCTGCGCCCGGTCCACCTCTCCGCGCGCCAGGTGATCCTCCCTGCGGTGCAGCGCCTCGGCGCGGAGGTCCTGGCGTGCACCGACGCCGGGCGCGCCAAGTGGGTGGAGCGCTTCGCCAACGACCTGGGGATCCCGGCGGCGTTCGTCTTCAAGCGCCGCCTCGAGCAGGGCACCGAGGTGACCGCCGTGTCCGCGCAGGTGGCGCAGAAGCGGGTGGTGATCTACGACGACCTGGTGCGCAGCGGCGGATCGCTGATCGCGGCGGCGCGCGCCTACCGCGACGCGGGCGCGACTGCGATCGCGGCGGTGGCGACGCACGGCGTGCTCCCGGGCGACGCCCTCGATCGGCTCCGCGGCAGCGGCGTGCTGGAGAAGCTGGTGCTCACCGACTCGCACCCGCGAGCCGCCGCCCTGGCCGGCGACTTCGTCGAAGTGGTCTCGGTCGCGCCCGTCCTGGCGGAAGCGCTCAGCGGCTGACCGCGCGCACCGCGGCCCGGAGCGCTTTCGGATCGGCGCGGCCGATGAAGCTCTTGCGCAGCTTGCCCTTCGCGTCGAACACGAACGTCGCCGGAAGCGTCCCGTCCCAGCCCGGCTCGCCCAGGGCGCGCGCCACCGGGTCCGGCTGCGGCGCGTCGAGGAGGATGGCGCGCGCGCCGGCGAGCTTGTACTCCGCCAGCATCCGTTCCGCCTTCTTCCGGTCGCCGGGACGGTCGATGCTCACCAGGAGGACCGCGACTCCCTGCGCAGGCAGCTGCCGCAATTGCGGGCGGAGCGCGGGGAACTCCTCGCGGCAGGCGCCGCACCAGGTCGCCCAGAAATGGAGCACCACCGGCCGCGCCGGCTTCCCTGCCGCCTGCGCCACCAACCCGGGCGCGCGCGAGACCGGAACGACGGGCATGGCGAGGAGCAGTGCGACGAGGGCGCCCATCAGTCCAGCTCGATCAGCTCGAACCGGTCGCGGCGCGGATCGTCGTCGCGGCGCGTCCCGGAACAGGCGAGGAGGGTGGCGCGGCCCTGGCCGCAAAAGCGGCACAAGCCTTGGGGAGAGAAGTCGTGCTCGCCGGGTTGCAGCGTCCGCGGCGGAGGCGGGGCGGGCGGAGGGAGACGGACCAGCGCGTCTTCGATGCGCCGCGCGACTTCGTCCTCCCGGGCGGCGATCTCCGCCCCGCGGGGATCCGGCTGGCCGTCCAGCCCGACGAACGCGCGCTCCTCGAAGAACAGCTCGATCAGCCCGACCGGCCGCTTCTGGCGGAGCAAGAGCGCGAGGCGGGCGCGGCCTTCGTCGCGCAGCAGGCGCCGCCGGGCTTCCGGCGCCACGCCCAGCTCGCGCAACGCCGTCTCCCCCTGGCGCTCCCGCTCCTCCGGCTCCCATTCCGCGGCCAGGATCACGTGCAGGCGGCCGCGAAACCGCTCCGCCAGGGGAGCGAAGGGCCGGACCCGATCCTGGTTCGTGTACTTGTCGCCGACGATGGCGAGGAGCGTCGGTCCCTCGTCGAGGCTCATGCGGAGGAGCTCGGCCAGCGACTTGCGGGCGCGCCGGGCGGCGAACCAGGGCAACACCGTGTACACCCCGCGAGGATAACCCACCCTTGACCGACCGCGCAGCGCGCGCCACAACTCTGCGGCTTGCACCTGACCATCCTCTCCCGCAAGGCCGGCATCTACACCACCCGCCGGCTGGCGCAGGCGGCGCGGCTGCGCGGGGCGCGCGTGCGCGTCCTCGACCCGGTGCGGGTCGAGATGCACCTCGGCGAGGGGCCGGGCGCGTACTACGGCCGCAAGCAGCTGGCCAAGACCGACGTGGTGGTTCCGCGGATCGCTCCGTCCGTCCAGGCCTACGGACTGGCCGTGGTCAACCACTTCGAGATGATGGGCGTCCCGGCGCTGAACGACGCCAAGGGGATCGCTGCGAGCCGCAACAAGATGCGCGCGCTGCAGCTTCTGGCGGCGAAAGGCATCCCCGTGCCTCCCACGGTGATGGCGGCCAACGCCAGCGACCTGAAGGCGCTGGTCGAGCTGGTCGGCGGGCTCCCCGTGCTGATCAAGCTGCTCACTCCCAGCGAGCGGCCGCTGGTGATGGTCTGCGAGTCGCTGCAGTCGATGGAGGCGGCGCTGGAGACGGTCCTCTCGATGGGGCACAACCTCGTCGTCCAGCGGTACGTGCGGCGCAAGCGCGAGCGCGACTTGCGCGGGCTGGTCGTCGGCGATCAGGTGATCGCCTGGGTGGAGCGGCGCGCGACGCCCGGCCGGCTGCTGCACACGCTTGCCCGGGGC
This sequence comes from Myxococcales bacterium, assembly GCA_035651935.1. GTDB lineage: Bacteria > Myxococcota > Myxococcia > Myxococcales > 40CM-4-68-19 > 40CM-4-68-19. Next base: position 12,550 of record DASREU010000433.1, on the reverse strand, counting down.
GCGAAGCTGAAGTCGGTCAAGGTCCCCGCAGCGCTCGACGCGCTGGCGGTGAAAGCGGCGGGCGTGGTGGGGCTCGAAGTGGCCGCCGTGGACCTCCTGGAAGCGGCCGCCGGTCCGATGGTGTTCGACGTCAACTCCAGCCCGGGGTTGAAGGGGTTGGAGAACGCCACCGGCCGGGACCTGGCGCTCCCCATCATCGGACGCGCCGAAGAGCTGATGAAGCGTTAGAATGCCCTCATGCTCGCTTTCGCGCTCGCCGGCCTGCTGCTCGCTTCGCCCGACGTGTCGGGCACCTATCGCATCGAGACTTCGAAGGGCCTGAAGGTGAAGCCCGGAGAGACCGCCCACGCGAAGGTGGAGGTGGTGCCTCGCGCCGACGCGCACGTGTCGCCGGACGCGCCGATCACGCTGTCGCTGACCGCCGGGCCCGCGCTCAAGCTGGCGAAGGAAAAGCTCGGACGGACCGACGCGAAGGAGACCAAGGCGAAGGGCGTCGCGTTCGACGTGCCGTTCACCGCCGCGGCCGCCGGGAAAGACGAGCTGAAGGGAACGCTCAGCTTCTTCATCTGCACCGAGAAGCTCTGCGAGAAACAGAAGCAGGAGATCGCCATGGCCGTCGAGGTGCAGTGAGCCGGTTCGTCTACGGCGTCAATCCGGTGCTCGAGGCGCTCAGGGCGCACCCCCGGGAAGTGGTCCGGGTTCTGGTCGAGCGCGGCAGGGAAGGGCGGAGATCGCAGGGCGCGGAGCGGGTGGCTGATGCCGCCGCCGCGGCCGGGGTGAAGGTCGACGAAGTCCCGCACGGAGATCTCGCGCATCGTTCGCGGTCCGGAGTGCACCAGGGTGTCGGGGCGGAGCTTGCCGAGTTCCGGTACGCCGAGCTGGAAGATCTCTTCGACGCGGCCCCGGGCGCCGCGTTCCTCCTGGTGCTCGACGGCGTCACCGATCCCCAGAACCTGGGCGCCCTGGTCCGCAGCGGGCACGCCCTCGGCGCCGGGGGCGTCGTGGTCCCGAAGGACAGGGCGGCGGGCATCACCCCCGCGGCGTTCAAGGCGGCCGCGGGAGCGCTGGAGCATTGCCCCGTGGCGCGGGTGACGAATCTCTCCCGGGCGCTCGAGCAGATGAAGGAGCAAGGCATCTGGACGGTGGCTCTCGCCCCCGACGCGGACCGGGACCTCGGGTCGATCGATCTCACCGCGCCCATCGCCCTCGTCCTCGGCAGCGAAGGCGAGGGAGTGCGGCCTCTGGTGCGGAAGACCTGCGACCACGTCGCGCGGATCCCCATGGCGGGGCAGGTCGGGTCGCTCAATGTCGCCGCCGCCGGCGCGGTGGCGCTGTACGAGGTCGCGCGCCAGCGCGGACGCTCCCGCGCCACGTAGCTCGCATTCCTACCCTCCGTCAGTCTGCGGACGGCAGGCCGTCCGGATCGGACAGGCTCGACCGCCGACTTCGGGAGGAGCGCTCAGCTCTTCTGCGGCGCGGGCGCCGCCGCCTGCTCCGAGCGCTCCCGCCATCCGCCGCCGAGGGCGCGGTACAGCTCGATCAGGTTGGAGAGCCGCGCCAGGCGGGACTGGATGAGCTGCTGCTGGGCGGCGAACAGGTCGCGCTGCGCCGTCAGCACCGTCAGGTAGCTGTCGACGCCCTTCCGGTAGCGCAGATCCGAGAGCTGGTAGCGGCGCTCCTCCGCCGCGACCCGGGCGCGCTCCGCCTCGAGCTGCCGTTCGAGCTCGGCGCGGGCCACCAGGGCGTCGGAGACCTCGCGGAAGCCCACCTGGATGGCGCGCTCGTAGCGCGCGACCTCGATCGACTTGCGCACCTCCGCCACGTCCAGGCTGGCGCGAAGCGCTCCGGCGTTGAACAAGGGCAGGTTCAGCCGCGGCGAGAAGCTCCAGGTCGCCGAGTCGCTGCCGAACAACCCGGAGAGGGCCGCGCTGGAGGTGCCGCCGAAAGCGGTGAGGGAGATGGAGGGAAAGAAGGCCGCGCGGGCGGCGCCGATGCTCGCGTTCGCGGAGCGGAGCGCGTGCTCGGCGGCGAGGATGTCCGGACGGCGCGCGAGCACCTGGGAAGGAACGCCCGCCGGCAGCTCGGCCACGATCGCCTGCGCGTCGAGCGGCAGCGGCGCGGGCAGATCTTCGGGGATCGGCTCTCCCACCAGCAGCACCAGCGCGTTCTGCGCCTGCGCCCGCTGCTGGACTGCCGCCGAGAGATTGAACCGCGCGGTCTCCACCTGCGACTCGGCGGTGCGCAGGTCGAGCTCGGAAGTGCGGCCGCCTTCGTAATTGCGCCGGGTGAGCGCCAGCGACGAGTCCACGGTCTCGAGAGTGCGGCGGGCGAGGGCGACCTGATCGTCGAGGGCGCGGCCTGCGAGGTACTGCGTCGCCACCGTGGCGACCAGGGAGAGGTGGGCGCTGCGCCGGGCTTCCTCGCTGGAGAAGTACTGCTCGAGCGCCGCGGCGGAGAGGCTGCGCACCCGGCCGAAGAGGTCGAGCTCGAACGCGCTCGCGCCGACGCCCACGCTGTACGCCGTGCCCACCGACGTCTGGCCGCTGGGGCTGAGGTCGCCCGGCACCCGCTGCGAGGTGGTCCCGGCGCTCGCGGCAATGGCGGGGAACCGGTCGGCGCGCTGGATCCGGTACTGCGCCCGCGTCAGCTCCACGTTCAGCACCGCGACCCGCAGGTCGCGGTTGTTCTCCAGCGCCAGCGAGACGATCGCCTGCAGCCGGGGATCGCCCAGGACCTCGCGCCAGCCGAGATCGGCCGGCGCGGTCGCTTCGTCGGTCCCGGCAGGCGGACCCTCCCACGCCGCCGCGACCGGAGCGGCGGGACGCTCGTAGCCCGGCACCAGCGAGCAGCCCGCAAGAGCGAAGACCGCGGCGCAGGCGAGGATCCCCCGCGGCGCGCTAGGCATTGGCTGCTTCTCCCGCCAGGGCGGCGCGGGCGGCCTCGTCTTCGCCGCGGCCTTCCTCGTCCGCATCCGCCGCCTCGAGCCGGCGGGGGGGACGCGAACGCCCCGCGATCACCACGAAGAAGAGGGGCACGAACACGATCGCCAGCACGGTGGCCGAGATCATTCCGCCCATCACCGCGCTGCCGATCGCGTTCTGACCGCCCGCGCCCGCGCCGTGCGCGACCACCAGCGGCAGCACGCCGAGGATGAAGGCCAGCGAGGTCATGAGGATGGGCCGCAGGCGCATGCGCGCGGCCTCCAGCGCCGACTCCACCACGCCTTTGCCGTGCTCGTGGAGCTCCTTCGCGAACTCGACGATGAGGATGGCGTTCTTGGCCGAGAGGCCCACCGTGGTGAGGAGGCCGACCTGGAAGAAGACGTCGTTCGCGTAGCCGCGCAGGAGCATGGCGAGCACCGCTCCGATGACCCCGAGCGGGACCACCAGCATCACCGAGAGCGGAATCGACCAGCTCTCGTAGAGGGCGGCGAGGCAGAGGAAGACGACCAGGAGCGAGATCGCGTACAGCGCCGGCGCATTGGCGCCGGAGATCTTCTCCTCGTACGAAAGGCCCGACCACTCGAAGCCGATCCCCTCGGGCAGCTGCTTGACGATCGACTCCAGCGCCGCCATCGCATCGCCGGAGCTGCGGCCCTGCGACGGCTCCCCCTGGATCTGCACCGCCGGGATGCCGTTGAACCGCTCGAGCTTCGGCGAGCCGAAGGTCCAGCGCGTCGAGGCGATGGCGGAGAAGGGCACCATCTCCCCGGCCCGGTTCCGCACGTACCAGCGGTCGAGATCCTCCGGGTTCATCCGGAACGGCGCGTCGGCCTGCATGTACACGCGCTTGGTCCGGCCCTTGTCCATGAAGTCGTTGACGTAGGCCACGCCCCAGGTCGACGCCAGGGTCGCGTTCACGTCGGCGAGCGAGAGCCCGAGCGCCGTCGCCTTCTGCTGGTCGATGTCGATCTTGAACTCGGGCGTGTCCTCGAGACCGGAGGGGCGCACCTTGGCGAGCCGGGGGTCCTTGCGGGCGAGATCGAGGAGCTGGTTGCGCGCGGCGATCAGGGCATCGTGGCCGACGCCGCCGCGATCCTCGAGCTGGAGCTCGAAGCCGTTCGCGTTCCCGAGCTCGGTGACCGCCGGAGGCGTGAAGACGAAGACGTTCGCCTCCTTGATCGTCGAGAACGCCTTCGTCGCCCGCGCCGCGACGGCGCTGGCGTTGAGCCGCTCTCCCTTGCGCTCGTCCCAGGGCTTGAGCCGCACGAACCCGACGCCGGCGTTCTGGCCGCGCGAGCCGAAGTTGAACCCGGCGATCGACATCACCGACTCGATCGACTCCTTCTCCTCGGTGAGCAGGTGCGCCGAGATCCGCTCGAGCACCTTGCGCGTGCTCTCCAGCGTGCTCCCCGGCGGGAGGACGATCTGCGCGTACATCAGGCCCTGGTCCTCCTGTGGCAAGAAACCGGTGGGCAACCGGGTGAAGAGCGCGGCGAGGGCGGCGACCAGCACGCCGTAGCCGATCATCGCCCGCACGCGACGGCGAAGGAGGAAGTCCACGACGCGCTGGTACCGGCCGTTGCCCCGATCGTAGAGGCGGTTGAAGGTGCCGAAGAACCCCTTCTTCGCCAGCCCGTGGCCCTTCTCCACCGGCTTGAGCATGGTCGCGCAGAGCGCCGGAGTGAGCGAGAGCGCCACCACCACCGAGAGCACCATCGACGCGACGATGGTGATCGAGAACTGCCGGTAGATGACCCCGACGGACCCGCCGAAGAACGCCATGGGAACGAACACGGCGGCCAGCACCAGGGCGATGCCGACCAGGGCGGAGGTGATCTGCCGCATGGATTTGCGCGTGGCGGCCTTCGGCGGCAGCCCCTCCTCGCTCATCACGCGCTCGACGTTCTCCACCACCACGATGGCGTCGTCGACCAGAAGCCCGATGGAGAGCACCAGGCCGAAGAGGGTGAGGGTGTTGATGCTGAACCCGAACGCGGCGAGGACGCCGAAGGTGCCGAGCAGCACCACGGGCACGGCGATGGTGGGGATGAGGGTGGCCCGGAAGTTCTGCAGGAAGAGGTACATCACCAGGAAGACGAGGACGATCGCCTCGGCGAGCGTCTTCACCACTTCCTCGATGGAGAGGCGCACGAACGGCGTGGTGTCGATCGGGTAGACGGCCTTCAGCCCCGGCGGGAAGAACTTCGCCAGCTCGTCCATCCGCGCCCGGACGGCCTTCGCCGTGTCCAGCGCGTTCGCGCCCGCCGCGAGGCGGATGCCCATGCCGCTCGAAGGCTTGCCGTTGATGAAGGTCTCGATCTCGGCGTTCTCGCCGGCGAGCTCCACCCGGGCCACGTCGCCGAGCTTCACCTGCGACCCGTCGGGGTTCACCCGGAGCAGCACCTCGCGGAACTGCTCGGGGGTCTGCAGGCGCGTCTGCGCGCTGATGGTGGCGGTGAGCCGCTGTCCTTCGACGGCCGGCAGGCCTCCGAGCTGGCCCGCCGAGATCTGCGCGTTCTGCGCCTGCAGCGCGCTGGAGACGTCGAGCGGGGTCAGCTTGTAGTTCGTCAGCCGATCGGGGTTGAGCCAGATGCGCATCGCGTACTGGGAGCCGAAGGTGATCACCTCGCCGACGCCGGAGATGCGGCTGATCTGATCCTGCAGGGACGAGTAGGCGTAGTCGGAGATGTCGTTGCGGTTCATCGACCCGTCGTCGGACACCAGGCCGACGATCACCAGGAAGTTGAACACCGACTTCACCACCCGGACGCCCTGGCGCTGGACCTCCTGCGGCAGCTGGGGCATGGCGAGCTGGAGCTTGTTCTGCACCTGCACCTGCGCGATGTCCGGATTGGTGCCCGCGTCGAAGGTGAGCGTCACCGCCGCGTTGCCCGCCGCGTCGCTCGAGGAGGCCATGTAGCGCAGGTTGTCGAGGCCGTTCATCCGCTGCTCGATCACCTGCGTCACCGTGTCCTCGAGCGTCTTCGCCGAGGCGCCGGGATACGTGGCGTTGATGGTGATCGCCGGCGGAGCGATGGCCGGATATTGCGAGACCGGCAGCGAGAGGATGGAGAGCGCGCCGGCCAGCATGATGATCAGGCCCACGACCCACGCGAAGATGGGGCGATCGATGAAGAACTGTGCCACGGAAGCTCCTGGAGTCTCGGTTGGGGCTTAGCGGGAGGCCTGCTTCGTCGCGCCGGCGGGGACCGGAGTCACCTCCACACCGGGGCGCACCTTCTGCAGACCCTCGACGATCACCTGCTCGCCGGCCTTCACGCCGGAGCTGACGAGCCAGGCGTCGCCGATCGCCCGGTCCGTGACCAGCTGCCGGCGCTCGACCTTTCGTTCGGCGTTGACCACCAGCGCCGTGGGGAGCCCCTTCTGGTCGCGTGTCACCGCCTGCTGCGGGACCAGCAGCGCTTCAGGATTGACGCCCTGATCGAGCCGGGCGCGGACGAACATGCCCGGCAGCAGCTCTCCGCGCGGGTTGGGAAAGAGGGCGCGCAGCGCGATCGATCCGGTGCCCGGGTCGACGGTGACGTCCGCGAACTGGAGCGCACCCGGCAGCCCGTACTCGCGCCCGTCCTCGAGCACGAGCTTGACCTTCGCCTGCCCCTGGCCGGCGCTCTCCAGCTTGCCGTCGGCGAGATCGCGGCGCAGCCGCAGCGCGTCCACGCTCGACTGGGTGAGATCGACGTAGACGGGATCGAGCTGCTGGACCGTCGCGAGCAGCGTCGCCTGCGCCTGCTGCACGTAAGCGCCCTCGGTGACCGCGGAGCGCCCGATCCGGCCGCGGACCGGCGAGGTGACGGTGGTGTACCCGAGGTTGATGCGCGCCGTCTGCACCGCGGCGCGGCCGGCGGCCACGTCGGCGTCGGACGCCTTCAAGGTGGCGGCGGCGTTCTCGTACTCCTGCTTGCTGATGGCATTGTCGCGGACGAGATCGGCGTAGCGCTCCGCCTGGATCCGCGCGTTCGCGGCGTTCGCCTCCGCCCGCGCGAGCGTGGCCCTGGCGCTGTCGAGAGCGGCCCGGTACGGCGCCGGATCGATGGCGAAGAGCTGCTGGCCCTCCTTCACGTCGCTCCCCTCCGTGAAGAACCGCTTGAGCACGATGCCGTTGACGCGCGCGCGCACTTCCGCGACCCGGAACGCCGAGGTTCGCCCCGGCAGCTCCTTGGTCAGCGTCACCGACGTCGGCGCGAGGGTCACCACGCCGACTTCCACCGGCTTCGCCGCCGCGGCGACGCCGGACTTCTTGCCGCAGCCGGCGCCCAGGGCGAGCGCGACCGCGAGACTGAGGGCAAAGCGCATGTTCATTCGAATCCCGTTTCGGACATGTGGGTACGGCCCGGGCGCAGAAGCGCGCTGCTTGACGCACCAGAAACTAAACCGTACAGTTTAGCCGCGAATGAGTCAACCCCAGGTTCACGCCGCCGCCGCGCGGGTGCCCGCCAAGCGCCAGCAGATCGTGGCGGGCGCCCGGCAGGTCTTCACCGAGCTCGGGTTCGAGCGCGCGAGCGTCGATCTGATCGCTGCCCGCGCCGGGGTCTCGAAGGCGACGATCTACAACCACTACGAAGACAAGAAGGCGCTGTTCGTCGCCTGCATCGCCCAGGACGCCGAGGACCTGCGCGCCGGCCTGCGGGCGTGCCTCGGCGAACCCGCCGCCGAAGTGCAGCAGGCGCTCCAGGTGATCGGGGAGAAGATCCTCGGCGTCTTCCTCTCGCCGCCGATCGTCGCCCTCTACCGGCACATCACCGCCGAGGCAGCGCGCTTTCCGGATCTGGGGCGGATCGTCTTCGATCGCGGCCCGACCGTGATCCACCGCGCGGTGGCCTCGTATCTCGAGCGGTGGAACCGGTCGGGCGCGCTGCGGATCGACGACCCGGCGGCGGCCGCGGTGCAGTTCCTCGCGCTCTGCCAGGGCGATCTCCTCTCGCGCGCCCGGCTCGCGGTGCTCGAGTACCCGGTCGATGCCGAGGTGCGCGAGACGGTGAAGCGCGCCGTGCGGACCTTCGTGCGCGCGTATCGCCCGTGAGGCTCTGCGGGAAACCGGACACTGGCAATCCGCCGGGAGCCGACTACCTTTGAAGGGTGGTACGAAGAGGGGTTCGCACATCGCGACCCTGAAGGGAGTCATCCCCGATGAAGGCGCTTCCGCTGCTCCTCCTGGCGGCATGTGGCGGCGCCGGGGTCGACCTTCCGACCGATGCGCAGATCGACTTCAGCATCACCCCCACCGCCGACACGCCGCCGATCGAGTGCACCGGCCGCATCGACATGCCGAACTCGCTGGCGCAGTTCACCTGCCAGGACTCCCGCACCGATCCCGCCACCTCGGTGACGGTCAACGTGACGATGGAGTACATCCACCGGCCCACCGAAGCCTGGTTGCACTTCTACGCCATCGGCGCCGAGAAGGTTCACTACCCCACGTACAATGGAGTCGCGCTGGCCGTGGTGCTCAGACCGAGCGGCGACGGAAACGGATGGTCCGGCGACGCTCTGTACTATCCGCGCGATTCGGGATTCGGCTACGAAGGCTTCGCCGCGACCGCGTTCCGCGGCCACTGAGTCCGCGGCGGCCGGCGAAAGCAAGCCCTCAGAACGTGAAGGCGCCCGTCAGCCGGAAGCTGCGCTTTTCCGCCGGATGGAAATGGATGCCCGCCGTGCCGCACGTCCCGTTCGCGCCGCCCGGCGGCGCGCTGCATGCCGGATCGGTGCGCAACCGTGAGACGTAGAAGTAGGCGATGTCGTCGACCGGCGCGTCGAGCAGGTTGAAGATCTCCAGCGAGACCTTCGCCCAGGCCGCGACCTGGCAGCTCACCTGCCCGTTGAAGATCGCCGAGGCGGTCGAGCGCACGCGGTCGTCTTCGCTGAGCGGCCTCGGGCCGAAGTAGCGCAGGTACACGCTCGCGGTCCACGGGCCTGCCTTCTGGATCGTGGCGCCGGCGGAGACCGCCGATTCGATCGCGCCCGGGATGTGATCGCCAAGGGTGATCGGATCGACGGTGGTGAACCGGGCTCGGGACCAGGAGACGTCGAGATCGAAGAGCAGCCAGCGGATCGGCTGCCATCGGGTGTTCCACTCGATCCCCATCCGCCGCGAGGGACGGGAAGGCTCCGTCGTGCCGGCATCGCCGGTGAAGAGGAGCTCGGAATCGAGGTCGAGTCGCCAGAGCGCCAGCGACGATTGCACTCCCGGAACCAGCCCCGTCCGCACGCCGAGCTCGCCGCCGCGCGTCTGGACGAGCGGCGGCGACTTCGAGACCAGCGCTCCGGACGTGGGATCCACCGCGGCGGTCACCCCGCGGGCGTCGTTGGAGTGGAACCCGAAACCGAAGTTCGCGAACAGCTCCGTCTGCGCAAAGGGGCCGAGGATCGCCGAGAGCTTCGGCGAGAGGCGTCCCGCGCTCTCGCGGCCGGAATTCGCCGCCTCGTCGCTGATCACGTCGAACCAGTACTGATCGTAGCGCGCGCCGGCGATGGCCCGCAGCCAGGAGGTGAGCGCCGCCTCTCCCTCGAGGAAGAGGCCGCCGCTCGTCTCGCGCACGAAGTCCTTGCGGATCGTGGCCAGCCGCTCGCGGGCGGCGGTGTGGTAGAGGCCGACCGGATCGATGCGGTCGTGCCGCGCCTCCCAGCCGCCGGTCACGCGCAAGGCGATGGCGCTCTCCCTTGCCGTCCAGGAGAGGTGTCCGGAAGTGCCGAGCTGCCAGCGGTCGTCCATCTGCTCGAACTGATCGCCGTTCACCGGATCGAACAGGAAGTAGGTGAAGTTCGAGAACAGGTCGAGCCGATACTTCACGGCATGGACGTTCGCCTGCAGGAGCGCGTCGCCGAGATCGGCCCGGTAATCCGCCGAGAGGCTGAAGCGGTGGGTGGTGCCGCCGCTCGTCGGGTCGAGGGTGCCGAAGCGATCGATCTCTCCGGACTCCACCGCGCGGAGCGGCACCTGGTCGGTCGCGTTCCACAGGCCGTAGTAGCCCATCGCCGTGATCGCCCAGCTCGCTTCTCCGGCGGTCTGCGAATAGCGGAGGACGCCGTTCAGGCGCCGGTAATCGTCGGGGTGGACCCACGGTCCGTCCTCGTGGAAGAGCTCGAACGCGTACAGCAGCTTGCCGCCGAAGAGGTCCGGCGAGCCGGCGAAGAGCGCGCGGCCGTAGAGGGAGGACCCCCCGGTCAGCTCGACGAGGTTCTTCGGCAGCGAGTCCACGAGCCGGATCTCCGCCGCCCCCGCGGAGGCGAAGTCTCCCTTGGAGGCGAAGTACGGCCCCTTGAAGTACTGCACCCGCTGGATCAGCTCGGGGATGAGGAAGTTCAGGTCGGTGTAACCCTGTCCGTGCGCGTGCGTGCGCAGGTTCAGCGGCACCCCGTCGAGCGTGGTGAGGAAATCCGTCCCATGGTCGAGGTTGAATCCGCGCAGGAAGTACTGGTTCGCCTTTCCGGCGCCGCTGTGCTGGGTGATGATCAACCCGGGCACGAGCTCCAGCACCTCGCCGGGGCGGAGGATCGGACGATCTTCCACGAGCTTTCGGGTGATGGTCCCGGCGCTCGCGGCCTCGGAGGTCCCGACGGCGTTCTGGTAATGCCCCTGGACCTCGATCTCCTCGCCGTAGCCGGGCGCGGAACCGCCGTCCGCCTCGCCGGCTGCGCCGGGAGGATCCTCCGCTCGGGCGGGAGCGGCCAGGAGGAGCGCGGCCGCGAGCACGCAGCCGCAGCGGGCGTTCGCCGCCCGCCAGGCGGGTTCCATCGTCGTCTCCGAACGGGATTCCGGGACCAGTGCGCGAAGCTGCCGTGACCGGATCAGCCACGCGCCGGCGGCGCCTGGGACCTTTCGGGGACGAGATAGCGAAGGGTGCCTCGAACCTGCGCGGCGATCGCCGCCGGGGCAGGGTGATCCGGCGCGCACGCGGCGGGTTCCGGCGCCCGCGGCGCCGCGTGCAGCGCGAGGCAGAGATGCTCGAGCGTTCCCGACCCGTGCGGGCCCGAGCCGCCGCCATGTGAATGACCATGCGGCTCCCGGCCGCCTTCGGGCGCGGGCGACGGATGGGCCTGTTGGAGCGCAAGCGCGAGCGCATCCAGGGGATCGGTCGATCCCGCTTCCCACGCGCGCGCGATCGCCGCCGTCTCCTGGTCGTGCGCGGCCTCGCGCGCGTGCTCCAGCGCGTGCAGGAGGGGCGCGACCGTGAGACCGAGCAACGCGACGGCCGCGAGGAACAGCGCTCGATCTGCGCGGCGGGCGGCGGTCATGGCAGCGTGGCCGATTGTGCTACTCCGCCCACGGCCGGGCTCGCAAGCTGCGGCGCGGCGCGCTCCGCATGGAACGCGGAAACCAGCGTCCGGACTGCGCTTCGTGGCGACAGGAGCGATCGGGCGGCGTATGCTTCGGCGATGCAGGCCGTGCGCACGCCGGCCGTCGCGGGCAGCTTCTATCCGGCGGATCCCGCCGAATTGCGCGAGACGGTCTCGCGACTCCTTTCCGCCGCCGCCCCCGGCGCACCGCCGAAAGCGCTGATCGCCCCTCACGCCGGATACGTCTACTCCGGGCCCATCGCCGCCTCCGTGTTCCGACGGTTGGAGGGCGCCGCCTTTTCGCGGGTGGTGCTGCTCGGGCCTTCCCACTTCACGCACCTGCACGGGGTGGCGCTCCCGGGCGCGATGGCGATGCGCACGCCCCTCGGCGACGTTCCGGTCGAGGATTGCCCGCTGCCTTACAACCCGCGCGCCCACTCGCTGGAGCACGCCCTGGAAGTGGTGCTGCCCTTCCTCCAGGCGACCCTTCGTCCCTTCGTGCTGGTGCCGCTCGCCGTCGGCGAGGCGCAGCCGGAGGAGGTGGGTGCGGTGCTCGAACGGCTCTGGGGTGGCCCGGAGACGCTGATCGTCGTCAGCTCCGATCTCTCGCACTATCTCTCGTACGCCGACGCGCAGCGCGCGGATGCCGCGAGCGCGAAGGAGATCCTCGCCCTCGGCCAGCTCCGCCGCGGCGATGCCTGCGGCGCCGCCCCGGTGAACGGGCTGCTGGCGGAGGCGCGCCGGCGCGTCCTCCGGGCCGAGCTCGTCGATCTGCGAAACTCCGGCGATACCGCCGGGGACAAGGACCGCGTGGTCGGCTACGGCGCGTTCGCGTTCTACGAGAGGCCGACGTGACGAACGCCTGCGGCCGTTACTTCCACGCGCTGGACGACGGCCGCATCCAGTGCGACGTCTGCCCGCGCTTCTGCGCGCTGCACGAAGGGCAGCGGGGCTTCTGCTTCGTTCGGGCGCGCGCCAGCGACCGGATCGAGCTCACCAGCTGGGGCCGCTCCAGCGGCTTCTGCGTGGATCCGATCGAGAAGAAGCCGCTCAATCATTTCCTCCCCGGCTCCAGCGTGCTCTCGTTCGGGACCGCCGGATGCAACCTCGGGTGCCGCTTCTGCCAGAACTGGGACGTCTCGAAGTCGCGCGAGATGGACACGCTCGCGGACGCCGCCGTCCCCGGGCAGATCGCGCGGCGCGCGGAGGAGCTGGGCTGCCGGAGCGTGGCCTTCACCTACAACGACCCGACCATCTTCCTCGAGTACGCGGTCGACGTCGCCAGGGCCTGCCACGAGCGCGGGATCCGGACG
>DASREU010000432.1:0-3863 GCA_035651935.1 Myxococcales bacterium | reverse complement strand
GCCCACAGCTTGCTCACCTCGACCGTCGCCTCGACCATGAAAGCGCTGATCGAGCCTTCGGCCGGGGGGAGCGCCTGTCCGAGCCCGTAGGCCGCTGCGCCGATCAGCAGTCCGGCGATGGGCCCCGCGAAGGAGAGGACGAACTGGCGGGCGGGGCCGAGCGGCCTCGCCACCTTGGGAAAGGTCACGCCGCCGAATGCCTCGAGCCGGATCTCCGGCTGGCCGCCGTAGACCCGGCCGACGATCGCATGGCCGAGCTCGTGTCCCAGCACGCTGACGAAGACGACCAGGACCCAGGCGACGAGCACCCAGCCCGAGTCGATGCCCGGCCCGAGCAGGACGGCGCTGATGAAGAACCACGGGTACACCAGCACCGGGAACGGGCCGACCTTGAAGCGGAGCACGCGGCGGAGTGTACCTCCCGCGACCGCCGCGCGCAGCCGCCTTGACCCGCCCCCGTCGCGCGGGTACTCACGAATCGGAGGCATCCTTGAGCAAGACCGCAGCACGGCCCGTGGCGAGGAAGGCGACCGGGCAGCCTTTTCAGTACCCGCTGGACCGCGATTACGTCGAGCCGGACTGGACCCGGCTGCCGGGGTATCGCCGGGTCTCGCGCGAGGAGTGGGAAGACGCCACCTGGCAGCGCAGGAACACGGTGAAGACCCTGGCCGAGCTGAAGGATGCGCTCGGCGCGTTCCTCACCGACGACCTGGCGCGCGATCTCGAGCGGGACGTGCGCGAGCGGGCGACCATGTCGATGCTGATCACGCCGCACATGATCAACACCATGGACGAGGAGGACCTCGCCGAGGATCCGCTCCGCCGCTACATGCTGCCGGCGTTCAGCGATCGCCGCACCGACTGGCCCAGCCACCCGAAGGCCTCGCGCGACAGCCTGCACGAGGCGGAGATGTGGAAGGTGGAAGGCCTCACCCACCGCTACCCCACCAAGGTGCTGGCGGAGATGATCTCCACCTGTCCGCAGTATTGCGGGCATTGCACGCGCATGGACCTGGTGGGGAACTCGGTGCCCCAGGTGAAGAAGCTGAAGTTCGCGGTGCCGCAGAAGGACCGGCACCAGCAGATGCTGGATTATCTGCGGGCGACCCCGAGCGTGCGCGACGTGGTGGTGTCCGGCGGCGACATCGCCAACCTTCCCATCCAGCAGCTCGAGCTCTTCGTGGCAGCTTTGCTCGAGCTGCCGAACATCAAGGACGTGCGGCTCGCCTCCAAGGGGCTGATGGGCATTCCCCAGCACTTCCTCCAGGACGAGGTGCTCGCCGGGCTGGAGCGGCTGGCGAGGAAGGCGTTCGAGCGGGGCGTGAACCTCTCGATGCACACGCACGTGAACCACGCCAACCAGGTGACGCCGCTCTTCGGGAAGGCAGCGGGGAAGCTGCTCTCGATGGGGTTTCGCGACGTGCGCAACCAGGGCGTCCTGCTGCGCGGCGTGAACGATTCGCAGAAGGACCTGCTCGACCTCTGCTTCATGCTGCAGGACCACGCCCGGGTGCTGCCCTATTACTTCTATCTCTGCGACATGATCCCGAACTCGGAGCACTGGCGGACCACGGTGGCCGAGGCGCAGAAGCTCCAGCACGACATCATGGGGTACCTGCCCGGCTTCGCCACCCCGCGGATCGTCTGCGACGTGCCGTACGTGGGCAAGCGCTGGGTGCACCAGGTGGCGGAGTACGACCGCGAGAAGGGCATCTCGTACTGGACCAAGAACTACCGCACGGGGATCGAGGACGACGTGCCGGACGCGCTCAGCCGGCGGTACGAGTACTACGATCCGATCTGGCTTTTGCCCGAGTCCGGCCAGCGCTGGTGGCGGGAGCAGGTGGCGAAGGGCGCCGCGTAGCCCGGCGCTCAGATGTGATCGAGCAGGGAGAGATCGGTGACGCCGCCCGCTTCCGGCAGCGCCACGCCGGGCTGGAGCGGCGCGATCATCGCGATCGCGCTGGTCCGATCGGGCGCGGCGAAGAGGCCGCGCAACTGGCCCGCCGGCCAGAGCCGCAGCCGGGTGCGGCCGACGCGCAGGACGCATTCGCGCAGGCCGCCCAGCAGCCGGTCCCGCGCGACCTCGGTGGTCCATCCCGCCTCGAGCACGTCGAGGGCGTCGCGCGCGAAACGGACCATCGCCGCGGCTTCGCCGAACGATCCCTCCGCCACCACGCCCCATTCCGGTTCGCTGACGCCCCGGGCGCGGGCCAGCTCCCGCAGGCGCCGGAGCTGGAAGTGCAGCGTCCAGCCATCGCGGGCGAGCGCGAAGATCCGCCGATCGGGACGGGAGTCGGCGAAGAGCCGCGTCATCATCGGCTCGTCCCCGCCCATCGCCGGACGGGTGCTGCTCGCGGCGCGCGGCAGCGAATGCGCGTCCACGGTCGACTCGCGGCTCTCGAGGACGCGGTATCCGAGCCGCTCGTAGTAGCGGATGCCGATGTCCGAGAACAGCACGGCAGCGTGAGCTCCGCGGGCTCCGTACTCGTCCATCGCCGCCCGCAGCATGGCGGCGGCGTGGCCGCGGCGCCGCAGCTCGGGAGGGGTGAAGACGGCGCCCACGCCGAGCACGCGCAGGGGGCGGCCGGCGAACTCCGCCGCGAGGTCGTACGCCTTCATCGCGGAGGTGAGCGCGCCGCCGGAGAACCAGCCCAGGAGGCGATAGCGGTCCTTTCCCTCCGGCGCATCCGCCAGACGGCGCTGGAACGCCTGGAACCGTTCGTGGGACAGCCCGCCGCCCCAGATCGGCTGGATGCCCCGGAAATAGGCGGCCCGTTCCTCCCCGGTCAAGTCGCGCAACATCGGGGCGACCGTAGCATGGGGCGCGCTTTCGGATCCGCGGCGCATTCTGTAGGGTGCGGCCGTGGACGTCCCGGTGCCAACCCGGCTGTTTTCGCTACGCGAAGCGAACGCGCTGCTGGGGACGCTGCAGGAGGAGTTCGGCCGCGCCCGCGAGCTGCGCGAGGAGCTGATGACCATCCAGCAGAGCCTGCAGGAGACCGGGCGGGGGATCGATGGGCCGGACGTCTCGGTCGACCCGGAGGCGCCGCCGGCGGTGCAGCGGCTCCAGGGCCGGGCGGTGCGGGTGATCGGCAAGCTGCGCGAGATCCTCCGCGAGGTCGCGGAGCTCGGCGTGGAAGTGAAGGCGGCGGACGGGCTGGTCGACTTTCGCAGCAAGCTGCACGGCCGGACGGTGTTCCTCTGCTGGCGCTATGGAGAAGAGCGGGTGGAGTACTTCCACGAGCTCGACACCGGGTTCGCCGGGCGACGGCCGCTCCCGGCGGACGGCGACTTCACGGGCGACCTGCTGCACTGAGACCGGCGGGCGAGATCTGGGGACACATACGAAACTCCCCATGCCAAGTCCGACTGCTCGCGGTTGGCACGGCGAATCAAGTATGGTGTCCCCGAAACTCGAGGAGCGGTTTCAGCGCCGGGCGATCAGCTCGATCTCGACGCGGGCGCCCTTGGGCAGCGCCGCGACCTGCACGGTGCTGCGGGCCGGAGGGCTGCGGGGGAAACGCTTGCCGTAGATCTCGTTGACGATGGCGAAGTCGCCGAGGTCGACGACGAAGATGTTCGCCTTGACCACGTTCTCGAAGGAGGCTCCGGCGGCGTCGAGGACGGCGGCCAGGTTGTCCATCACCCGCTCGGTCTGGGCGCGGATGTCGCCGGGAACCATCTGCTGCGTGCCCGGGTCGAGGGCGATCTGCCCGCTGGTGAAGATCAGGTCGCCCGAGATCACCGCCTGCGAATAGGGACCGATCGCCCGCGGCGCCTTCTCGGTGGAAACGATTCCGTTCGACATGCGCCGCGCAAGTACGCCGCCGTGCGCGGTCCGTCAAGGGGCGGCTTACTTC
>DASREU010000431.1:0-2377 GCA_035651935.1 Myxococcales bacterium | reverse complement strand
CATCCTGGGGATGACCAACAGCTTCGGAACGGAGCTGAAGGCGAGCTTGCGGCGGCGGTCGAAAGTGATCGCGGTGTTCGGCGACCCCGTCCCGCTTCCCGACGACGCCGGCGTCACGCGGCTGTCCCACCACAAGCGATTCGCCGACGCCATCAACCAGCGGATCACCGCTCTCGGCGCGGAAGAGCGGGCGATCAGGAGCGCTCTTCCGGCTTCTCGGGCGCCGGGCGCGAAGTGACCAGGCGCGGCCGGAGCAGGTTGGCGATCGTCGTCTCGAGCTCCTGCGGCTCGAACGGCTTCCCGATGTAGCCCTGCGCGCCCATCAGCTCCGCTTCCCACTCGAACCCGAAGCCGGAGATGATCACCACCGGGACGTCTTTCAGCTCGGGGGTCGAGCGCATGCGCTGGAGCATCTCCCGTCCGTTCATCACCGGCATCTGGAGGTCGAGCAGGACCAGCAGCGGCGGCTTCTCGAGGAGCTTGAGCAGTGCTTCCTCGCCGTTCGCCGCTTCCTCGACCTGGTAGCCCTTCATCTCGAGCGCGGTGCGCAGGCCGGTGCGGAAATCGGCATCGTCGTCGACGACCAGGATGTAGGGCCAGCGGCGCATGGGGGACGGTCCCTCCAAGATCTAACGACTCCGACGGAGGAACGGAAGGGGGCGGCTGCCCCGTTGCTTGCTCTCCAACCCTGCGGATTGACGGAATGTCCGGCGTTCTGCTACCCGACGCCGGGATGCGCACCCCGGCAGCGAGACGAGCAAGGCCGTCGTCCGGGGCACAGGTCGCGGTGAAGGCTCCCCGCTCGCGCTATGCCGCCTCGGTGCTGCGCAAGGCGGCGCACCAATGGGTGAAGGAGGAGCTCTCCATCGCCATCGTCTCCGACCGCGAGATGCGCGCCCTGAACCGGCGCTGGCGCCGCAAGGATCGCGCGACCGACGTGCTCTCGTTTCCGCTCCGGGAAAAGGGCCTCCTCGGCGACGTGGTGATCTCGATCGATACGGCCCGGCGGCAGGCGCGGGAAGGGGGCTGGCCGCTCTCGGCGGAGCTCCGCCGCCTGCTCGCTCACGGAATCCTCCATTGCCGCGGCTACGATCACGGCGGCCCCGCCGGCGCGCGGCGGATGGCCGCGGCGGAGCGCCGGCTGCTGGGCCGCGAGGGGCTGGTAGGGACCTCGCTTTCGGAGTAGTCCGTTCCCACCGCGCCCGTTTCGCGATAGAGGCAAAGGCATGGCGACGCTGCCCCCGGACCTGGACGAGCTTTCCCGGCGCTTCGACGCGCTCCGGGGGGCTCTTTGACATCGATCGCAAGCGCGCACGCGTCGAGCTGATCGAGCGGGAGAGCGTGCAGCCCGGCTTCTGGGAGGACCAGAAGCGCGCCCAGGCGCTGAGCAAGGAGAAGAGCGACCTTACGCTTCAGCTCGCGCAGTACCAGCGCGAGCGGGAAAAGCTCGAGGAGGCGGTGGCGCTGCACGAGCTCGCCGAGGAGGCCAACGACGCCGACACGCGGGTGGAGGCGAAGGGCGCCATCCGCGAGGCCGTCGAGGGCGCGCAGAGGCTCGAGCTCTCCCGGATGCTGAGCGGGCCGCAGGATCGCCTCAACGCCATCGTCGAGATCAACGCCGGCGCCGGCGGCACCGAGTCGCAGGACTGGGCGCAGATGCTCTACCGGATGTACACGCGCTACAGCGAGCGGAAGGGGTGGGAAGTGGAGCCCGGCGATTTCCAGCCCGGTGAGGAGGCGGGGCTGAAGAGCGTCTCGTTCATCGTCCGCGGCGATCACGCGTACGGCTGGCTCAAGGCGGAGGTGGGCGTGCACAGGTTGGTGCGCATCTCGCCGTTCGACTCCAACGCCCGCCGCCACACCTCGTTCGCCAGCGTCTTCGTCTACCCCGAGGTGGACGACGACATCGAGATCGACATCAATCCCGCGGACGTGCGCATCGACACCTTCCGCGCCTCGGGCGCCGGCGGACAGAAAGTCAACAAGACGGATTCGGCGATCCGCATGACGCACCTGCCGAGCGGCATCGTGGTCTCGATGCAGAACGAGCGCAGCCAGCACAAGAACCGCGACATGGCCTGGAAGGTGCTCAAGTCGCGGCTCTACGAGCTGGAGCTGCGCAAGCAGGCGGCGGAGCGGGAGAAGATCGAGGCCACCAAGGCGGACATCTCCTTCGGCTCGCAGATCCGCAACTACGTGCTCGCCCCGTACCGGATGGTGAAGGACGTGCGCACCGGCGTGGAGAGCGGCAATCCCGACGCGGTCCTCGACGGGGACCTCGATCCATTCATCAGCGCATACCTGCTCGGCGTGCGTCGCAAGGACAGACCCGGCAGCAGCGAAGCGGAGGCATAAATGGCGATCATCCACTACGACG
>DASREU010000430.1:0-21251 GCA_035651935.1 Myxococcales bacterium | reverse complement strand
CGTATCGATTACCGGCGCAACGGTCTTTTGCGTCCCGCTACCTTTGTACGCGGACCCCCAATGGTCGGCCGCACTGGGCACGTCAGCGACGACTTTCAGCGCGATCAATTGCTTTGGAGAGTCCGAGCTGAAGTAGACGGTGCCGTTCCCGTCGAAGGACGGCGCGGAAATATTGCCGATCGGATTTGTCGGATCCCAATGCCACGCTTCCGTTCCGTCGCTCTTCTTGAAAGCATGCAGCTGCCCATCGCTGCTCGTCGGCGAGCCGAACGCGTAATTCGGACCTACTACGACGGGCGCGTTCATCTGGCCTGCCATCGCTCCTCTGCCCGCTGGCCAGTTCGACGTGAACGCCGTGCTGTACGAGTACAAGTGAGCGATGCCGATGTCGCCGAAGTAAAGCGCTCCCGCCAGGGACACCGGCCCGAAGATGCCAATCGCGAACGACCCTGCATCGGTCGCCGTACCAAAGGCACCACTCACGAACGGCACGGTGGATAGCTTCGTCCCGTCATGTGCGATGTAAATATTCGCGCCATCGGTCGTTGGCGCGTTGATGTTCGTCTTCCAGTTGCCGCTGTTATCCGTCGGCACGATTGAGGGGCAACTAGACGTCACTGGATTCCCGCCGAAGAGCCAGAGTCGATGAAGCCCAGAGTCGGCAACGAGCGCGCGTTCCGATGCGCCGGTGCCGATCAACGCGGGTGAGCCCGTGGCCGCACCCAAGTTGCCCAACCCGTCGTCGAGAGGGCACGAATAAGAGCCAGTGATTCCGGACGCGCCAACCGCATAACCGAACAACTTCGTCGCGCTATCACCGAGCACGTACACGCGTCTGGTGGCGGAACTATAGGCGATGTTGTTCGAGATGTTGCCAACGTCGCCTCGGCCAGCTCGCCAGAGCACGGAACCATCCGGCGCGAGCGACACGACGGGCCCTCCCGGCGTGACGCTGTCCTTCTCGATCCCTGCGAGGATGACCTGAGGTACCGGCTGCGTGGTCGCGATCGGGCTCCCCTTGAACGTGTCCACCTTCCCGATCATGCTCCGCATCCACTTCAGCCGCGTGACGTCGACCGACGCGACCACCGGCGTCGCGTCGTTCCCCACCGCGTCCCTCGCGTGCGCCGTCACCGACACGCTCCCGCTCCCGTCCGCTCCCGACGAGAACGTCGCGTCGGCGAAGTTCGCCGGGAACGTGAACGACGAGGTCGCCGTGTCGTACGTCACGGTGCACGCCAGCGCGCTGCCCGCGATCGAGCATGTAGAGCCCGCCTGGTCCGCCCCGCTCCCCTGGTCGTCCGGCGCGAGATAGACGTCGCTGACCGTGAAGGTCAGGTTGTACTTGCCATCCCCCGCGCGCCAGAAGTGGCTGCCGTCGTGTCCGCAGTAGAGGCTCTGGTCGCTCGCGCAGTCGGCCCCCGCGACAGGGTACGCAGTCGTGAAGGTGATCGTCGGCGCCTTCCCGTCGATCCCCAGCGCCGCGGTGTTCGTCTTCACCGCATTCCCCGCGGCGTCCGTGCCCGCCACCGCGAAGGCGATCCGCCGCTGGCTCCCCGCCGCCACCGTCGAGAGCGGCACGGAGAAGTGGCAGGTGAGGGTCTGCGCGTTCGCCCCGGGCGCACACGCCGGCGTCCCCACGTCGAGCCGCCCGGCCGAGACGAGCGTCAGCGTGTCCTGCTTCACCCCGCTGCCGGCATCCTGGATGCTCGTCTGCACGTCGATGTTCCCGCTCGCGGCGGCCTTGAACCACTTGATCCCGCTCACCGCCACGCCGCCGTTGACCACGACACCGCTCACCAGCGACGGACCCGAATCGTCGATGAGCAGCTGTCCGTGCCCGAGCGCCGCCTGCAGCGACGACTGTCCGCCGGTGTCCTTCGCGGTGATGGTGAAGTCGATCGGCGTCTCGGCGCCGGCGGCCTGCACCGCGCCAGCCACGAGGAAGGTGTACGTCCGCACCAATCCCGTGTCGGCGGTGGTCCCGGTGATGTCCGCCTGCCCCGCGATCTGCAGCGTGGCCGACTCGATGCCCGGCCCCGAGCTGCCGTCGACCACCGCCGTCACCGTCACCGGCTGCGAGCGCCTCGACCAGGTCGCCGGCGCCGTCACCTGCTTCACTTCCGGCCCCTGGGCCACGCAGGCGCCGCCGAGGCAGACCTCGTTCGTCGCGCACAGCTTGGCGCACGCGTACTGGCAGACGTGCAGGCTCTGGTTGCAGGTGGAGTTCGCGCCGCAGTCGGCGTCGGCCTTGCAGAGGCCGACGCTCGCCTCGCCTTTCCAGCACGCGACGCTCGCCGCGACGGCGACGATCAGGAGCTTGCGATCCATGCGACTCCCTGTGGATTCCTAGAAGGCGAACGCAAGCACTGCGCCCGAGGCGATCAGCGCGGCGCCGGCGATGGTGAGCACGTTGCCCAGGGTTGCCGCGCTGTGCGCCGAGTTGAGGCTGGCCACGTCGGAAGCGAGATACGTATTGCCGTTCGCCGCGTAGTTCCTCTGCGCCTGGTCCACCAGGCTGCTGCTGTGAAGACCTTCGTAAACCCCGACGGCCACCAGCGCCAGCCCCAACCCCGCGGCGGTGTAGCCAGTCGGGCGCGTCCACCCGCCTTCGCGCACATCGACGCTCGGATCGGGCCTCGCCCCGTGGAGGTCGGAGGCGAGCCAGAGCGGCAGGCCGCCCTTCTCCGTCTGCCGCGCGTAGACCGTCTCCGAGAACCCGCCGCGCCGCACCGCGACCTTCTTCTCCAGCGAGGTCCGCTGCCCCACCGCGACGCGCACGCCGTGGACTCCGGGCTCCACCGGGATCACCTCCGGCGTCTTGAACCCGCGCGGCGCCACCCGGTTGTCGACGTAGATGGTCATGTCCTTGCGATCGGCATCCACCGAGATGCGCCCGGCGCACTTCACCTGCAGCGCCCGGCACGCCTGCCCCTCGGCCCAGGCCTGCACGTCGCCCAGCCGGTCCGTCTCCAGCACCTGCTCCACTTCCGATCCGGGGAGCACGCGCTGCTTCGCCACTTCGAAGATGCGCACCGAGAGCACGAATCCGTTGCCCTTGGCCGACGACGACCCGACCAGCACGTTCTGGCACCGCGCCAGCCGGCCCACGCCGGCGAAGCACGCGGCGTCGTGCGCATCGCAGCGGCTGGTCGCGTCGCCCAGCAGCACCGCGTCCTTGAGCAGCGGCGAGTCCTTCGCCACGTCGAAGAACGTCTTCTGGATCGCGTCCAGGTACGTCTTGTCGGCGCTGCCGGTCGCCGACTCCTTCACGAAGGGAAAGATGCAGAGCGAGGTGTCCTTCAGCTGGTTGAGATCGAGCAGCGGCGGCTCCGCCGAGGGCAGCGCGAGCGGGATGAGGTCGTCCGCGCGCGGCTTCGGATCCGCGGCAAGCGCAGCGCAAGGCATGGCAACGAAAAGCGCGAACGGCAGAGCCCGCATGCGAATCGCCCTCGAAAACAGCCCGGAATGTCATCGCAGCAACGCGGAGCCCGAGTCAAGGAACCGGCGCGCGTTGTGAAATTGCAGCGCGCCTGCAAGTCAGAGCTTGTCCTTGCGCCCCTGCGCCTTGAGCGCATCGACCACCGCGCGGACGTCCTGGGCCCGGTCGCGCGGGACCACCAGCAGCGCATCGCCGGCGTCGATCACGCAGAGGCCGTGCAGCCCCACGGCCGCGACCAGCCGGTTGCCTTCGGAGAGAACTACGCAATCCTCGCAATCGATCGCGATCGCGTCGCCGGCCAGCGCATTCCCCCGTGCATCGAGGGCGCGCACCTCGGGCAGGGCGGCGAAAGACCCCACGTCGCTCCAGCCGAAATCGCCGGGCACCAGCGAGATCCGCCGGGTGGTCTGGGATTCCGGCTCCATCACCCCGTAGTCGATGCTGATCGACTGGAGGGCGGAGAAGTCGCCGCCGCTCACCAGGCCTTCGTGCACCTCGGGCAGGTGCCGGCGCAGCGCTCCGAGCATCGCATCCGCGCGAAAGACGAAGATGCCGGCGTTCCAGGAATACGCCGCATCTTCGAGGTAACGCTGCGCGGTCTTCGCGTCCGGCTTCTCCACGAACGCTTCCACGGCGAACACGCCCGGACCCTTCTCTTCGCCGCGCTTCAGGTACCCGTAGCCTGTCTCCGGCCGGGTGGGATGGATGCCGAGCGTGAGCAGATCGCCGCCCTCGCAGGCGCGCGCGGCCACCGAGATCGCCTCGCGGAACGCGTCCGGGCGGGCGACGTGATGGTCGCTCGGGAGCACCGCCAGGACGGCCTCCGGATCCTCGCGCAGGACATGCACACAGGCGAGGCCGATGGCGGGGGCGGTGTTTCGCGCCGCCGGCTCCACCAGGAGGTGCTGCTCGGGCAACCCCGGGAGCGCCTCGCGCACTGCCTGCGCGTGGTCCTTCCCGCAGACCACCCAGGTGCGCGCGCTGGAGCAGAGCGGCTCGACGCGGAGGAACGTCTCGGTGATCAGCGTGCGGCCGGTGACCAGCGGGAGGAACTGCTTCGGCTTCTTCACCCGCGAGAGCGGCCAGAACCGCGTTCCGCTCCCGCCGGCGAGGATCACTGCATGCAAGCTCATGATGCCTCCTGCGCGAGCGTGATCAGCTGGTTGAGGATGCGGGCTGTCGCTCCCCACACCACCTGGCCTTCCACGGTGTACCAGTAGAGCTCGAACTCCACCCCTTCCCGCTCGCGCATCTCGACGCGCAGGTTTTTGGGATCGAAGAATCCCGAGAGCGGCAGCTCGTGCAAGGCGGCGATCTCCGCGGGACTCGGTTCCCAGGGGTAGCGTCCGGCGGCGGTGAACGCGAGCGGATCCACCACGCCCACCACCGGCGTGATCACGTACCCGGTGACGAAGGTGGGGCAGTCGTCGATGGTCCCGAGCACGTCCACGTGCTCCTCGCGCAGCCCCACTTCCTCGCGCGCCTCGCGCAATGCGGCGGCGCGGATGTCGCGGTCCGCCTCGTCGACCGAGCCGCCGGGAAAGCTGATCTGTCCGGCGTGCGAGCGAAGCTCCATGCTCCGTTCGGTGAAGAGGACGTGCAGCCCCTCCGGCCGGGGGAGGAGCGGGACCAGCACCGCTGCCGCCCGCCCGAACTGCGGACGCCGGACCGGGGTGTGCCGCGCGATCCCCCGGCGGATCTGCGCGAGGGTTACCTCTTGCCGCTCAGCCACAGCACCACCACCAGGGCCGCGAGAGCCAGGCGATACCAGGCGAACACCGCGTACGTGCGGCGGCGCAGGTAGTCCAGCATCCAGCGGATCACTGCGGCTCCCACGATGGCGGAGGCGAAGAACCCCGCCGCCACCGCCGTCCAGGTCAGGTCGCCTTCGCCCGTCCGCATGTCGTGGACCATCTTGGGGAGCTTGAGCAGACCGGCGCCGAAGATGATCGGCGTGCTCATCAGGAAGCTGAAGCGCGCGATCTCTTCCCGGGTGAAGTCCATCATCAGGCCGGTCGAGATGGTGGCTCCGCTGCGAGAGACCCCGGGCACCAGCGCCGCCGCCTGCGCGACGCCGATGGTGAACGCCCGCCCGATGGTCATCTGGTCCAGCGCGCGCGCCTTCCGTCCCACGCTGTCCGCATACCAGAGGATCACGCCGAGCAGGGCCGTCGTCGCCGCGATCAGCAAGGGGGCGCGCAGGTTGGTCTCCGCCCACTTGTCGAGGAGCTTTCCGGCGATCGCCGCGGGGATGGAAGAGACCACCAGGCCCCAGAACAGCCGCTTGTCGTTGGCCGCGCCGCGCCCGCCCAGCCCGGCCGCGATCAGCCGGATCCAGTCCTTCCAGAACACGGCGAGGACCGCGGCGAGGGTGCCCCAGTGCAGCGCGACGTCGAAGGCGAGGCCCGGATCCTCCCAGCCGAAGAACCAGGGCAGGAGCGCCAGGTGCGCGCTGGAGGAGATGGGGAGGAACTCAGCGAGGCCCTGGACGACCCCGTAGACCAACGCTTGCCAGACCGGCATCGCGCCCTTCTACGTCCCTTCTTCCCAGGAGGCGAGATAGCTCTCCTGCTTCGGCGTCAGCTTGTCGATGCGGACGCCCATGCTCTTCAGCTTGAGCCGCGCGATCTCGCGGTCGATCAGGTCGGGCACCGGATAGACCTTCTTCTCCAGCGTCTTGTGGTTCTTCACCACGTACTCCGCGCTCAGCGCCTGGTTGGCGAAGCTCATGTCCATCACGGAGCTGGGGTGGCCCTCCGCGCTGGCGAGATTGATCAGGCGCCCTTCGCCGAGGATGGCGATGCGGTTGCCGCTCTTCAGCGTGTACTCGTCGACGAACTCGCGCACCGTCCGCTTCTTCCCGTTCTTCTCCAGCCAGGCGATGTCCACCTCGACGTTGAAGTGGCCGCTGTTCGCGACGATGGCGCCGTCCTTCATCCGCTCGAAATGCGGCTGGGCGAGGACCTCGCAGTTCCCGGTGACCGTGCAGAAGAAGTCGCCGATCTTCGCCGCCTCCAGCCCCGGCATCACCCGGTACCCGTCCATCGTCGCTTCCAGCGCCTTCAGCGGATCGATCTCGGTCACCACCACGTCCGCGCCCATCCCTTTGGCGCGCATCGCCAGCCCGCGGCCGCACCAGCCATAGCCGAGGACCACGAAGACGCTGCCGGCGAGGAGCCGGTTGGTGGCGCGGATCATCCCGTCGAGCGTGCTCTGGCCAGTGCCGTAGCGGTTGTCGAACATGTGCTTGGTGAGCGCGTCGTTGACGCTGATCACCGGGAAGGCGAGGTCGCCGTTCACCTGCATGGCGCGCAGGCGCTGCACGCCGGTGGTGGTCTCCTCGGTGCCGCCGATCACGTTCTTGAGCAGCTCGCGCCGGCTGGTGACCAGGCTGGAGACCAGGTCGCAGCCGTCGTCCATGGTGAGGTTCGGCGCGTGGTCGAGCGCCGCCTTGATGTGCTCGAAGTAGGTGTTCCGGTCCTCGCCCTTGATGGCGTAGACGCTGATCCCCTCGTCGACCAGCGCCGCGGCCACGTCGTCCTGCGTGCTGAGCGGGTTCGAGGCGCAGAGCACCAGATCCGCTCCGCCGGCGTGCAGCGTCTGCATCAGGTGCGCCGTCTCGGTGGTGACGTGCAGGCAGGCGCTGACGCGCAGGCCCTTGAGCGGCTTCTGCTTCGCGAATCGCTCGCGGATGTCGGCCAGCACCGGCATCGACCGCCCCGCCCACTCGATGCGGCCGTGCCCCTTGGGCGCGAGGTCGAGGTCCTTCACGTGGTGCGCGGTCTTCATCTGCTTCTTCGAGACGGCCATTCGATCTCCGGAGGTCAGGCGGCGCCCTTGAGGCCCGCGGCCTGCTTCAAGGTTTCAGCGCGGTCGGTCCGCTCCCAGGTGAACTCCGGCTCGTTCCGGCCGAAGTGCCCGTAGGCGGCGGTCTTCTCGTAGATGGGGCGGAGCAGGTCGAGGTCGCGGATGATCGAGGCCGGCTTGAGCGAGAACGTCGCCCGCACCGCCTTCTCGATCCGCTCCTCGGGAACGGCGTGGGTGCCGAAGGTGTCCACCATGATCGACACCGGCTCGGCGACCCCGATGGCGTACGCCACCTGCACCTCGCAGCGGCGGGCGAGGCCGGCGGCGACGACGTTCTTCGCCACCCAGCGAGCGGCGTAGGCGGCGCTCCGGTCCACCTTGGACGGATCCTTGCCGGAGAACGCGCCGCCCCCGTGGTGTCCCATGCCGCCGTAGGTGTCGACGATGATCTTGCGCCCGGTCACGCCGGAGTCGCCCATCGGGCCGCCGATGATGAAGCGCCCGGTGGCGTTGATCATCCGCTTCATGTCCGGACCGCGCAGCTCGGCCGGGACCACCTTGTCGATCACCTCGGCGTTGATCGCCTCGCGCAGGTGCTCGGTGGTCACCGAATCCTCGTGCTGCGCCGCGATCACCACCGCCTGCACCTTGTGGGGACGCCCGCCGCGGTACTCGACGGTGACCTGGCTCTTGCCGTCGGGCCGCAGCCACTTCAGCTCGCCGCGCCGCGCCTTGGCGAGCTGCCGGGTGAGACGGTGGGCGAGCGCGATGGGCAAGGGCATCAGCTCCGGCGTCTCGTCGCAGGCGTAGCCGAACATCATCCCCTGGTCGCCGGCGCCCTGCTCCTTGGCGGCGCTGGAGTCGACCCCCATCGCGATCTCGGGAGACTGCTGCTCGACCGCCACCATCACCGCGCAGCTGCGCGCGTCGAAGCCCATCGAGCCGTCGTTGAACCCGATCCGATCCACCGAGCGACGGACGATGGTCGAGTAGTCGAGCCTCGCCCGGGTGGTGATCTCGCCGATGAGCAGGACCAGGCCCGTCTTCACGGCGGTCTCCAGCGCGACGCGGCTCGCCTTGTCCTGGCGCAGGCACTCGTCGAGCACGGCGTCGGAGACCTGGTCGCAGACCTTGTCCGGGTGACCTTCGGTGACGGATTCGGAAGAAAAGAGGGCGTCGCGAAGCTGCATTGTTGTCCTCAGACCCGGCCCTTGCCGGCGTGGAACGAAAGGCCGCGCAGAATCACCCCGATGCC
Source organism: Myxococcales bacterium (assembly GCA_035651935.1). Taxonomy (GTDB): domain Bacteria; phylum Myxococcota; class Myxococcia; order Myxococcales; family 40CM-4-68-19; genus 40CM-4-68-19. Next base: position 12,747 of record DASREU010000430.1, on the reverse strand, counting down.
GGGCTGTGTCAACGTCAAACCGGGCGTTCGGAACCCTGGACGACGCTCTCGTCGATCAGCTGGGGAAAGTGCTTGCGCATGTACTCGAGCACGTACCGTTCGATCTCGTCGTGCGAGGAAAAAGCCGTCGCCTGCTCCAGCATCTTCTTCGCTTCCCCGACGTCCGCCGCGCGGATCACCCGCTTCACCTTGGGGATGTCGGCGGGGTTCATCGACAGCTCGTCGATCCCCAGGGCGAGCAGGACCAGCGCGTACACCGGATCGCCGGCCATCTCGCCGCACATGGCGCAAGGGATGCCCGCCGCCTTGGCGCCCTCCACCGACGCCTGGATCAGGCGCAGGACGCCCAGATGGAGCGGCCGGTAGAGGTAGGCGACGTCACGGTTGCCGCGGTCGATGGCCAGCGAGTACTGGATGAGATCGTTCGTGCCGATGGAGAAGAAGTCACACTCGCGCGCGAGGCGGTCGCCGGCCAGCGCCGCCGCCGGGGTCTCGATCATGATCCCCACCGGGATCTTCTCCGCCACCGGCTTCCCCTCGCGCAGGAGCTCCTGCCGGATCAGCTCGATCTGCGCCTTGGCCTCGCGCAGCTCGCCGACCGCCGCGACCATGGGGAGCATGATCTGGAGCTTTCCGTGGACCGAGGCGCGCAGGAGCGCGCGCACCTGGGTGCGGAAGAGCTGCGGGTGGCGAAGCGTGAAGCGGATGGCGCGCAGCCCGAGCGCGGGATTCGGCTCGTGCGAGCGGTGGCCGATGGGGAGCTTGTCGCCGCCGAGGTCGAGGGTGCGGATGGTGACCGGCCGCCCCTGCATCCGCTCGAGGATGCTGCTGTAGGCGCGGAAGTGCTCCTCTTCCGTGGGCAGCTCCTCGCGGTTCAGGTAGAGGAACTCGGTGCGGTAGAGCCCTACCCCTTCGCCGCCGTGGGCGAGGACGCTCGGGACCTCCTCCGGGAACTCGATGTTGGCGAGCATCTGCACCTGGCAGCCGTCCAGCGTGCGCGCCGGCAGATCGCGGTCGCCGAGCAGCACCGCCTCGCGGAACCTGGCCGCGACGCCGGCGGCCTCGAACCGCTGCACCTCTTCCGGATCGGGCGAGAGAAGGACCTCGCCGGTGCCCCCGTCGAGCGCGATGGTGTCTCCGGCGCGGGCGATCTCGCTCGCCTGCCCGGCGCCCACCACGCAGGGCACCTCCAGGGCGCGGGCGAGGATGGCGGTATGCGACGTCTTGCTGCCGAAATCGGTGACCAGCCCGCGGATCTTTCCCGAGGCGAGCAGCACCGCGGCCTCGGCGGTGGGCAGGTCGTAAGCGACGATCACCACCTCTTCGTCGGGGATCGCCACGGTGATCGGCTTCTCGCCGATCAGGTTGTGCACGATCCGGTCACAGACCTCGTCCAGGTCGGCGCGGCGCTCGGCGAGGTACCCGTCGGCGCCCAGCTTTTCGCTCATGTCGCGGACCAGCCGGCGGACGGCCCACTCCGCGTTGAGCAGCTCGTCGCGGATCAGCCCCTTGGACCCTTCCAGCAGGGTCGGGTCGTTCGCCATCATCCGGTGCGCTTCGAGGATGTCGCCCTGCTCGCCCTCCCCGAGGCTCTGGCGGATCTGCTGCAGCTGCTCGACGGAGTCCTTCACCGCCGAGTCGAGCCGCGTCAGCTCCTCCTGCACCTGCTCGGGCTGGATGTGGTACCGGGGCACGCGCGCACGCCGCCGGTCCACGGGGAAAACGCGCCCGATCGCGACGCCGGGAGAAGCGGGGATTCCGGTCAGCTTCGCCAAAGCTCCCCGAGGTCTATCACAGCCGGGAGAGCTTCAAGTGCAGGCGGCGCAACTCCTCGTTTGACTTCGCGTACTCGGCCTTCCCCTGCTCGCGGGCGAGCTGGGAAGCAAGCTGCGGGGCGATGCCCTTCAGGGCAGGACGAGCCGCCGGAACGGAAACGAGCCAGTCGAGGGCGCGCGTCGCCGCCGCCCGGACGAGAGGCTGCTCCTCGGAGAGCGCCGCCGCCAGGGCGGGGACGGCGTCGGCCGCTCCGGCCCAGCCGAGCTCGTAAGCGGCGCGGGCGCGAACGACCGGGTCGGGATCCTTCATTTTCGGCAGCCAGCAAGGAACATCGGAGGCGCAAACGCGGGCCGCTTCGAAGGGTTTGGAGAGCTCACCGAACTGCGTCGCCAGCAGGTCGCAGGCTTGACGCGGGTCGTCAACGGGCATCGTCAGCTCCGTCAATTGCCGCAGGCAAGTCTGTTGCGACCCTTTCGCTTCCCGCATCGCGGTGTTGAGGATGTCCTTGCCCAGACCAGGCTCCCCGAACAGGGCCGCCGACTGCGCGACCGTCAGCCGGAGCTTGAGCACGCCGGTCTGCGCCTTCTTCATCAGATCCCGCGCCTGGGCGCGGTCGCCGATCCAGACCAGCGCCTCGGCGGCGAAGGTGGTGACGTCCTCGTCCTGGGCGTTGACGGTGGAGACCAGCGCCTGGACGGGGAGCGCCGCTTGCGTGGCGCGCATGCGCCCCAAGGCGTTGGCCGCGAACATCCGCACCAGATTCGAGAGCAGCCGCGAGGTGGCCGGGACCGGGTCGGGATCGACGTACTTCAGCTTTGCCAGGAGCACCGGGATGGCGCGCTTGTCCTCCAGATCGCCCAGCACCAGCGCCGTCTTCGCGTACGTGCCCGCCGGGGCGCGGTTGTTCTCCTTCGCCCAGGCGAGGTACGCCGGATCCTGGTCCTGGGCGATGCGCAAGAGCGGCTCGACGGCGGGCTCGCCGATGACCAGGAGCGCATACGAGCTCTCCGGCAGGAACGAGACGCCCTGACGCTCGATCACCAGCCCATGCGCGAGCGCGGGGATCGCCGCCGGGTCGCCGATCTGGCCCAGGGCGACGATCGCGCGCTTGATCAGGAGTGGCGGCGCGGAAGCATCGTCCACGATGTGCGACAGCTCGGGAACCGCGTCCTTCGCCTTGACGTTGCCGAGCGCCTCGGCCGCGGCGAGCCGCAGGTTGTCGTCGCTTGCGCGGGCGAGACGCAACAGGGCCGGCCCGGCGCGCGGATCGCCGATGTTGCCGAGCGCTTCCGCGATGCGGGTGTTGCTCCGGTTCACGGCCCGCGCCGCGGTGTCGCTGCCGGCGCCGACGGTGGTCTCGACCGCGGCGAGCAGCGCGTCCACCTGCTCCGGACCCCCGAGGTCCTCGAGCGCGAGCGCCGCGTCCTCCTTGACCATCGGATCCTTGAGCAGCTCCGCGATCTGCGGCGCGGCCTGCTTCGCCTTCAGCTTGCGGAGTTGCTGGATGGCCTGCGCGCGGACCTTGGCGTCCTTGTCCTCGAGCCTGGGGATCCAGCTCTGGGGATCGTTCGCGTCTCCGGGCTTGCAGGCGAACAGCGAAAGGGCGACGGCGAGCGCGAGAAATCGCATCGCCCTTTCGCGTACCTGCCATCCGGGGTCGCGTCAATTCCCGTGCGTCGGACCTTTCCTTACGTCAGCCCCTCGATCTTCAGGGCTTCCGCCACCGCGGGCCGCGCCTTCACCCTCTCCATGAACTGCTGCAGCGGCTGCGGGAGCGTCACCTCGGCGCGCGGCGACCAGCGCAGGATGGTGAAGAGATACGCGTCGGCGGCGCTGAACTTGTCGCCGAGCAGGTACGGCTGCTTCGAGAGAACGCCTGCGACCAGGTCGAGGCGCTTCTGCAGCGTCTCGCGCGGGACCGGGTCCGGACTCTTCCGGAAGAGCGGGCTGTAGTTCTTGTGCAGCTCGGTGGCGATGAACACCAGCCACTCCTGCAGCTTGTAGCGCTCTTTGGTTCCCGCCTTCGGCGCCAGCTTCTCGCCGCCCTTCTGATCGATCAGGTACATGAGGATCGAGGCGCCTTCGGTGAGCACCGTGCCGTCGTCGAGCTGCAGCGCCGGCACGTAGGATTTCGGGTTCAGCTGGTTGTAGTCGGCGCCCGACTCGGAGACCTTGGTCTTGCGGTCCACCTTGTCGAGCTGGAAATCAGCTCCCATCTCGCGGAGCACGATGTGGGGAGAGAGCGAGCACACGCCGGGCACGTAGAAGAGTTTCATGGGAGGTCGGATGCCCGGGCGTTTGCTAAGTTCCCCGCGCTCATGCGGATCGTCTTCCTCGGGACACCCGAGTTCGCGCTGCCCATCCTCGAGGCCTGCCGCCGGGCGGGCGAGCTGGTGCTCGTCATCGCCCAACCCGACAAGCCCGCCGGCCGCCACCAAGAGGTCCGGGAGCCTCCCGTGAAGCGGTGGGCGATCGAGCACGGGGTCGCCGTCGAGCAGCCCGCCAAGGTCAAGCAGGGCAGGCTCGCGGCGGTCCTCGCCGCGGCGCGGCCGGACGTCGCGATCGTCGCCGCCTACGGCCGCATCCTGCCGAACGACGCGCTGGCGGTTCCGCGGGAGGGGTGCCTGAACGTGCACGCGTCGCTCCTGCCGGAGCTTCGGGGCGCGGCGCCGGCGCAATGGGCGGTGGCGCGCGGCTATCGCGAGACCGGCGTCACCATCATGCAGGTCGACGAGGGGCTGGATACGGGCGACATCCGCCTGCAGCGGAAGCTCGCCATCGAGCCGGAGGAGACCGGCGAGTCGCTCCTGGGAAGGCTCTCGCAACTCGGCGCTGCTGCGCTGGAGGAGGCGCTGGCACTGCTCGCGGCGGGTCAGCTGCCCCGGATTCCCCAGGACCACGCCAAAGCGACGCTCGCGCCGCTCCTCACGCGCGAAGACGGCCGGGTGGACTGGTCGCGCACCGCGTTCGAGCTGGACGACCGGCGCCGCGGCTTCACGCCCTGGCCGGGCGCCTGGACGACGGTGAACGGCGCCGTGCTGAAGATTCACGGCGCGCGCCCGCGCCGCGGCGCAGGCGGCGCACCCGGCGAGCTGCTGGAAGGAACCGCGGTGGCGTGCGGTGGCGACACGGTGTGGGAGCTTCAGGAAGTGCAGCCCGAGGGCAAGAAGCGCATGCCGGCGGCGGCATGGCTGCAAGGCGCCCGCCTGCGCCCGGGCGTCCGCCTGGGCACGTGAGCGCCCACCCGCAGCCCCTCCTCTGGTAGTTTGGTCCGGCTTCGCAGGGGAACAGGAATCGCCGTTCCGCGGCTCATCATGTCCCGGCGCGGCAGTCAGGGTCCGCAGAGGAGCACCCGGCATGCTGATCGTCCTTCATCCCGACGTGACAAAGGAGGCGCAGGCCGCGATCGAGGCCCGCGTGCGCGAGCTGGGCTTCACCCCGCACGCCATCTCCGGCGCGGGGCGCACCGCCATCGGCATCACCGGGAACAAGGGGCCCATCGACGCCGGGCACTTCCACGAGCTCCCCGGAGTGGCAGACTGCATTCCCGTCACCGCGCCGTACAAGCTCGTGTCCCGCGAGGTGAAGCACGAGGACACCGTGGTGGACGTCGCCGGCGTTCCGATCGGCGGTCCCGAGCTGGTGGTGATGGCGGGCCCCTGCGCGGTGGAGAACGAGCTGCAGATCCTCGCGGCTGCGCGGGGCGTCGCGGCGAGCGGCGCGTCCTTGCTGCGCGGCGGCGCGTTCAAGCCGCGCACCAGCCCATACGACTTCCAGGGGTTGAAGCAGAAGGGCCTGGAGCTGCTGGTGAAGGCGCGGGCGCAGACCGGTCTCAAGATCGTCACGGAGGTGAAGGACACCGAGACGCTGCCGGCCGTGGTGGAGAGCGCCGACCTGCTGCAGATCGGCGCGCGCAACATGCAGAACTTCTCGCTCCTGGAGGCGATCGGCGACGTGCGCAAGCCGGTGCTGCTCAAGCGGGGAATGTCGTCGACCATCAAGGAGCTCTTGATGGCCGCGGAGTACATCGTCTCCCGCGGCAACAAGCAGGTGATCCTCTGTGAGCGCGGCATCCGGACGTTCGAGACCATGACGCGCAACACCCTGGACCTCAACGCGGTGCCGATCCTCAAGCGCGAGTCGCACCTGCCGGTGGTGGTCGATCCCTCGCACGGCGTCGGCATCCGCAGCGCGGTGCTTCCGATGGCGCGCGCGGCCGTGGCTTGCGGGGCCGACGGCCTGATCATCGAGGTGCACCCCGATCCCGATCGCGCTCTCAGCGACGGGATGCAGTCGCTGAACCTGGCCGCATTCGAGAAGCTGATGCGCGAAGTGGAGAAGATCGCCGCCGCGATGGGCCGGACGCTGCACCGGGTGGCACGGGCGTGAAGGCGCGGATCTCGCCGCTGCGCCGGCCCGTGCGCGCTGAAGGCGTGCGCGTGCCCGGGGACAAGAGCATCTCGCACCGCGCCCTCCTCTTCGCCGCGCTGGCGGACGGAGAGAGCCGGATCGCCGGCCTCGCGGCCGGTGACGACGTGCGCTCCACCGCGCGGTGCCTGGCGCAGCTCGGCGTTCCGCTCCTGCGCGGCGACGGCACGCCCTGGCTGCCCCCGCCCCGGTCCCCCGAGTTCCCGGCCGACAGCAGGCATCCCTTCGTTCCGCCGCAGCGGCCAGCCGGGAGCGCCGCGCTTCCCGAGCGCGACGCGGACATGGGCGACGACGACGCCATCGTCTTCGGGCAGGGTCTCGGAGGTCTGCGCGAGCCGCGGACCGCGCTCGATTGCGGCAATTCCGGGACGACCTTGCGCCTGCTGACAGGCGTCCTCGCCGGGGCCGGCGTCGAGGCGACGCTGACTGGCGACGAGTCGCTTTCGCGGCGGCCGATGGAGCGGGTGGCGAAGCCGCTGCGGCAGCTCGGCGCGGAGATCGAGACACGCGGGGGGAAGCCACCGGTCCTGGTGCGCCGGGGGAAGCCGCTGCGCGCGGGACCGGTATCGTCGGAGGTGGCGAGCGCGCAGGTCAAGAGCGCGGTGCTGCTCGCCGGGCTCTTCGCGGAAGGGGAGACGAGCTTCGCCGAGCCTGCGAAGAGCCGCGACCACACCGAGCGGCTGCTCCGGCTGATGGGAGCGGAGATCGTCCAGCGGGGCACCGTGGTGGCGGTCCGGGGGCGGGCGAAGCTGCGCGGGTTCGCGCTGGACGTGCCTGGCGATCTCAGCTCGGCAGCGTTCCTCGTCGCGCTCGCCCTGAACGCGCCGGATGAAAGCACCTTCGAGCTGGAGCACGTCGGCGTGAACCCGACGCGGACCGGATTCCTCGACGCCCTGGCGCTGTTCGGCGCCCGGATCGAGCTCGAGCTCGGCAGCGCGGCGGCGGCGGAGCCGGTGGCGAAGCTGACGGTGAAGCCGCAGAAGCTTCGCGGCGCGCAGCTCGACGGCGACCTGATCCTGCGGGCGATCGACGAGGTGCCGATCCTCGCCGTGCTCGGGGCCCTCGCCGAAGGCGAGACCGTGATCCGCGGCGCGCAGGAGCTCCGGGTCAAGGAGTCCGATCGGATCGCGCAGATGGCGGCCGGGCTGCGGGCGATGGGCGCGCGCGTCGAGGAGCTGCCGGACGGGCTTCGCATCCAGGGAGGAGCGCTGCGCGGGGGAGCGCAGATCGACTCCGCCATGGACCACCGGATCGCGCTCGCATTCTCGGTCGCCGCCCTCGCCGCGCGCGAGCCCTGCACGATCTCGGGCGCGGAATGGGCGGACGTTTCCTTTCCCGGCTTCTATCGGCTCCTGCGTGGACTCGGCGCCGACGTGGAGATCCTCTCCTGATGCGCGCGCTCTACGTCCTCCTCGGCGACCCGGTCGCGCACTCCCGATCGCCCGCGATCCACGCGCGCGCCTTCGAGCTGCTCTCGGTCGACGCGGTGTACGCGCCGTGCCGGGTCACCGACGTTCCTGCGGCGGTCCGGGCGCTGCGCACGCTGGGGGTGGCAGGGGCGAACGTCACCATCCCGCACAAGCAGGCGGTGGCCGCCGCGGTGGACCGGTTGGACGAGACGGCGCGGCGCATCGGGGCGGTGAACTGCGTCGTCAATCGCGACGGCGTCCTGCACGGACACAACACCGACCGCGACGGCATCCTGCGCGCGGCGGGCCATTTTTCCGGACGGGCGGTGGTGCTCGGCGCCGGCGGTTCGGCGCGCGCGGCGGTGGATGCGTTCCGGCCACAAGTAACGATCGTCAATCGCACGCGATCGCGCGCCGAGGAGCTCGCGCGCGAGATGGGCGTCGAGGCAGGCGGTGCGGACGCGGTGGCGCGCGCAGATCTGGTGGTGAACTGCACCACCGTCGGCATGACCGGCGAGGAGATGCCCGTCGATCCCGCGATGCTTCGTGGCGCCGTGATCGATCTCGCGTACTCGCCGCGCGGCGAGACGGCGCTGATCCGCGCCGCGCGAAAGAAGGGGTTGCGGGCGGTCGACGGGATCGAGGTCCTCGTCCACCAGGCCATCGCCTCGCTGGAGATCTGGCTGGGGCGGCCCAACCTCACGGAGCTGGCCCCGGAGCTGCGGAAGGCGGCGTTGCGATGAGCCGGTTGCGCTTCCTCACCGCCGGCGAGTCGCACGGTCCGGCGTTGGTCGGGATCCTCGACGGCCTGCCCGCATCGCTGGAGCTCGTGGCGGAGCAGATCGAGCGCCAGCTCCAGCGGCGCAAGCTCGGCTACGGGCGCGGGGGACGGATGGCGATCGAGCCGGAGAAGCCCCGCATCCTCGCCGGCGTCCGGCACGGGCGCACCCTGGGATCGCCGCTGGCGCTGTTGATCGAGAACGCGGATCACCCGAAAGCCTGGTCGGAGAGGATGGCCGTGGAACCGGGAGTGCGCGATCCCGGAAAGCTCGTGTCGCTGCCCCGGCCCGGGCACGCCGACCTCACCGGATCGATCAAGTTCGGCCACCGCGACCTGCGCAATTCGCTGGAGCGGGCGAGCGCGCGGGAGACGGCGATGCGCGTGGGCCTCGCCGCAGCGGCGCGGCGGATGCTCGAGGATCTGGACGTGCGGGTCGGATCGTGGGTGACGTCGATCGGATCCGCCCACGCGCGCGACGTCTCCGGGTTGCTTGGGCTCGAGGACGCCGAGGCGCTCGCGCTGGAGGCCGATGCGTCTGCGGTCCGCTGCATCGATCGCGAGGCGGACCAGGCCTTTCGCGACCAGATCGAGGAAGCGCGCAGCCGGCGCGACACCATCGGCGGCACGTTCGAGGTGCGCGTCACCGGGCTCGTGCCCGGCCTCGGCAGCTACACCCAGGCGGATCTGCGGCTCGACGGCTTGCTCGCGCGCGCCCTGGCGGGGATCCCCGCGATCAAGGCGGTGGAGCTGGGCGATGGCTGGCGCTCCGCGGAGCTGTTCGGCTCGCAGGTGCACGATCCGATGGGCCGCGCCGGCGGCGGCGTCACCCGCGACACGAACCACGCCGGCGGACTGGAGGGCGGCGTCAGCAACGGCGAGCCGCTGGTGGTCCGGGCGGCGATGAAGCCGATCGCGACCGTTCCGGCGGCGCTGCGCAGCGTGGATCTGCTCACCGGCGAGGCCGATGCGGCGCACGTGGAGCGCAGCGACACCTGCGCGGTGCCGGCGGCGGCAGTCGTCGGTGAGGCGGTGGTCGCGCTCTGCATCGCGGATGCGCTCTTGACGAAGCTCGGCGGCGACTCGATGGAAGAGCTGCACGCGGCGCTCCGCCTCGCCTGGCGCCGCGCCCGGCCGCTCGCCGGACACGTCTGGCTGTGCGGACTGCCCGGCGCGGGGAAGACCACTCTCGCACCGATGCTCGCCTCGGCGCTGGGATTGCCTGCGGTGGAGATCGATTCGCTGGTCGAGCGTTCCGCCGGCAAGAGCATCCCGGAGATCTTCGCGGCGGAGGGCGAGGCGGGGTTCCGCGCGCGGGAGGCCGAAGTGGTGCGCGCCGCTGCGCGCGGATCGCGGTGCGTGATCTCCCTCGGCGGCGGCGCGTTGAGCTCGCGCGCCGTGCGCCTCGCGGTGCGAAAAACGGGAAATCTGGTGTGGCTGCGCGCCGGCGTTCCGCTCTGCGCCGAACGGGCCGCGTCGGGCCGTCCCTTGCTCGCCGGCGACCCCGCGGCACGGCTCGCGGAGCTGGCGGTGGCGAGGCACCCGATCTACGAGCGGCTGGCGGACGGCATCGCGGAAGTGGTGCCCGGGCTTTCTCCCCAGCAGCTCGCGGCACAGGTGGCGGCGATCGTCGCCGCGCTGGAGGCGCAGCGTGCCCACGGTTGAGGTCCGCTTCGAATCGGGGGCGCGGACCGAGTGCGTGATCGAGGCCGGCGCGCTGCAGCGGCTGCCCGAGCTGTGCGAGGCGGCCGGGCTGGCCGGGACCGCGGGCCTGCTCTGCGATGCGCGGCTCGTGCCGCTGCACCGGGACAAGCTGCAGGCGCTCGCAGCGCACTTCGGCGACGTGTTGGCGCGGCCGGTGAGCGAGGCCCAGAAGACGCTCGCCGAGGTCGAAGCGATGTGCGAGGTGCTCTCCGCGCGAGGGGTGGGGCGCGACGGATATGTGGTGGCGGTCGGCGGAGGCGTGCTCACGGATCTGGCCGGGCTGGCCGCCGCGCTGTACCTGCGCGGGGTCCCGTGGGTGAGCGTGCCTTCCACGCTGCTCGCGCAGGTGGATGCGGGCCTCGGTGGAAAGACGGGAGCCAACCTGCGCGCGGGAAAGAACCTGGTCGGCGCCTTCCACCAGCCGCGGCTGGTGGTCTGCGATCCCCTGCTCCTCGCGACGCTCCCCCGCCGCGAGCTGTGGAGCGGGCTCGCCGAGGTGGTGAAATGCGCGCTGCTCGAGGGAGGCGATCTGCTCGAGCGTTGCGAGCGGGACCTGGATCGCGCCGCTTCCGGCGATGCCGAAGCGCTCGCGCCGCTGATCGAGGAATCGGTGCGGCTGAAGGGGCGGATCGTCTCCGACGACGAGAAGGAGGGCGGACAGCGCGCGTTCCTCAACCTCGGGCATACCGTCGGGCACGCGCTGGAGGCGGCGACGGGATACGGATACTTCACCCACGGCGAGGCGGTCGCGCTCGGGCTGCGGGGCATGCTCGCGCTGTGCGACTCGATGCCGGACCGCGACCGCGCCATCCGGCTGGTCGAGCGGCTGCGCGTGGAACCCGAGCGCCGCCTGGATGCGGAGCAACGCGAAGCGGCTCTGCAGGCGATGACGCGCGACAAGAAGGCGCGGCGGGGGGCGATCCGCTTCGTGCTCCTCGACCGCATCGGCGTGCCCTCGCTGCACGAGGTGAGCGCGGCGCAGTGCAGGGGCGCGCTGGCGGCCGCTCTCGCGTAGACTCGCGGGCGATGAACATCCTCCTCCTCAACGGCCCGAACCTGAACCTGCTCGGAGAGCGGGAGCCGGAGATCTACGGCAAGACCACGCTCCCGGAAGTGGAGCAGATGGTCCAGGCTCGCGCCCACGAGCTGGGGCACGCGGTGCGCGCGTTCCAGTCGAACCACGAGGGCGCGCTGATCGACGAGTTGCACCAGGCGAGGCGCTGGGCGGACGGGGTGATCTTCAATCCGGGAGCGTTCACCCACTACTCGTACGCGCTGCGCGACGCGATCGCGTCGACGCGGCTGCGGGTGGTGGAGCTGCACATCTCGGACATCACCAAGCGCGAGGAGTTCCGCCGGGTGAGCGTGATCGAGGAGGTCTGCGCGCACCGCATCGTCGGCAAGGGGATCGCGGGCTATCTCGAAGCGCTGGAGTGGCTCGTCCGGTGAAGGTGGTCTGGCACTGCGAGGACGTGGTCGGGGCGCGGATGGCAGGACCGGGGATCCGCGCCGTCGAGCTGGCGCGGCGGCTGGCACGGCGGCACCAGGTCACCCTGGTGGCGGACGGCGCGGACGAGCTCTCCGGCGAGCCGTTCCGCGGGTCGCGCGATCTCGCGGCCGCCCTGAAGGGCGCCGACGTCTTCGTCGCGCAGGGGTTCGGGTTCCCTCTGCAGCATCTGTTGCGCTTTCGCGGCCGGGTAGTGGTCGACCTCTACGATCCGGTGCTGCTCGAGCAGCTGGCGCGGATGGGATCGTCGCCGACTGCCGAGCAGATCGTACAGGTCGGGTACGTCCGGCGGCGACTCCAGTACCTGATCCGGCGCGCCGACCATGTCCTCTGCGCTTCGCGCGCACAACGCGCGCACTGGCTCGGATGGCTCGGCGCCGCCGGCAGGCTTTCGCCGCAAGCGCTGTCCGGCGACCCGGAGGCTTCGAGGTTGCTGGCCGTGGTCCCGTTCGGCCTCCCGGAGCAGCCGCCGGAACGGCGCGGCGCGCCGCTGCGGGAAGCGATCGGCGCCGGGTCGGAGGACCTGATCGCGCTCTGGTCCGGAGGCCTCTGGGACTGGATGGATCCGGCGCTCGCAGTGCGCGCGGTCGCCTTGGCGCGCCGGCGTGTGCCCCGGCTGAACCTCGCGCTGATCGCCGGCCGCCGTCCGGGAACCGCCGCTCCGCCGATGCACCTCGCCGCCGACGAAGCGCGCGAGGCCGCCGGCGCCGGAGTGCACTTCATCGAGACCTGGATTCCATACGACGAACGCGGGGCGTGGCTCCTCGACGCCGACCTCTCCGTCTCCGCCCACAAGCCTTCGCTGGAGGCCGAGCTCGCCTTCCGCACCCGGCTGCTGGACTGCCTCTGGGCAGCTCTCCCCGCCGCCTGCACGGCCGGCGACGTCCTCGCCTCCGAAGGCGAACACCAGGGCTGGGCCCGCACCGCGCCACCTCTCGACGTGGAAGGCTTCGCCGAAGCGCTGGTCGCCCTCTGCGATCCCGCCGAGAACCAGCGCGCCCGCGCCGCCGCCCGCTCCGCGGCCGCCGCCCGCACCTGGCAACACTCCGCCGACACCCTCCTCGCCCTGCTCGATCACCCACCCCCACCCCGCCCCCGCCTTCTCGCCCGCCAAACCCCCGCCCTCGCCGCCGTCTTCGCCCACA
>DASREU010000429.1:0-8369 GCA_035651935.1 Myxococcales bacterium | reverse complement strand
GAGGTCACGCGATGAGGCGCAGGGCTTGAGGCGCGTCCTGCTGCTGTTGCTCGCCCTGGCGCTGCCTGCCACGGCGCGCGCGGCGAAGAAGCGGAAGCCGGTTCCGCGGGCGGCGCCGGTGCGCGCCGAGGACGACCCCCGCAAGAAGGGCAGCCATCCGGCGTTTGCCCACGCCTCGGTTGCGTTCACCGCGCCGCGCGACCTCTCGCAGGTCGACGCCGGCGCGGTCCGCATCCAGCTCGCCGTGAAGGGGTATGCGCTCGGCGTGTTGCAGCCGGGCGGTCCGGCGCCGCACGCGCACCTGATCGTGGACAACGAGCCGGCGCTGGAGATCTCCGATGTTTCGAGGCCGTGGACGCTGACCGGGCTCGCCCCTGGGCCGCACCTCGTCCGCGCCGTCCTCTGCCGTCCGTGGCACGAGGTGGTCAAGGCTCCGAAGGCGTTCGCGATGGCGCGCTTCTGGATCGGACCGAAGCTTTCCGGGAAGGCGGGAAAGGCGGCCGAGTACGTCGCCTGGCCGGAGCCGCGGAAGCCGATCCTCACCTACGTGCTGCCGATCGGGCGCGCCCCGGACCACCTCACGCTCGCGCGCGAGGCCCCGGCGCAGGATCCGACGGAGGCGAAGCCGGCCGAGCCGTCGCCGCCGCCGGCGCCGCTACCCGGAGCGAACCGGCCGGTGCTCGACTTCTACCTCTCGAATGCCCGCGTCGCGCGGCGCGGCGACAAGATCCGGATCGTCCTCGACAAGCGGGAGCTGCCGCTGATCACGGAATGGAAACCCCAGCCGCTGCGCCGGGCGCACGCCGGCACCCACCACCTGACGATCGATCTCCTGAACCGCAAAGGCCTGAAGGTGAAGAACGCCGTCAACCGCACCGACCGCGCCTTCATCGCCTCCCACCGCTGAAAAGCGGGGACACGATACACGTTTCAAATCTTGCGCGGCGTTGCCTGCGCAAAAAAAAGAACGTGTATCGTGTCCCCGGTTTGTCAGGCTTTCTCGACTGGCTTGCCGGCTTTTTGCCAGCCCTGGATGCCCGCCGACATGATGTAGACGTTCTTGTAGCCGAGGGTGACCGCCGCACGGGCGGCCTGGTGGCAGGCCATTCAATGCGTGTTGGCGCAGTAGAACACGAGCTTGCGCAGCTTGTCCCTGGGGAGATCGCTCTGCTTGACGTCGGTGAAGGCGACCCACTTCGCGGTGGGGACGTGGCCTTTCTCGAACATGTCCTTCGGGTTGTTGTCGAAGACGTCGACGTCCTTCTTCGCGATCAGGTCGGCGACCTGATCGACGCCGAGATCGCCGAAGCCCTCGTCCTTCGTGGTGTCGGCCCGCGCGGCGCCGGCGAAGAGAAGCGCGGCAGCGGCGAGCAAGGAGGTGCGGAGCAGGCTCATGCGCGAAAGCGTAACGGGGGTCGGCCGGCCGTCAAGCGCTCTTCTCCATCGCAACATGGGGGATGCCCGTCCCGTCGTCGAACTCGGAGCCGGCTGCCGCGTAGCCTGCCTTCTCGTAGAACCCGCGCGCCCGCACCTGCGCCCACAGGGTCAGGCTTTTCGCGCCGCGTCGCCTCGCCTCCGCTTCGAGAAGACCGAGCAGCGCTCTCCCGACACCCTTCCCCCGCACGTCGTCGATCACCGCCATGCGCTGGATCTTCGCGATGCCTCCGCCGGTGAAGATCACGCGGCCCGCGCCGCAGGGCACGCCGTCCAGGGAAGCGAGGGCGTGAACGGCGCCCGCGCGATCGTGCGCGTCGAGCTCGTCGCTCGGCCGGACGCCCTGCTCCTCCACGAACACCGTCCAGCGCAGGCGCAGGCACTGCTCGACGTCCTTCGGCGTCTGCGCGACGCGGACCTCGATCATGTCTTCTTCGGCGTCAGCCACCGCTCGGTGGCGACCGCCCAGAGGATGGCGCCCAGCCCGAGGAACAGCAGCAGCGAAACCAGATCGCTGGTGGAGAAGCCGGGGATGCTCGCGCCCACGTTGATGGAGTTGAGGAAGTTCCGCGTCGGCTCGGAGAGCTGGAGGAACGCAAGGACGGTGCCGATCACGCTCGCGCCGGCGATCAGGCCCGAGGCGAAGAGGACGCCCGGCCCGCTCTCCGCTTCCGCATCGTCGAGCCGACGCTTCGCCGTCTTGCTGGCCACGTACCGGACGATGCCGCCCACCATGATCGGCGTGCTGGTGGAGAGCGGCAGGTACACGCCGACCGCGAACGCCAGGCTGGAGAGGCCGCAGAGCTCCAGCACCACGGAGATGAACACCCCGATCAGCACCAGCCCCCAGGGCAGGCGCTGGGTCATGATCCCTTCGATGATGAAGGACATCAAAACCGGCTTGGGCGCGCTGAACTTCGCCTTCACCTTCTCGCCGTTGTCGCGGGTGTCGAGCTTGCCGTTGATCCCCGGATCCTCGAGGTACTTGATGAACCCGTGGTCGTCGACCAGGTACTTGCCTGCGGGAACCTCGCCGCGGGGCTCGCGGAGCCAGACCACGTTGTAGGCGTTCGCGTCCCGGCCGGCGTCGGCGCCGCGCAGGTGTTCCCTGGCGCCGGTGTACTCCGACTCCGCGAAGCGCACGCCGGGATAGCTGCGCGCGGCGAAGATGGTGCCGGCGTCGTTCAGCTTGAGGATCACGAACCCCAGCACCAGCGCGGAAGAGAGCGACCCGACCAGGATGGCGATCTGCTGCCGCGACGGCGTCGCGCCGATCAGGTACCCGGTCTTGAGATCCTGCGAGGTGGTCCCGCCGTTGGAGATGGCGACGCAGGCCACGGCCGCGATGCTCAACGCCGCGACCTTGTACGGCGGCGTCACCCAGCCGAGCGCGAAGAAGATCAGCGAGGTGATCAGGAGCGTCGCCACCGTCATCCCGGAGATGGGGTTCGACGAGCTTCCCACCTCGCCGGTCAGCCGCGAGCTGACGGTGACGAAGAGGAACCCGAGCACCAGGATGAGCACCGCCCCGAGCATGTTGATCTTGAACGACGGCACCAGCGCGCAGACGATGACGATCCCGAGCGATCCCACCCCGACCACCCAGAGCGGGATGTCCCGGTCGGTCCGCAGCGGCCCCGACGCGCCGGCCGCGCCGCTGAGCGAGCGCATCCCGCGCATCGCGCCGCCGACGATGGTGGGGAGCGACTTGAAGAGCGAGATGATTCCGCCGGCCGCCACCGCGCCCGCGCCGATATAGAGGATGTACTGGTGCCAGATGTCGTCGGCGCTCATGCCGCCGATCAGCGTGGTCGCCGGATAGATCGGGTGCGTGGCCGAGCTGCCGAAGAGCTTGATCGCCGGCATCAGCACCAGGCTGGAGAGGATGCCGCCCGCGCCCATGATCATCGCGATGCGCGTGCCGATGATGTACCCGACGCCCATCAGCTCCGGGCCGACCTCGAGCGACAGGTTCCCGCCGTCGTACCACTTGCCGAAGATCTTCTCGGGGATGTCCTTGAACACCCCGAATGCCTTGTACCCGAGGGCGAACAGCCCGCCGACGCCGAGGCCCGCGAACACCGTCTTCGCCGTGGTCCCGCCGGTCTCGCCCGAGATCAGCACCTCGGCGCAGGCCGTCCCTTCCGGGTAGACCAGCGTCTTGGCTTCCTTGACGATCAGCGCCCGGCGCAGCGGGATCATCATGAGGATGCCGAGCAGGCCGCCGAGCACGCTCACCAGGATCACCTGGCCGATCTCCAGGTTGTAGCCGAGGATCAAGAGCGCGGGCATGGTGACGCCGACGCCGAAGGCGATGCTCTCGCCGGCGCTGCCCGCGGTCTGGGTGATGTTGTTCTCGAGGATGGTGGCCCGGCGGGTGCGGAACATCCGCGTGAAGCCGCGAAAGATGGTGATCGAAAGCACCGCCACCGGGATGGAGGCGCTCACCGTCAGGCCGACCTTGAGCACCAGGTACATGCTGGAGGCGCCGAAGAGGATCCCGAGCAGCGCGCCGACGATCAGCGGGACGGGGGTGAGCTCCGGAATGTCGACGTCCGCGGGAACGAACGGCTGGTGGGGAGCATCGTCGGCCGCCAGGGGAACGCGATCGGCGGTGGCGGTTTGCGGCGCTTTCGACTCGGGGGCTTCGCCGAGCGCGGGCATCTGCATATGGGGAGGGATGGGTAGCATGGAGTGGGTGGCCCGGTCACGGCCGCGCGATCGCGGCGCTTTTTCGGGGAGGTCAGGCAGCGTAGGATTGCGCCGTGTTCAGCGTGAAGCTGGTGGCGCGGCCCGATCCGCGGATGGTCGAGGTGCCGCTCGAGATCGAGTCGGAGCTGCCGCGCGAATTCGACGGCGCCGCGTTGCTTGCGTCCAGCGGGCTGCCGCGGAGGGTGCGCCTGAAGGCTGCCCGGGATGCGCTCAAGCTGTCGACCGCGTACCGCGCGGATCAGCTTGTCGGAGACATCGTCAAGAGCGCGCTGCGGGGGTCGGCGGAAGAGGTGGGCAGGGTGCAGGAGGCGGTGACGAAGTTCATCCGCGCCGTCCGCGAGCGGAGGCAGGACGGCGCGACCTTGTTCATCTCCAGCAACGGAAAGGGAAAGATCGACGTGGTCGAGCAGATGCCGTCCGCGCGGGCGCCCGGGCCGGCGCTCGCGCAGCCCGCGCAGACCACGCGGATCATCCCCGACCGCGCGCCCACCCTCGAGCGCCGGATGGCCGAGATGGAAGAAGCGCTGACCGCGCGGATCACGGAGCTGGAGGAGAAGCTCGGCGCCATGAACGCGCAGCTCTCGCGCGTGCAGCTCGCCTCCAGCGTCGCCGGACCGGGGATGGAGAAGGGCGGAGCGAGGCCGCCGGCGCGCACGGGCGCGGCCACCCGGCGCGCGACGGCCGTGGAAGCCTACGCGGAGGGTCTCCGCGCCGAGCTGACGGCGCGGACGACTGCGGCGGGGGCGCGAGCGCGGACGGACGTGGAGCGGTGCGACCGCGCTTCCGCGCTGATCGCCGACGCGGAGATGCTCGGGGTGCGTCCGGATGGCTCCTCGCAGCGGCTGCGCGAGGCGTCCGCGCAGGCAGCGGCGCGTCAAACCGCGCTGGAGCGGCTGGCCGAAGAGATCGAGTTCTACGCGGGAGCCGACCTTCCCGTCGCCGCGCAGCTCCTCACCAGGCTGGAGGACACCTCGCTCCCCGACCCCGCGCCTTCGCTGGAGCCGATCGCGCAGGCGCTGGTCGCCGCGGGCAACGGCGGCCCCGACGTCGAGCAACGCGCCTCGTGGGTAGCGCGCGCCGCGGCGCTCGCCGCCTGGGAGGTGGTGGCGCCGAAGCCGGGGGATGCGCTCGACGCGGGCTTGCACCAGGCGATCGATTCCGGCGGAAGCACGGTCGTGAGCATCGCCTGTCCCGGGCTGAAGCGCGCCGACGGGTCGGTGATCGCGCAGGCGCGCGTGCTGGTGGGAACGCTGCCTCAAACCGTGGCGGGCGCAGAGGCGCCGCCCGCCGTTCCGTCTCCGGAGCCGGCTGCGTCCGGGCAAGCGGCGCCGACGAACGCAGAGCAGACGCCGCCGGTATTTCCCGCCGCCGCCGCGGAGACGCCGATCCTGCCGGAGGAGGCCGCCGCCGCGGCTGCCGCCGCCGCGCGAGTCCCGAGGAAGATCGTCGACGACGAGGACGCGAGCGACGAGCTGGCGGTGGAGGCGGCGCTGTCGGCGTTGCGCCCGATGTCGAGCGAGCCGGTGGAGGCGACGGACGCGCGGCTCGAGGAAGTGCACCCGCTCGTCGACCCGTTGCCCGACGACGCCGAGCCCAACGAATGAGCCTTCAGTTCATCTGCTCGAGGAGCGCCGTCGCCTCGGGGTAGTCGGGCCAGATCAGGAGCGCGTCGCCGACCAGGCGCTTCGCTTCGCGGCGCGCATCCGCGTCGTGCCCGGAAGTCCAGCGCTCCCACTGCTCCCGCGCCGCCGAGAGCAGCGCGTCGACCTCGGCGAGCAGCTCGCCGGTCCGGTTCGGATTGAGAAAAGGCGCCGCGGGCCGCCAGCTCGCGGCCGCATCGCCGAGCTTGAATGCGTGCGGCGCGCGGCGGCCATCCTGGTAGCGGACCAGCACCGCGTACCAGCCGCGGGCTTCGCGCGGCGTGGTGTTGTCGATCACGCAGGTGGTGCCCGGGGCGACGGCCGCAACGGTGGTGAAGTCGGCGCGACCGGCGATCGCGTCCGCAAGCTCGTCGCCGGAGAGGGGACGATCGCTGGCGATCACCTCGTACGCTGCCGCGCGCGGGTCGCGCTCCCAGAAGATGCGCAGCCCGTCCCAGGTCTGGGTGGCCGGCTCCATGCGCACGTCCAGCGGCTGCTCCAGCCGGACCGCGGAGGGCGGAGGCGGCGGCTCGGTCAATGCCTGGGCGGGATCCGCGAGCGGCGGCCCGGGAAAGGAATCGGCGGGCGGGTTCAGGCCCATGGCGCTGCAACATAGCAGAGTCAGCGGCGCGCCCGCGCCGGTTCCATTTGACTTCCCCCGGTCGCTGGTCTATTTCGCGCGCGCCTCGATTTCCGGAGGGGCTCTCCGATGGCACGTGACCTGGGTGCGAAGTACGTCTGCTACAAGTGCGGCACCAAGTTCTACGACTTGAAGAAACCGGTGCCGACGTGCCCGAAGTGCGGGGCCGACCAGCGCGACGCGCCGGTGGCGAAGCCGGTGTCCGCCCGCGCCGCCAAGGTGGCAGCGGCAGCGGCGAAGGAGCCCGAGGAGGCGGAGGCCGCCGGCGCCGAAGACGAGGAAGCCGAAGAGAAGGAAGAGGACGAAGAGGACTGAGCGCGGTTCAGGCGGCTTTTTCCACCCGGGAGTTCTTCAACCACTCCGGCACGCGGTCCTTGCGGTAGATGAAGATGGCGTCGTAGGGGCACGCCTTCTCGCACTCGCGGCAGCCGGTGCAGTTCTTCTCGATCACGCTGACCACGCCGAGGAAGCTGTTCGGGTCCTGGACGTGCACCATCTCCAGCGCCTCGAACGGGCAGCGCTCGACGCACTTCTCGCAGCCGGTGCAGGCCTGCTCGTAGACGAACGCCAGCGGGCGCTCGTTCTTCTTCAGCATGTGCTGGACGTTGCCGTACTGATCGAGGATGGCGTCGACGGGGCACACCGGGCCGCAGGCGCCGCAGTCGATGCACAGCTCTGGCGAGATGATGTGCAGGGCCTTGCGATCGCCGGTGATGGCGTCGGTAGGGCAACGCTTCACGCAGGCGGTACAGCCGATGCAGGTCTCGATGATGCGGAAGGCCATCGATCTCCCTCTATACAGGCATTCGGTAGAGCATCCAATACACGACCACGCCGGTGACCGACACGTACGCCCAGACGGGGAACGTCCAGACGGCCCAGCGCCTGTGCTGCTGGAAGCTCTTGCGCACGGCGGAGAGCCAGATCGTCCGCAGGATCAGGGGCAACGCCAGCGCGGCCAGGATGGTGTGCGTGCCGAGCAGCACCAGGTAGAAGCCGCGGAACGGCCCCTGGTAGCGGTGGACGCCGGTGAGCGCGAATCGGGTCAGGTATCCCACCAGGAAGAGCGAGGAGGCGGCGAACGCGGCCGCCATGCACTTCCAGTGCAGGGCGTACCGCTTGGTGCGGATCGCCCAGTACCCGAGGAACAGCGCACCGGCGCTGGCGGCGTTCAGCGTCGCGTTCTGGTGCGGCAGCCACTCCGCCAGCGTCAACCGCGCCCTCCCAAGGTGAGGGAACGCGCGTCGCGCAGCAGGCGGTCGCGGTCGTCCGCGTCGTAGTACCCGCGGATCCGCCCCAGCCGATCGACCAGGACCAGCCGCTCGCCGTGCATGATCTCGAAGGCCTCCAGGTGCGGATCGGCGTTCTCGCGCGGGACCTTGGCCATCGCGGTGTGGAAGCCTTTCACGACCGTCCGCTCCACTTCCGTCTGGTCGCCGGTCAAGGAGCGCCAGAGCCCGGGCCGGGCGCCGAAGATCTGGCCGTATTGCTTGAGCTTCTCCGGCGTGTCGCGCTCGGGATCGACGCTGATGGAGAGCAGGCCGATGTTTCCGCCCTGCTCCAGCGGCACCAGCCTGTCCTGAAGGCTCTTCATCTTCCCCTGCAGCCGCGGACAGGCGTCGGCGCAGCTGGTGAAGACGAAGTCCGCGATCCACACCCGGCCGAGCAGGTCGTCCTTGTGGAACGGCTTCCCGTCCTCGGCCACCAGCGAGAACGCCGGCAAGTCGCCGAGCGAGGGGAGGTCCGGCTGGACCGTCTGCCGGAAGAGCAGGACACCCATGGGCACGGCGAGGACCACGGCCGCGAATCCGACCCATCCGGGATGGAGGACGAGCTTTCCGGGCTTCTTTCCGGGATCCTCGGGGGCTTGCATGACCGGCCATCATAGTCCGGCGCCGGGACGGTGGCAGGGGAAAGATGTCGCAGTGACCACTAACGCCAGT
>DASREU010000428.1:0-22237 GCA_035651935.1 Myxococcales bacterium | reverse complement strand
CCGCGGGCGGGGTCGCCGGCCGCGTCGCCGCGCCAGGCGGAGAAGGCGCAGCGCCGGTCTTCGGCTGCGATTTCAGCTCGGGAGGCGGCGGCGCCGTCGGCTCGGGAGCGTTCGCCACGATTGCGCCCTTTGCCGTGCGCGAAGCCTCCGCGGCCACCGGAGGCGCCGCCGGCCCGCCGGGCGTGGTCGCGACCCAGCGCGACGCGGCTTCCAGGCCCTTCGGCCTTGCGATCTCCAGCGTATCGCCCTTCTTCGGCGGAACCGCAGGCGCAGCCGCTGCGGGCGCAGGCACGGCACTCTCCGTCGCCGGCGCGAACGGCTGCTCCTTCGCGAGCGCCATCGCGGCGCTCTCCGCCACCGCCCGGACGGGGCTCTGCTGCAGCGCCTGCGACATCCGGTCCGCCATCGCGTCGTTGCCGGCCTTGAGGAACCACTCGCGGGCGCGCGCCAGCTCGCCCTTCTGCGCCAGCGCCAGCCCGAGATAGTTCTGCGCCTTCTGGTGATCGGGCGCGAGATCGAGCGCCGTCTCGAAGCAGCGCACCGCATCGGCGGAGACGTTCTGCTTGAGAAACACCAGGCCGAGATTCACGCGCAGCGTCGGATCCGCCGCATGATCCTCGATCAGCGACCGGTAGATCTCCTCCGCCCGGGAGAGCTCGCCGAGCTTGAACAGCGACAGCCCGAGCAGGTTCCGCGCTCTTTGGTTGCGCGGCTTGTACCGCAGCGCCTTCTCCAGCGCGATGCGCGCGTCGGCCGGGTTCCCCTGCGCCAGCGCCTCGTTCCCGGCGGAGAGCGCGCGATCGAACTCCTGGTTGTCGGCGAGATCGGAATCGTCTTCGTCGAAGATCGCCCGGTCCGTCGCGCGGGTCCGCGGATCGATCACTTCTCCGCCTCGGCGACGAGCTTCTTCTTCTGCGCCTTGAGCTGCTGGTAGTAGGCGAACACGCGCTTCACGTACGCGCGCGTCTCCTGGAACGGAGGCACTCCCCCGTACTTGCGGACCGCTTCCGGACCGGCGTTGTACGCGGCGAGGGTGAGGAGCATGTCGCCGTTGAACTGGTTCGCCAGCCAGCGCAGGTACCGCGTGCCGCCCATGATGTTCTGCGCGGGATCGACCGGGTCCTCGACGAACATCTCGCCCGCGGTGCGCGGCATCAGCTGCATGAGCCCGATCGCTCCCGCCCTGGAGATGGCGCCGGCGTCGCCCGCGCTCTCCGCCCAGATCACTGCGCGGACCAGCTCGGCGGGGATGTGGTGCACCGCGGCGGCGCGATCGATCTCGTCCGGCGGCGCATCCGACCTCTTCTCCCACCAGTTCCCCGTATGCGCCGGCGCAGCCGCCTCTGCCGGGGGCTTCCTCGGAGCGCGGGCGCGCCGTGGAGGCGGCGTGTCCTCCACGTGCAGCACTCCGTCCTTGTCGGTCCAGGTGTGCAGCGGCGGCCGCGCGGCGGCCGGCAGCGCCAGCAACACAAGGGAGAGAAGGAGCCGGATCATACTCAGAGGGGGACGATAACCCCTCGCCATCCTTGGGGGCAAATCTTCATGCGCCCGGTTTCTGATAGAGGTCGCACATGCGTCACCAGCACGACTACCTGGTCGTCGGGTCTGGAATTGCTGGCCTTTCCTTCGCCCTGCGGGCGGCCAGGCATGGCTCCGTCGCCCTGCTCGCGAAACGCGGCCGGTCGGAGAGCAACACCGCCTACGCCCAGGGCGGGATCGCGGCGGTGCTCGGGCCGCAGGACTCGTTCGAGCAGCACATCCAGGACACGCTGATCGCCGGAGGAGGCCTCTGCCGCGAGGAAGCGGTGCGGGTCACGGTGACCGAGGGCCCGGCGCGCGTCCGCGAGTTGATCGAGCTCGGAGCGGAGTTCACCCGCGACGCGAGCCCCCTCGGGTTCCATCTGACGCGCGAGGGCGGACATTCGCAGCGCCGGGTGGTGCACGCGGCCGACCTCACCGGCAGGGAGGTGGAGCGCACGCTGCTCAACGCCGCGGCGGAAGCGGGCGTGCAGTTCTACGAGGATCATCACGCCATCGACCTGATCCTCGCCTCGCGCTCAGGCTCCGGCGCGGAGCGGGTGCTCGGGACGTACGCTCTGGACACGAGGTCAGGCGCGGTCGACAGCTTCGTCGCCCGGGCCGTCGTCCTCGCCACCGGCGGCGCCGGGAAGGTCTACCTGTACACGACCAATCCCGACGTCGCGACCGGCGACGGCCTCGCCATGGCCCACCGTGCCGGCGCGGCGGTGGCAAACCTCGAATTCATCCAGTTCCACCCCACCTGCCTCTACCATCCGCAGGCGAAGAACTTCCTCATCAGCGAAGCGCTGCGCGGCGAGGGCGGCATCCTCCGGAACCGTGCCGGCGAGGCGTTCATGGAGCGCTACGACCCGCGCAAGGAGCTGGCCCCGCGCGACGTGGTGGCGCGCAGCATCGACAGCGAGCTGAAGCGGCGCGGCGACGATTCCGCCTTCCTCGACATGACCCATCTCGGCAAGGCGTTCCTCGTCGAGCACTTCCCGCACATCTACACCACCTGCCTGACGTTCGGGATCGACATGGCCGTCGCTCCCATCCCGGTCGTCCCGGCGGCGCACTACGTCTGCGGCGGCGTGTGCACGGATCTGCAGGGGCGCACCACGCTCCCCGGCCTGCTCGCGGCGGGCGAAGTGGCGTGCACCGGGCTGCACGGAGCGAACCGGCTGGCTTCGAACTCCCTGCTCGAAGGCCTCGTCTTCGGACACCGTGCGGCGGAGACGGCGCGCGGGATCGCCGCGGAGTCGCCGCGTCCTTCGGCGGTCCCTGACTGGGATCCGGGCCGGGCGGTCACCGCCGACGAGGGCGTGATCGTGAAGCAGAACTGGGACGAGATCCGCCACCTGATGTGGAACTACGTCGGCATCGTGCGCACGGACAAGCGGCTCGCGCGCGCGCAGCGGCGCCTCGACAATCTGATGGGCGAGATCCAAGAGTACTACTGGGGCTATCTCGTCGATCGCGACCTGCTCGAGTTGCGCAACCTCGCCGAGGTGGCGCGGCTGATCGTCGCCTGCGCGCAGGAGCGCAAGGAGAGCCGCGGCCTGCATTACACGCTCACCTGGCCGGCGCAGGTCGCTCCGCGCGACACCGTCCTGGTCCGCGGCAAGCCCGCTCCGGCCGCCTGGCCGAAGTGATCGCGCGCGCCGTGCGCTCCTGTGCGCGTCCGGCGCCAGTGGTGGTTGCGTGTATCGTGTTGTCAACGCGCCGGATTTTTTGAGCGGCTCCGCGCGGCTGCTACAAAAATCAGATGGCGGCAAACGTGATCTCGTATCGCGTACTCGTCGTCGACGACGAGCTGCTCGCGCTGAAGCTCGTCCAGCGGGTGTTCGAGACCGAGACGGACATCGAGCTCCACACCACCACCTCGGCGGCAAAGGCGCTGGAGGAGGCCGGGCGCGCGGACATGGATCTGGTGGTCACGGATCAGCGGATGCCGGAGATGAACGGCCTCGAGCTCCTCTCCCGCCTCCGCCAGATCCGCCCTGACGCCCAGCGCATCCTGGTGACCGCGTATCCCGACATGGAGGTCGCGCTCAGCGCGATCAACGAAGGCATGGTGTACCGCTTCGTGCTCAAGCCCTGGGACCTGAACGACATGCGGGTGAGCATCCGCCGCGCGCTGGAAGCGAAGCGCATCGCCGACGAGCACCGCAAGCTGACCGCGCAGCTGAAGACGCAGTTCGAGGAGCTGGTGCGCGCCGAGCGCCTGGCGACCGTGGGCCGCCTTTCGGCCGGCCTCGGGCACGAGCTGGCGAACGCCGTCACCCCGCTCCTGCTCCACGTCGAGCTCCTCGCAGACCAGTTTCCGCCGCTGCACGCCGCATTCCAGGCCGCGACCGAAGCGGTGGTGAAGTGCAAGGACGACGCGATCGCGGCGCTGGCTTCGGCGCTGCGCCGGATGAAACCGCCGAATCCCTCGCTGTTCAACGAGACGCTGGAAGCGTTGCGCGCCGCGGGAACGCAGCTGCAAGGGCTGGTGCAAGGGATCAAGAGCGTGGCCCGGCACAGCCCGGAGCCGGTGCCGTTCGACGTGAACCAGGCCGTCCTCTCGGCGGTGCACCTGCTCGGTCACCGCTTCAAGTCGGGCATCCGGCTCGAGCGCGAGCTGAACGCGCTTCCGGCGGTGCGCTGCCGCGGGTCGGAGATCGCGCAGGTGATGGTGAACCTGATCGGAAACGCCGCGGACGCCGTCGAGGGGCGCAGCGGGCAGATGGTGCGCGTGCGAACCTGGGAGGACGGCGGCAAGGTGCACGTCGAGGTGTCGGACACGGGATCGGGGATCGATCCGGCGGTGCGCAGCCGGCTCTTCCAGCCGTTCCTCACCACCAAGGAGCCCGGGCGAGGCACGGGGCTTGGCCTGAGCATCTGCAAGAACATCGTCGAGTCACATGGCGGGTCGATCTCCGTCGACTCCGAGCCAGGACGCGGCGCGCGCTTCGTCTTCGCGCTGCCCGCGGTGGCCTGAGCGCCGGCGCGGCTACGGCGGCTTCGGCGTGGTGGCCGGCGCCTGGTCCGGACCCGGCTGCGCCGAGGGCGGCGCTTCCGGTCCACCGTCGAGGCGCCAGCGGAACTGCATCTTCCCGAGTGCCCCGGCGACGATCAGCTGCGCCTCCACCGGCGTGAACGAGACAGGCGCGTCTGAAGGAACCGGATCCGGGAACTTGATCAGATATGCGACCGAATAGTCGTCGAGATACGGATAGAGCGCGCGCAGCTCCGCGTTGAACGGCGTCTCGTAGCGCGTGACCTTCTCCGGCGCGCGCTCGCCCAGGCCCATGTTCAGCGCCAGCCGCCAGACGGAGCCCGGTTCGTTCCAGTCGTTCGCGGTCTTGTCCGGCATGTACACGATAGCGAAGAAGGACGGGTTCCGGTACTCCTGCCGCAACCGCGCCAGCGTGTCCGCGGCCTGGTCGGGCAGCTCCGCGCGCATCCGCGACAGCTCCTTCGCCTGCGAATCGACGAAGTCGGGAGAGAGATAGACGATGCGCACGAAGGCGCGGGTCTCGAGCCCGCTGTAGAGCGCCACCTGCCGCGTCCACTTCTTCAGCGCCTTGCCGTACTCGCCCGTCAGCTCCGGGTCGGGAAAGGGCAAGGTCCGGCAGGCGGTCGCGAGCGCCAGGATGGCGAACGCGAATTTCGGGGACACGCACGAAATTCCCCCCGCCAGAAGGCGCCTCACGGAAAGTCGCTCCGGGTGAACAGTGAGTGCAGCTCGACCCCCGCAGCTTCGATCGCCTGGCGGCCGCCTTCCTCGCGATCGATCAGCGACACCACCCCGAGCACGTGCAGCCCTTCGCTCCGGCAGCGCTCGATGGCGCGGAGCGTGGAGGCGCCGGTGGTGACGACGTCCTCCACCACCACCACCTGGGCGGGAGAGGGCAATCCCTTCCTTCCCTCGATCCACTGGCCGGTGCCGTGCCCCTTCGGCTCCTTGCGCACGTAGAACGCCGGCAGCGGGCTGGCCTGCAACCAGCTGGTGAGCGACACGGCGCTGGAGATCGGGTCCGCGCCCATGGTCATCCCGCCGACGGCCTGCGCGCCGGAGAAATGGGCGCGGATCTCGGAGAGCACCAGGCGCCCCACCAGGTAATGGCCCTCGGCGGTGAGCGAGGCCTGCTTGGTATCGATGTAGAAGTCGCTCTCCTTTCCCGAGGAGAGGACCACCTTCCGCTTTTCGTAGGCGAGCTCGGTGAGCAGCTCGAGGAGGCGGTTCCGCTCGCTCATCTCGTGCCCGCCGCCTTCGCGGCGGCGCCGCGCGCGCGCTCGTCGAGCCACCCCACCAGGTCGCGAAACACCACCTCGCGCTCGGGCTCGTGGAAGAGCTCGTGCAGGAGGCCGTCGTACTGCTTCTGCTGCTTGTCCTTGGAGGTGGCGTGCTCGAAGAACTCGCGCCCCGCCGCGGGATCGGCGATGGGATCGGCGGCGCCGAAGAGCAGCAGGAAGGGGGTGACGAACTCGGTCGCCCGGCGCAGCACCGTCTCCTGCGCGGCGGTGCTCTCGGTGTACCAGCGCGGCGTGGCGATCTGCTGGTAGAGCGGGTCCGCGCGGGTGGCGGTCTGGATGCGGACGTCGCGGGTGAGCTGCTCGACCTTGAGCTCGTTCCGCATGGGAAGGCCGGGCAAGAGGCGCGACATCAGCCTGCCGGCGAGGATCTTCACCGGCGAGACCTTCAGCTTCAGCCGGAAGTACGGAGAGGCGAGCACCGCTCCGCGCACCGCATCCGGGTGATCGAGCAGGTACCGCGCGACGATCAGCCCTCCCTGGCTGTGTCCGAGCAGGAACAAGGGCGCCGTCCCGGACTGCTCCCTGACGCGCGCGAGGAACAGCTCCAGGTCCGAGAGGTACTCCTTGAAAGCATCGATGTGCGCCCGCTTCCCCCCGCTCTGGCCGTGGCCGCGGCAATCGAGCAGGTGCGCGGTGTACCCGGCGGCCGCGAGCGCGCGCATCACCTCGCCGTGGCGTCCGAGGTGCTCGGCATACCCGTGCACGACGGCGACATGACCGACCGGAGCGGCGGCGCGCTCGGTGTGCCAGAAGAGCCGGATCCCGTCGCGCGCGCTGAAGAAGCCCTCGTCGATCCGCTCGTCGGCCACCTGCCTGCCTCCCGTGGCGCGGAAAAACCACGGCCACGACGCGCAGTCAAGGCGCGATCGACTTCACTTTTTTCTCGATTTCCGCGCGCACCCTGGAGTCGTCGCGGTCGGCGCGCTCGGGAGGATCGATCGCCGCCTCCGCCGGATGCGAGGACATCGAGGCCAGCGCGGAGAGCGCGCGGCGGAACGTCGCAAGCGCCTCCTCCTTGCGGCCCGCGGCGAGCAGCGCGTCGCCGAGGTGGCCGAGGATCACCGGATCCTCCGGCGCAAGCCGGTCTGCGCGGCGCAGCTCCGGCACCGCCTCGCCGGCGCGCCCCAGGCGGAGCAGGCAGAATCCATACGAATCGGCGATGGCGCCGTCGTCCGGGCGCAGCTCGACGGCGCGCGCCAGGAGCAGCTCCGCCTCGCGCAGCTCCTCCGGCCCCCCGCGCTCCGTCAAGGTGTATCCGACGTAGTTCAGCGCGCCGGTGTGCTCGGGCTGGACCGCGAGGACCTGGCGCATGGTGGAGAGCGCCTTCTGCCGCGCTCCGGCGCGGTCCTGCGCGTTCCCCAGCGCGTAGAGGAGTCCCTCGGTCGGCGGATGCGCGCGGCTGGCGGCGACGAGCAGCCGCTCCGCCTCGTCCACCTTGCCCGCCCGGTCGAACACTTCGAGCAGCGCCAGCGCCACTCCTTCCTCCTCCGGGCGCTGGGCGAAGAGCGTGCGCAGGCGGCGCATCGCCTCGCGGGCCTCGCCCGACCTGCCGCGCGCGAGCGCAGCCTGGATGCGCGTATCGAGGACGAGCGCCCCCGGATCCATGCCCAGGAAAGCGGGCACCAGCGGCTTTCCGCGACGCGCGAGGAGCCGCTTCTCGATCCGCTCGAACGCCAGCGCACCGTCGCGGGCGCGGCCGCGCTGCACGAGCGCGAGCGCCCGGTAGAAGGAGAGCTCCGGATGGTCCGGGTAGAGCCGCAGCGCCGCGTCGAGCGCGCCCTGCGCTTCGGCGCTGCGGTGCGCTCCCATCAGCGGAACGGCGACGCGCAGCAGAGCGCCCGCGAGATCGTGGCGGTCCTCGTCGCGGTCGGCCGATCTTCCGTCCCACGGCGCGGTGCTTGCCGCCATCGCCAGCAGCTTTCGCGCATGGCCGGTGACCGCTTCGAGGTCGCCATCGCTGAGGGCGACGCGCGCGAGCGCGGCGAGGATCTCCGGCGCTTCGGGGCGCTGCGCAAGCAGCTTCAGGTAGCGCTCGCGCGCCTCGGGAAAGCGGCGCTTCGACTCCAGCCACGCCGCCTCCGCCGCGAGCGCCTCGGGATCGGAGGGCGACGCGCTGCGCGCCTCGGCGAACGCACGCTGGGCGGCGGCGTCCATCCCGTGCTGCGCGGCCCAGCGCCCGAGCTCCACCCAGATCGACGCGGTGTAGTCGCGCAGGCGTTCCGCCGTCACGTCCTCGTCAGAACCATCCAGCACCCGCTGCTGCGCCAGCTGGAGGCGGTCCCGGAGCCGCTCCGCCAACGCCACGGCGCCCTTGTCGTCGCCAGCGGAGAGGAGCACGCGCGCCAGATCCCGGTACGCCTCCGGATCTTCGGGCTGCGCGTCGATCGCCGCTTGCAGGTGCTCGCGGGCGAGCGAGACGAGTCCGCGCGACGTGGCCAGCCTCGCGCTGAGGAGCCGTGCCGGAGCGTGTCGCGGATCCAGATCGAGGGCGATGGTCAGCTGCTCCTCGGCCTCCGCGATGCGGCCCTGCTTGAGCAGCACCTCCGCGAGCACCGTGTGCAGGTGCGGAGACTGCGGATCGTAGAGCAGCGCCTGCTGCAGCTCCGCGATCGCGGTCGCAGGGTCGTCGGCGTTCCTCGCCAGGAGCGCATCCAGATAGTGGCGGTACGCCGGCGCGCTCACCTCGCGGTCGGGCTCCACGAAGTCGGCCGCCGCCGGATCCCGCAGGACGTTCCCCTGCATGACGGCGGACCGCTCCGCTCCTGGCGCATGCGCGCAGGCCACCGCCGCGAGCGCGAGCAAAAGACGCTTCACGGGCACGGCGCTCCGGCGCTGCGACTGTTGCAGGAATCGCGGCCCGGGCGAGGCCAAACGACTGCGCTGGCCTGGACCGGCGGCGCCGGCAGATCGATCGCCCAGACGAATCCGGCGCCGTCGGGCACGTACGCGATCCCGTAGTTGCCGGAGGCCTCGATGGCCGGAACGGGAACCGGCGCCGTCGATCCGTACGCGGCGACCGAAAGCAGCGGGGTGGCGCCTCCGCCGGCGACTCCCGGATCGCTGACCATCTTCACCGCGCCGTCGTTCTGCACCACGAGCACGGTGCCGACCGGCGCCTGGAGGATCGCCAGGCCCGAGATCGCGGTGCCGAGCGCGACCGTCCACTCCGGCGCCCCGGTCGACTGCAGCCACGACGAGACGTTGCCCGCGTCGTCGGCCGTGTAGATGTGCGTGCCGTCGAACACCGGCGTCCTCGACAGCGTCCCTGGCGAGCGCGGCCAGGGCGTCGGGTACATGTCCTTCCAGCAGGCGTTCCCGCTGCAGGTGGTCGCGGTGGCGCGATGGAGATCGCCGGTCGAGCTGCCGAAGATGGCGTTCATCGGGGCGGCGGGGATCAACGCCGGAGCGTCGAGCACGTTGACGGTCCCGTTGTAACTCGCAGCGCTGCCGAAGTTGAAGTTCGTGCCGTTCTGGTCGATGGAGGTGAAGGTCACGGCGCTGGCGAGAACCACCTTTCCGGGAAGCGCGCTCACGCCCGTCAGCTCGCTCGAGCCGTTGATCAGGTACTGGTTGTCGACCGAGGTGCAGGTGCCCGGATAGACGAAGAGGTTGTTCGGGTTGGTCAGAAAGCCTGTCTTGCGCGCCGTGGCGACCACGATCGCCACCTCGACCGGGCTTCCGCTCACGGTCGCCGTGGTGATCGCCGCGGGAGCGCCCAGCGTGACGTTCGAATGCTGGCACTGCAACGGCGTTCCGCTGGAGCTGACGATGGTCAGCGTTCCGGTGCAGGCGGTGGCGCAGGAGGCGGCGGGTGACACGGCGTAGATTTTCCCGCTCGAGCCGAGCGCGAGATCTCCGCCGACCCCGGCCGTCACCGGTTGTGTCCAACTCTGGGCACCCGTCGAGGTCAACGCCGTCACATTCGTAGCGCTGCCGATCGCGACGCGCCCGTTTGCGGGCAGCAGCACCGGCGATCCCGCCGGCGGGCCCGCGATCTGCCGCTTCCATCTCCAGAGCGAAAGCACCGCGAGGCCGGGACCGCTCGTGGCGCTGCCCGGAGCGGTCCCGGTCCCGATGTTCTGGAGCAGGTCGGCGCCGCTGCCGGTGACCGGCAGGAGCACCGTTCCCGAAGCGTCCGCCGCGGGCAGCGACGGCGCTGCGTCGCCGAAGTCGACGGTCGCCTGGAAGTGGTGCGTCTTGTTCCCGTTCGTGCACGGCGCGCCGTCGGCGGAGGTTTCCACCGCGGCCAGCGTCTTCCCGCCGCTCACCACCACCGCCGCCGCGCCCGCGCCGACGCCGCAGTCGGTGACGTCGAACGAGAGCGCCGCGACGTCATCGCGCAGCAGGTGCGTCCCGGATTGCCGTCCGCAGGTCGCCGATGCGTCGCAGACCCCGGCGGGCTGCGCCGCGGCGTAGTTCACGACGGGAGCGGTGACGGTGGGCGGCACCGCGTCCACCAGGATCGAGTTCACCGGGGCGCTCGAGGCATGTCCGAGCAGGTCCGTGGCGAGGAGAGAGAAGCGCATCGGCCCTTCACCGCGCATCCCGCTGACGGGAATCTGGAAGTGCACCGACCCGCCGGCGCCGGGGAACGGCGGAGGATCGAGGACCGTGCCGGGGAGGACGTCTGCAGGGTCGAGGTGCAGGGCGAGCGAAGCGACGCCGGCTCCGGGATCCGTGACCGCCACCGCGATCTCCACGTCGGGCCTTCCCGCGCCTCCCGCGAACCAGGTGGTGCCGTTCTCTCCGATGGTCCCGGCGCTCACGGTCGACAGCGTCCCGATCACTGGAGGCGCGTCGTCGATCTGCAGGACGCCGTTGCCGACGCCCTGGTTGCCGGCGCGATCGTTCACCGTCACCTGGAAGGACCGCAACGCCGCCGACCCGACCGCCTGCACGTCGCGGGGGACGCGGAAGGTGAACCCGCCGCCTTCGACCGCGGTGCCGGGGAACGTGCAGGTGGAGGCCGCGCAGTTCGGGATGGTGAGCGTGGCGGAGACGGGATCGGTGCCGTCGCGGGTCACCTGCGCGAGGATGTCGAGGGCGGCGCCGGATCTCGAGTACCAGCCGGCGCCGTCCGGCGCCGTGGTGATGGAGACGGTGACGGAGGGCGGGACGGCGACGCAGATCCCTTCGGGAGCACAGACCGCGCCTGTGCGGCAATCGGAGTCCTGCGCACACCTGCCCTCTGCCGTGGGCCTGCATGCGGCGAGCGCCGCCAGCGCGATGCACGCGGCGGCGCTCTGTTGCGTCATCCCGATCGGCCGGCAATCTCTGCGAGCTGGGCACGGCCCGCGTCAGGAGAGAGCTTCCACACCATCTGCCCATTGGTGTCGAAATCGAGGTCGAACAGGCCGCGCCCGGTGAGCTGGCGCATCCTCGCGGTGGCCTCCTCGCGGGAGAGCCCGCTGGCCTTCGCCACCTGGTCGACCTGCACCTGTCCGGAGTTGTTGCGCGCGAGCGTCAGCGCCACCTCGGAAAAATGCCGGTCGTCGCTCTCCTGCTCGAAGCGGGCCCGCTTGCGCCCGGCGAGCACGATGCCGATGCCGACCGCGAGCACGATCAGGCCGACCACCAGGCCGGAGAGATCGGTGAAGCCGGTGAACCCCCGCAGCATGAAGGCGGAAAAGGCGCCGCCGAGGACTGCGATGAAGGCACCGCCGATGGTCAGGATTCCGCTCGTGCGCATGGGTCGGCCCTACTGGAACGATACCTTGGGCACCGCGCGCGCGCCGCTTTCCGCCTGGAAGTATTCCTTGGGGGTAAAGCCGCCGATCTTCGCCCACCACGCGCCGGGGATGCGGCGGATATCGCTGTTGTATTGCTGCACGGCCTCGTTGTAGCGCTTGCGCTCCACCGCCAGCCGGTTCTCGGTTCCGGCCAGCTCGTCCATCAACCGGTTGAAGCTCTCGTTCGCCTTGAGCTGCGGGTATGCCTCGGTGATGGACAGCAGCTTGCTGATCGCGCCCTCGAACTGGTTCGCGGTCTGGATCTTCTCCGCGCGGTTGGAGGCGCCCATCATCGCGGCGCGCGCGTTCGCGATCTGCTCGAACACGCCCTTCTCGTGGGTGGCGTACCCCTTCACCGTCTCGACCAGATTCGGAACCAGATCCGCCCGGCGCTGGAGCTGGTTCTCCACCTGGCTCCAGGCCGCCTCGACCTGCTGCTCCTCGCTGACGATCTTGTTGTAGCCGCAGGGGCCGCACCCGGCGGCGAGCGCCAGGATGAGGATCGGGGCGTACTTGCGCATCCGCATTGAGCTTCCTCCCGACGCCCCAGTCTAACACGCGCACTGCTGTGCGCCGTTAAACCGAAAGGTGCGCCCGGAGGTACTCGCGCACCAGCGCCCGCGCCGCGATCACCGCGTCACGCAAGGGCACGCCGCGCGCGAGCCCGACGGCGATCGCGCTCGCCAGGCGGCATCCGGTTCCTCGCGCGCGGGCAGCGATCCGCGGAGCAGCGAACGACTCCGTGCCGGCGCGGGTTGCGAGCACGTCGACGGGCGTGCCCTCCAGGTGGCCTCCCTTCAGCAGGACCGCTTGCGGACCCTCGCGCAAGAGCTGCTCAGCATCTGCGGGACCGCCGCACAAGGCCTGTGCTTCTGGCATGTTAGGCGTCAGCAGCGCTCCGCTCGCCAGCTCGAGGAGCGCGCGGGCGGGCCCGTCGAACAGCGGCGCTCCGCTCGATGCCGCGAGCACCGGGTCGACCACGACCGGAACTCCGGTGGGCAGCAGGCTGCGGATGGCGCGCGCGTTCGCCGCGTTGCCGACCATCCCGATCTTGATCGCGCGCACATTCTCCTCCTCGAGGAGCGCCCGGGCGCAATCGGCGATCAAGGCGGAGTCGACGCTCTGGTAGCGCCGGAGCGCGCGCCGGGTCTGTACGGTGAGCGCGGTCGCGACGCACAGCGGAATCGCCCCCAGCGCGCGGATCGCCTCCGCATCCGCGAGCAGCCCGGCGCCGCCGCTCGGGTCGAGGCCGGCCAGCACCAGAACGCAAGGCGCGCTCATCGCCGCGCCCGCTCCACCAGCGCGCGGTACAGCGCGAGGTGCGCCGGCGCCGCGAGCAGCTCCGGATGCCACTCCACCCCGAGCGCGAACGTTCCGGGCAGCTCGATGGCCTCGACGATCCCGTCGGGCGCCACCGCGCAGACCTTCGCCCGCCCCGGGTCCTTCACCGCCTGGTGGTGCGTCGAGTTCACTTCGAGGAAGCCCGGGCCGACGATCGCTTCCAGCGCCGAGCCTCCGACCACGCTCGCCGTGTGGCCCGGCTCCCGCGGATCGTTCTTCTGCTCGTGATCGAGGGCGCCGGGCACCTCGCTTGCGATGTCCTGGTAGAGCGTGCCGCCGAGCTCGACCGCGAGGAGCTGCATGCCGCCGCAGATCCCCAGCACGGGGATTCCCCCGGCCAGCGCCGCGCGGAGCACGCGCTGTTCGTACGCGGTGCGCCCGCGCTTGAGCGGTCCGAGGCGCCTGCCCGCCTTCGCTCCGTATGCCTCGGGCGGGACGTCGAAAGCGCCGCCGGTGATCACCAGCCCGTCGCAGAGCTTCAGCGCCTCTTCCGGCGCGGAGGGATCGTCGCTGCAGGGGAGCACGATGGGAAGGCCGCCGGCCGCGAGCACGGCGTCGGCATAGGCCTGCTTCAGCTCATATCGCGGCAGCGCCGGGCGCCCGGGGCGCGGGGTGCTCTCGCCGACATCGGGCGTGATACCGATCACCGGTCTCATCGCGCGAACGCTCCGGCCATCGCGCGGGCGGCCGCTTCGGGATCCTCGGCGTTGCACAGCGAGGCGATGGCGGAGGCGCAGCGCGCGCCGGCTTTGGCGACGGCGCCCGCGTTCGCGGCGGTGATCCCGCCGATCGCCACCACCGGCACCCGCGAACGCAGGACCGCCCGCCGCAGTCCATCGATCCCGTGCGGCTCGGGCAACGACGCTCCGGGCTTCGACCGGGTCGCGAAGATCGGTCCGAAGCCGATGTAGTCGGCGGACTGCGCGCCGTCGATCTCCGCATCGGAGTGGGTGCTGACGCCGATCAAGGCCCCCGGCCCGAGGATGGCCCGCGCCGCATCGCAGGGGAGATCCTCCTGCCCCAGGTGCACTCCGTCGGCTTCCGCGACCCGCGCCACGTCCGGGCGATCGTTGATCAGGAGCAATGCCTTGCCGGCACAGAGGTTGCGCGCCTGCCGCGCGAGCCTTACAAGCTCTCCCGCGCCCACCTGCTTGAGCCGGAGCTGGACGACGGCGGCCCCCCCGCGGACGAAAGCCGCCACCAGGTCGAGAGGCGGCCAGGCAGCCGAACCGTCGACGATCGCGTACAGACCCGAGGGCAACGAGGGCATCGGGCTGACAATAACCCGAAGGGTGTGCTACAAGGCGCGCCCCTCCAAGGAGCTGAGCCAGTGGCCGACAAGAAGGATGAGATCCCGCTCAGGTACCTCGACCGGCGCGTGGTCGAGCGCTACATCAAGAAGGGGCTCCTGGACGAGAAGGAGTACCAGCGGCGGCTGAAGGCGCTCGACGATCTCTCGGAGAACGCCGGCAGCGTCGAGACCGAGTTCACCTCCCTGGGCGAGTTGGGCCCGACGCGCTGAGTGCTTCCGCTTCTCCTCGTCGCCACCCTCACCGCTGGGCCGGGCGCAGCCCGCAGGACGCCTCTCGTCCTCGCGGTGGAGAGGACGCGTCCGGCGGTGGTGAACATCAACGCCCAGGAAGTGGTCCGCGCCGCCGCCGCGAACGATCCCTGGCAGCTGTTCTTCGGCGGCGGGCGGGTGCGCGACCAGGTGCGCACCTCGCTGGGGTCGGGCTTCGTCTTCGACGAGCAGGGTTTCGTGCTCACCAACTATCACGTGGTGGCGCGCGGGAGCCGGATCCAGGTCAGCTTCGCAGACGGCTCCGACTACACCGCCCGGGTGGTGGGAACGGATCCGGGCGGCGATCTCGCCGTCCTGCGCATCCAGGCGGACCGGAAGTTCCCCGCCGCGCCGCTCGGGGTCTCCTCCGACCTGATGCTCGGCGAGCCGGCGATCGCCATCGGCAACCCGTTCGGCCTCAACCAGAGCGTGAGCATCGGCGTGGTCTCCGCGCTGCACCGGCCGGTGCACGCCGAGGATCGCAGCTACTACGACTTTATCCAGACCGACGCCTCGATCAATCCCGGCAACTCCGGAGGGCCGCTGCTGAACGCGGACGGCAACGTGATCGGCGTCTGCTCCGCCGTGTTGGCGAGCGGCCAAGGCATCGGGTTCGCCATCCCCATCGACCGCGCGCTCCGGGTCGCCCGAGAGCTGCAGAAGAGCGGCGCCCTGGCCGACGCCTGGTGGGGATTCGACGCGGAGACGCTGGACAAGGAGGGAGCGGCCGCGCTCGGCGCGAAGAGCGGCGCGCTGGTGACCGCGATCGAGGAGCGCTCTCCGGCGGCGACCGCCGGGCTCCGGCGTGGCGACGCGATCGTTCGCGTCGAGGGCACGCCGGTGGGCGATGCCGACGAGCTGCGGTTCCTGCTCCGCGACTTCCCGGTCGGCACCAGGGTCACGCTCGGCGTCGTGCGCGACAAGCAGATGCAGGAGGTGCCGATCACGGCGGCGCCCCTCACCTCGGAGCGCGCGCTCAGCCTCTTCGAGGGGAGGACCGGGCTGAAGGTCGCCGAGCTGGCGGTGCGCGAGGCGCGCGCGGCAGGCTACGACGTGCACAAGCCGGTGCTCTCGGTCCGGGAGGTGACTCGCAACTCCGCCGCGGCGCGGGTCGGGTTGCGGAAGGGCGATCTGGTGCTGTCCGTCAACAGCGCGGAAGTGGATACGACGAAGGATTTCGAGAAGGCCCTCTCGCAGGCGCGCAAGAGCGGCCGCGCCGTGCTGCTCATCCAGCGCGGCTATCGCCTGCAGGAATTCGCGTTCGATCTGGGGTGACGCTTGGCTTCCATCGACGAGAAGAAGCAGGAGTACGCTCTCGACTTCAACGCGCTCGTCCTCTCGCTCGGCTCGAGCGTGATCGTGCATCTGGGGGAAGCGCCCGATCCGGTCAGCGGCCAGAAGCGCGAGAAGCCCGAGTTCACCATGGCGCAGCAGAGCATCGATCTGCTCGGCATGCTCCAGGAGAAGACGCGCGGGAACCTCACCCCCGAGGAGGCGAGCTTCCTCGAGAACATGTTGTTCGACCTGCGCATGCTCTACGTGCAGGTCTCGAAGCGGCACGCCGCCCCGAAGAAGGAATAGGCGACACTCCGCCGATCACAGGCTGGCGACGAGGCCGTAACGCCGGTCGCCGTTCGCTCCGCTGATGCTCCAGCCGATCTGCGCTCCGGCGAAGCGGTGGGGACCGAGGCCGCACTCCGGCGCGAGCAAAAACGACAGCATGCGGCGCGCGCGGATCGTCTCGATGCCGAAGGCTTCGGCGAGGAAGACCACGCCCGCCGCCGTGAACTCGTCGAGCGGCACGCGGCGGCCGTCCTCGTCCTCGGTCGTTCCGCCATAGCTCAGGTCGCTGCGCCCGAGCGAGGCGTCCATCGATTCGAACACCAGCTCGAGCCGCTCGATGGCGCCGCCGCGGGCCTGCGCCGTCAGCTCCGCGAACGGCGCGCGGAACTTCAGCGGATCGGCGCGGTCGCGGGCGAGCGCGGATCCGATCAGCGGGCTCTGTGCGAGCCGGTTCGGCGATGCTCCGAGCAGCCGGCGCGACCGGGCGCGCGCCGCCGCTTGCTCCAGCGCAGAGAGTCGCGCGGAGAGCGCGATCTGGGGACCGATGCGCGCGAGGAGCTGGCGCAACTGCTCCGCCGCGCCGAGGTCGTCTCCGAGCGCCTCGAGGGCGGCGGCGCACTGCGCCCGGGCGCCGACGTGCTGCGGATCGAGCGCGAGGGCCTCCCGCTGCGCGAGCGCCGCCAGCCCGATGTCGCCGGTCTCCAGCAGGGCCAGGCCCCGCTCGTGAGGAATCTCCGGATCGCGCGGCGCCAACTGCTGCGCCCGCCGGTACAGGCGCACCGCGTCCGGCGCCTGCCCGGCCTTGAACGCGGCGCGCGCCTCCGCCAGGACCTGTGCGAGCTCGTCCACGGAGCGGGAATATCACGGCCCCTGGACGCACCTTGCCAATCGGGAGGCGACGGGACAGAAACGCGCCCGTCCCTCGGATGTCAGGAGCCTGCCATGGCGCACGTCCACGTCACGACCGACCAGCGCGTCGCCGAAGTGCGGCTGGAGCGCGGGAAGGTGAACGCGTTGAACGAGGAGGTCGTCGACGACCTGTCGGACTGCTTCCGCCGCCTCGCCCTCGATCCCGAGGTCGGCTCCGTCGTCCTCACCGGGACGGGGAAGTTCTTCTCGTTCGGCTTCGACATCCCTGCCTTCCTCGGCCACCCGAAGGAGGCGTTCCTGGCTTACCTGAGGAAGTTCGCGGCGCTCTACCGCGAGCTCTTCGCCTATCCGAAGCCTCTGGTCGCGGCGCTGAATGGCCATGCCGTGGCGGGCGGCTGCATGCTCGCCCTCGCCTCCGACGCGCGGCTCATGGCTGCAGGCAAGGGAAAGATCGCGCTCAACGAGATCGCCTTCGGCTCGTCGCTCTTCGCGGGTAGCGTCGAGATGCTGCGGTATTGCGTGGGAAGCCGGAACGCCGAGCGGATCGCTCTCTCGGGAACGATGTACGCCCCGGAGGAGGCGATGGCGCTCGGGCTCGTCGACGGGGTGCTGCCCGAAGCGGATCTCCTTCCCGCCGCTCTCGAGGCCGCGCGCATGCACGGAGCAAAAGACCCGGCCGCGTTCCGAAGCGTGAAGATGTTGCTGCGCGGTCCGACGCTGGAGGAGATGGCGCGATGGGAAGAGGCGTCTCTCCGGGAGTTCGTGGTGATCTGGTACTCGGAGCGGACCTGGGAGCGCCTGCAGAAGATCCAGATCCGCGCCTGACGGGCAGGAGCGGCGCACGGCCGCCCGGCGACCGTCCGACTCTGGCTCAATTTCACGGCCTTGGCACGCGGCTTGCCAAGCAGCCTCGCTGCATTACG
This sequence comes from Myxococcales bacterium, assembly GCA_035651935.1. GTDB lineage: Bacteria > Myxococcota > Myxococcia > Myxococcales > 40CM-4-68-19 > 40CM-4-68-19. The sequence continues at coordinate 4,427 of DASREU010000428.1, read as the reverse complement.
TTGCGGCCATGAAACTCGACAAGTTTACGGTCAAGGCGCAGGAGGCGCTGCAGGAGGCGCAGTCCCTGGCGCGCAAGCGCGACCATCAGGAGATCCTGCCCGAACATCTCCTCGCGGCCTTGCTCCAGCAGAAGGAAGGGCTGGTCCCTCCGCTGCTCCAGCGCGTCGGCGCGGAGCCCCGCCTCGTCGAGCAGCGGCTGGAAGACGAGCTGAAGAAGGTGCCGCAGGTGCACGGCGGCGAAGGCGGGCACCTCGCCCAGCGCACGTTGAAGGTGCTGGACGCGGCCGAAGAAGAGGCCGGCAAGATGAAGGACGAGTACGTCTCCACCGAGCACATCCTGCTCGCGCTCGCTTCCGAGAAGCGGGGCGGCGCGGCGGAGGCTTTGAAGAGCGTGGGCGCGACGCGCGACCGGATCGCGCAGGCGCTCACCGCGGTGCGCGGCTCGCAGCGGATCACCTCCAACGATCCCGAGTCGCAGTACCGCGCGCTGGAGAAGTACGCCATCGACCTCACCGACCGCGCCCGCAAGGGCAAGCTCGACCCGGTGATCGGGCGCGACGAGGAGATCCGCCGCGTGATCCAGGTGCTCTCGCGCCGCACCAAGAACAACCCGGTGCTGATCGGCGACCCCGGCGTGGGAAAGACCGCCATCGTCGAGGGGCTCGCCCGGCGGGTGGTCGACGGCGACGTGCCCGAAGGGCTGAAGGACAAGCGCATCGTCGCCCTGGACATGGGGCAGCTGATCGCAGGCACCAAGTTCCGCGGCGAGTTCGAGGAGCGCCTCAAGGCCGTGCTCAAGGAGGTCACCGCCTCCGAGGGCCAGGTGATCCTCTTCATCGACGAGCTGCACACCATCGTCGGGGCCGGAGCGGCCGAAGGCGCGATGGACGCCGGCAACATGCTCAAGCCGGCGCTGGCCCGCGGCGAGCTGCACTGCATCGGCGCCACCACCATCAACGAATACCGCAAGCACATCGAGAAGGACCCCGCGCTCGAGCGCCGGTTCCAGCCGGTGATGGTGGGCGAGCCCTCGGTGGAGGACACCATCTCCATCCTCCGCGGCCTGAAGGAGCGGTACGAGCTGCACCACGGCGTGCGCATCCAGGACAGCGCCATCGTCGCCGCGGCGACGCTCTCGAACCGCTACATCAGCGACCGCTTCCTGCCGGACAAGGCCATCGACCTGATCGACGAGTCCGCCTCGCGGCTGCGCATGGAGATCGACTCCATGCCCGCGGAGATGGACGAGGTCCGCCGCAAGCTGATGCAGCTCCAGATCGAGGAGCAGGCCCTGAAGAAGGAGACCGACCCGCTCTCCCGCGGGCGGCTCGACGAGATCACCCGCGAGATCGCGCGCCTCAACGAGGAGATGAGCGGGCTCAAGGCGCACTGGGACAACGAGAAGAAGGCGATCCAGAGCATCCGCGAGGCGAAGTCGAAGATCGAGGAAGCCAACCAGCAGATGACCGAGGCGGAGCGCAGGGGCGACCTCGGGCGTGCCGCCGAGCTGAAGTACGGGACGCTTCCTGCGCTGCAGAAGGAGCTGGAGGCCCAGAACAAGAAGCTGGCGGAATTGCAGACGCAGCGGCGGATGCTCAAGGAAGAGGTGGACGCCGAGGACATTGCGAACGTGGTCTCCAAGTGGACCGGCATCCCCGTCTCCAAGCTGCTGGAAGCGGAGATGCAGAAGCTCGTCCACATGGAGGAGCGGCTGCAGCAGCGCGTGGTGGGACAGGAGGAGGGAGTGCGCGCCGTCTCGAACGCGGTCCGCCGCGCACGCAGCGGCCTGCAGGATCCGAACCGGCCCATCGGCAGCTTCCTCTTCGCCGGACCTACCGGCGTGGGCAAGACGGAGCTGGCCCGGGCGCTCGCCGAGTTCCTCTTCGACGACGAGCAGGCGATGGTGCGGCTCGACATGAGCGAGTACATGGAGAAGCACTCGGTGGCGCGGCTGATCGGAGCGCCGCCGGGATACGTCGGCTACGACGAAGGCGGCCAGCTCACCGAGGCGGTGCGGCGGCGGCCCTACACCGTGGTGTTGTTCGACGAGATCGAGAAGGCGCACCGGGACGTGTTCAACGTCCTCTTGCAGATCCTCGACGACGGGCGCCTCACCGACGGACAGGGCCGCAAGGTCGACTTCCGCAACACCGTGGTGATCCTCACCTCGAACCTCGGCTCGCAGCACCTGACGGGAGGCGATCCGCAGGCGGAGGAGAAGCGGGTCCGCGAAGCCATCCGCGCCGAGCTGCGGCCGGAGCTGCTCAACCGCATCGACGAGATCGTCGTCTTCCACAGCCTCGGGCGCGAGGAGCTGGCGCGGATCGTGGAGATCCAGCTCGGGCGTCTCTCGAAGCTGCTCTCGGACAAGCAGCTCAAGCTGGAGCTCACCGAGCGGGCGAAGCTCGCGGTCGGCAAGGTCGGGTACGACCCCGTCTACGGTGCACGTCCGCTGAAGCGGGCGCTGCAGAGGATGGTGCTCGATCCGCTGGCGATGAAGGTGCTCCAGGGCGACTTCAAGCCGGGGGACACCGTCCGCGTGGACGCGGGCGCCTCGGACGAGGTGCTCTCGTTCACCCGGGTGAACGGCGCGGGCGGCGCGGAGGCGCCCGCCACGTTGCACTGACCTTCCCCCGCCTTCGCGGAAGCACGCAGGTTTCGCCTGCGGCGACGGCGCCTAGGGGCCGGCGATCAGCACGATCGCGGCCGCCGCGCACCCGAGCCCGACGGATTGCACGGGCCGGAGGCGTTCACCGAGCACCACCCGTGCGAGGAGGACGGTGCTCGCGGGATAGAGCGAGGCGAGGGTGGCGATCAGCCCGAGCGGTCCTTCACGCACCGCCAGGAGATAGAGCGCGTTCGCCAAAACGTCGATCGCTCCACACCCGGCGACCGCCGCCGATGCGCCGCGCGGAATGGCAAGGGAGACGTTGGCGAGGCGCGCTGCCGCCACGAGCACGAGCGTGGAAGCTGCCCGCGCGATCAGCAGAGGCCAGAGACCGGAGGCGCTGCCAGCGCGCGCGAGACAGACGAGGAATGCGCCGATCGCAACTCCCGAGGCGAGGGCGATGGCGACCGAACGATCGCGGACCGGGGTCGCGGCGGCAGGATCGTCGTGGCGGCTGATCAGCGCCACGGAGACGATCGCCACCAGGATGCCGCCGACGGCAAGAGGGCCGGGGCGCTCGCCGAGCCCGAGCGCGGCGAGGACAGGGATGGTGATCGAGCACACCGCGGTGACCGGCGCGACCACGCTCATCCTCCCCACTTTGAACCCGTAGTAGAGCAGCGCCACGCCCCCGGCGCCCGTCACGCCCGCGCCGATCCCCCAGAGCGCGCCGATCGCAGACGGAAGCTCCGCCGGAAACAGCGGCAGCGCGGCTGCCACCAGCACGAGCCCGACGCCCTGCGCCAGGGCGGTGACGCCCAGGGCTGGCGCGCGGCGCGCCGCGACACCGCCGAGAAAGTCGGCCGTGCCGTAGAGCGCGGCCGAAAGCAACGCCAGGATCAGCGCCATCCGGGCTCCTCGCCGAATGATAATCTCAGGTGGATGAACGAGACCGACACGCGGTTCACGGGCTCGATCCCCGAGACGTATGACCGGTTGATGGGCCCGATGCTCTTCGCCCCGTACGCGGCCGAGCTCGCGGCGCGGGCGCGACGTCTCGGAGCGCGTCGCGTCCTGGAAATCGCCGCCGGCACGGGCATCGCCACCCGCGCCCTCGCCGGCGCACTGCCCGAGGCGGAGATCGAGGCGACGGATCTCAACGAGGCGATGGTCTCGTTCGCCGCCTCCCGAAACCCTTCGCCACGGGTGCGGTGGTCGACCGCCGACGCGACCGCCCTTCCGTATCCGGACCGCGCCTTCGATCTCGCGATCTGCCAGTTCGGGGTGATGTTCTTTCCCGACCGTGGCAGGGCGTTCCGCGAAGCCCGTCGCGTGCTCTCGCCCGGCGGCACGTATCTCTTCAGCGTCTGGGACGGGATCGAGCAGAACGAGATCACCCGGATCGTTTCGCGCGCCTTGGCCGCGATGTTCCCGCAGAACCCGCCGACGTTCATGGAGCGCGGCCCTCACGGGCATGGCGACTGCGTGGCCCTCGAGCGTGATCTTCGCGAATCCGGTTTCATGCACGTTGGCTGGGAACCCGTGGCCCTGCGCAGCCGTGCCGCATCCGCCCGGGATGCGGCAGTCGCGCTCTGCGAAGGGACGCCGTTGCGCCACGAGATCCTCGAACGCGATCCGCGGAGGCTCGGTGAGGCGGTCGAAGCGGCGACCCGCGCATTGCGTGCCGCGCTCGGCGATGGCGCCATCGAGGGGTCGATGCGCGCGTTCGTCTTCACGGCGTCCTGACCCGGAGCGGTCAAGCTTCGGTCGCGAGCGCCACCGTGGGAGGCGGGACCGTCGTCGCCACCCGACGCTCCA
>DASREU010000427.1:0-10573 GCA_035651935.1 Myxococcales bacterium | reverse complement strand
GAGGCGGTGTTCGTCCTCGAAGGGGAGGGCGTGCTGCGCCTCGGGGACGAGGAGCATGCGCTGCGGGCCGGCGACTACGTCGCCTTTCCGCCCGGACCGCCGGCGCACCAGATCCTGAACCGCTCGCAGGCGCCGCTCCGGTTTTTGGCGATGTCGACGATGCTGGACCCCGAGATCGCGGTCTATCCGGATTCGAAGAAGCTCGGCGTGCTCGCTCGCCGGCATGGCCTCGTGACCGTGCACAGGCAGGACGATGCCGTCGATTACTATGAAGGTGAGCAGTGAAGCCTTCGCGGGGAGGCCGCTGATGTCCGACAAGGAAGAAGACGATCTCCCGCCCGAGGACGTGAAGAAGCTCTCCGGGCTGGTGCCGGACATCGTGCGCCGCGCGGTCCTCACCGGAGTCGGGGCGCTCTTCATGACCGAGGAGGGCATCCGGAACCTGGTGGGCGACATGAAGATGCCCAAGGACGCGCTGGCGTTCCTGATGTCGCAGGCGGACAAGACCCGCACCGAGGTGGCGCGGGTGGTGACGCAGGAGGTCCGCCGCTTCCTGGAGAGCGACACCTTGCGCCGGGAGATCTGGAAGATGATCAGCGGCGTGACGCTCGAGGTGACCGCGAGCATCCACCTCAAGCCCAGCAGCGAGTCCGGGATCAAGGCGAAGATCAAGCACAAGAAGAAGGAGCCCGAACCGGGCGATGCGTAGCCGGTTCCTGCGCGGCCAACTGCTCCCGCGCCTGCTCTTTCTCGCCCTGCTCGGTGGCGGCCTGCTCTGGTGGAGCGAGCTGCGCAAGCCCCGGGAGCTGCGCCTCGCCGTCGATCTGACCGGCGTCCTGCCCGGCGACGTGCGGGAAGTCGATGTGGTGGTGAGCCGCGGCGGGCACGCGCTGGCGCGGCACGACGTCAGCTACGGTGCGGGCGGCGCGCCGGGAACGATCGACGTCGTCCTGCACGCCGCCCCGGGCGAGGCGGAAGTGGAGACCACGCTGCGCTATGCGGCGAAGCCGCCGCGCCGCAGCGTCGCGCGGGTCAGCCTCGCGCCGGACAAGCAGGCGCAGGTCCGCGCGGAGTGATCGTCATTCCTGCAGGCAGATCAGGTGCAGCTGGTACGCGGGCTGGCACGGGATCCCGTACGAGCCGAACCAATACTCCGGCTCGATGGAGTTCGCGGAGCCCACGTACGTGAACGAGTCCGCCGCCGTCGACGTCCAGGATGCGCAGGTGTTCGTCCCGGGCTGGCCCGTCTTCGAAGCGCCGGACCAGGTCTGATACCACCAAAACTGGCGGACCGAATCCGCCGTGAGCTCGATGGGCGCAAGGAGCTTTCCCGCGGCGAGGTCCGCAGCCTTTTCCACGACGGGAATTCCGTCGAGCCGGACCCAGGGAGGACCGCCGAGGTCGAAGCGGCTCGCCGCGGAGGCTCCGTCCACCGCGAGCAGGGCCTTGTACGAGCCGGGGAGTCCGGCGGTGCGCGCCTCGCGGGCGCAAAGCGAATCGGCGGCGGCGAGCCCGCCTCCGGACGCGATCACCGCCGACGACACGAACGCCAGGCGGCCCGGCGACTTCTTCGGTTGCAGCGGCCGTCGGAGGGCGGTGCCCATGCAGAGGATCGGCCAGCTCGATCCGCAACTGGACGATCCCCACTCGGACCACGTTCCGGAGCCGGAGAGCGCATTTCCCAGCCACAATGGATGGGCGCCCGCGTCCGTCCAGTCGTTGCAATTGTTCCCCGGGGACCAGCGTCCCAGCTGGTCGCTGCCGCTCAGGACCGCGCCGGGGAATGGAACCGACTGCGCGCCGAGCTCGTCGAGAGCCGGAGGGAAGTAGACGGCGGAGTTGCCGGCGAGCAGGTCCGCGAACGGGCGCCCGTCGACGCGGATGAAGCCGCGGGCTGCGGCGAAGCGGCTCACGGCATCGACGGTGCTCGTCGAGAGCCAGGCCAGGTACGGGCCGGGCAGGCCCGCCCGCTGCGCGTGATCGTTGCAGGCCTGATCGTAGGCTTTGAGGCCGAGGTCGGTGCGATAGGTCCAGGAGGTGACGAAGACGTAGTTGGCGCCGTTGAAGACGGCGGCCGGAGAAGTATCGGCGCTGACGGTCATCTCGCAGGCGGACTGCGTTCCGGAGCAGCCGTTTGCCCAGCGGAACTGGGAATTGGTATCGGCGCTGGCACTGAGGCGGACGCGGGCGCCCCGCGGGACCCGCGCCGTCGCGAGGCAGGGCGCGGCGCAGGAAGTCCCCGGCTCGATGCCGATGATTCCCGAGCCGGCCGCGAAGCTGGTCGCTTCGAACGTCACCGTGACCGCGGGCGAGAACTTCGCGAGCACGGATCGATCGCCGTCGATCGCAAGCTCGCAGGACGTCGCGGAGCCAGGGCAGCCACCGACCCACTGGCTGAAGACCGAGGTCGCGCCGGGGGTCGCCGTGAGGATCGCCTTCGGCGCCGGCCCGGCGACCTCGAAGGTCACCCTGCAGGGCTGGGCGACGCAGGAATCGGCCGATCCGGCGACGGCGACCTTGCCGTCGCCCTCCGTCGTGATCGTCAAGCTGACGAGTCGCTTCCCGTACCCGTCGAACGCAACCCGGGCGGTGGTGTAGGGCGACCCCCGCACGACCAGCGAGAACGCCTTCGCGCCGAGAGTTTGCGGGCTGAACGTGATCTGGAGGTCGCAGGAGCTGCCTGCGGCGAGCGGGCGGCCCATGCAGTCGCCCGCGACGAGGAAGCTGCCGGTGTCACCTGCGGCGTCGAACGAAAGGGCCTCGGTTGCATGGGATCCCGGGTTCGAGACGGTGACGAAGGAGGTCACGGACCGGCCCAGCTCGACTCCGGCGAACGAGTGTCCGGAGCTGGAGAGCGAGAGCCGCGACGCGTCCTCCGCCTTTCCTGCGACGGCCACGGTGGCCGTCGCCGCTCCCGCGGAGATCCGCAGCTCCGCGGCGAACTCTCGCTGTTCGGAAGGGCGGAACGCGAGGTGGACGTCGCAGCCTGCGGCGGGCGCGAGCACCATCCCCGCGCAACCGTCTGCCGTGACCAGGAATGCGTCCGGATCCTGGCCCGCGAGGGCGGTGATGACGGCCGCCGTCGGCAGACCGCCGGAGTTGGAAATGCGCACCGACAGCTCGGGTGAGGTATCGCCCGGCGAGATCGTCGCAAATTCGACATTTCCTTGATCCGCCGTCAGTGCCGGCGGTCTCGAGACGGATCCGCACGCGACGCAAAGCGCCAGAATGCCCAACCACCGCAGCATGGGTCCCCCTCCCACGCGAGATTGCGCAGTGAACATGGAAGCGCGGAGTCAGGGACGCAACGTGCGCAAGGCCTTGCGCGATTGAATGAAAAGACTGCTATCGGGAAAAAACCCGCGCGGCGGAAGCGGAACCCCGCAGCCGGGCAATCGGTCAAGGCGGCGTCGAGGCGTCCGCCTTCCAGTCGGCGAGCGGCAGCGTGAAGGAGAAGGTCGATCCCTTTCCCACCTCGCTCGAGACCGAAACCTCGCCGCCGTGCGCCTCGACGATGGTGCGGACGATGTTCAGGCCGAGGCCGAGGCCCTGCTCGCGCGAGCGTGCGTCCCGCACGTCGCCGACCTGGTAGAGGCGGTCGAAGATCTTCGCCACGTGGGCCGCCGGGATCCCGGTGCCGTTGTCCTGCACCGAGATGAGCACGAATCCACGCCTCTGCTGCGCGGCGATCACCACCTTGCCGCCGTCGCGGCAATGGCGCTCCGCATTGGTCAGCAGATTCGTCAGCACCTGGAGGATGCGATCGCGATCGCCCAGCACGGGCGGCAGGTCCGCATCGACGCGCTGCCGGACGTTCAGGCGGCGCTCGAGAAAGCGGGGAGCGAGGCCGGCCAGGGCCTGGGTCACCGCCTCGGCCACGTCGAAGGGCTGGAAGGTCATCATCTCGCGCGTCAGCTCGAACCGCGAGAAGTCGAGCAGCTCCTCGATGAAGGCGCGCAGCCGCTTTCCCGAGGAGCGCGCGACCTGAAGACACTGCCGCTGGCGCTCGTTGATCGTTCCCATCCGCTCCGCCAGCAGCAGGTCGGTGTAGCCGATCATCGTCACCAGCGGGGAGCGCAGCTCGTGCGAGACGTTGGCGAGGAAGTTGTCCTTGCGCCGGTCGGCCTCCTGCAGGCGCTCGTTGGCCTCGCGCAGCACGCGGGTGCGCTCCTCCACCGCTTCCTCGATCATCGTCGCCTGCTCGCGCATCCGCTCCCGCATCAGGGAGCGCTCGAGCGCGAGCGAGGCCTGGAGCGCGAACGAGCTGAGGACGCCGAGGTCGGGCTCGACGGCCTCCTGGGGAGCGGCGAGGAGGATCCCGAGCGCGTGATCTCCGGCGCCACGGAGCGGGGCGGCGACCACCTCGGAGAGCCGGAGCAGCTCGATCAGCCGCTCGCGGGCCGGCTCCGTCGCGCGGCGGCCCCAGATCGCGCGCAACAGCGCGTGCGGGCGCACCTCCACCACCGGCTCCGGGGACTTGAGCAGGGTGTCGAGCATCGGGGACTTCGCCGGGTCGATGGGCAGGAGCTCGCTCATCTTCCGGATGCCGATCAGCTTCATCGACTCGTCGATCACCGACCGCTTGTGCGACATGTGCGCCAGCGTCACCCCTTCGGGGCCGGCCAGCAGCACCGCGCTCTCGAACCCGAGCTTGCGCAGCTCGTCGGCGATCGCGTTCAGCACGTCGCGCCGTTCGGTCTCGCGCCGGAGGCGCGCCGCGGCCGCCGCGAGCGCTCCGAGCCGCTGGCGCGCCCGGGCGAGGTCGGCGAGCGCGCGCTGGCGGCCCCGCTCCTGCGCGAGCTGGAGCGAGGCCTCGTGGCCCACCCCGCGCAGCGCCTTGAGCAGGGAACGGCGGGGCTCGCGATCGAGCACCAGCCGGAGCATGCCGGCGGGATCGCTCTCCACGCTGAGCGGGACGTCGGCGCACCAGAGCTCCGCCGGCGCGAGGCGGCCGAGATCGAGGGCATGCGCCACTTGCGGCGGGCAGCGCGCCAGGTGGACGTTGCGCTCCTGCGCCGCGGTCGCGGTCAGCGCCCCGGAGGAGACCAGTTCCTGGAGGCTGCGCGCCGTCGCTTCCCGGCGCGCGCGAGGCGTCGCCAGCGCGCCTCCCACCGCCGCCTGCACGAGCTGCCGCTGCCCCGCGCCGTTGCCTTCGAGCAGGTCCCCGCGCAGGCGCAGCTCCGCCACCAGCGCGCCGCAGATCGCGGCCGCATCGTCGACGATCCCCTGGCAGACCCTCTGCTCCACGGTGCGACGTTACCGCATTTGACTCCGCGTCCTAAGCTGGCTTATCTCGGCGCCTCTTCGGGAGGAGTCCGACCGTGGACGTCAAGGTGCTGGCGGTGGTGGGCGCAGGACAGATGGGCGCGGGAATCGCGCAGGTGGCGGCACAGAACGGGCTGGAGGTGCTGCTGATCGACGTCAATCCGGAATTCGTCCAGAAGGGGCTTGCCGGCGTCCGGTCCCAGCTCGACAAGGCGGTGGGCAAGGGGAAGCTCAAAGCGGAGGAGGCGCAGGCCACCGTCTCGCGGCTCAAGGCAGGGACGCCCGAGGACGCGCGCCGCGCCCAGTTCGCGGTGGAGGCGGTGACCGAGAACGAGGAGGTGAAGAAGAAGGTGTTCCGCAGCCTCGCCGAGGCGATGCCGAAAGACGCGGTGCTGGCCACGAATACCTCCTCGATCCCCATCACCCGCATCGCGGCCAGCGTGCCGAATCCCGAGCGGGTGATCGGCATGCATTTCATGAACCCGGTTCCGGTGATGCAGCTGGTGGAGGTCATCCGCGGCGCCCAGACCAGCGACGCGACGTACGCCGCCACCCGCGCGCTGGCCGAGAAGATGGGGAAGACCACGGTCCTGTCGAAAGACATGCCGGGCTTCATCGTCAACCGCATCCTCATCCCCATGCTCAACGAGGCCTGTTTCGCGCTGCAGGAAGGGCTGGCCTCGGCGGAGGACATCGACACCGCGATGAAGCTCGGCACCAACGTCCCGATGGGGCCGTTGACCCTGGCCGACTTCATCGGGCTCGATACTTGCCTCTACATCGCCGAGGTGCTGCACAAGGGTCTGGGCGACGACAAGTACCGGCCCGCGCCCCTGCTCCGGCAGTACGTGGACGCGGGTTGGCTGGGACGGAAGACGAAGCGCGGTTTCCATAGGTATTGACATGGCTTACGAGACCATCCTCGTCGAGCACGACCCCGCGATCTCGCTGATCACGGTGAACCGGCCGAAGTCGCTGAACGCGCTGAACTCGCACACCTTGCGCGAGCTGACGCTGGCGGTGCGCGAATGCGCCGACACCCGGGTGCTGATCCTCACCGGCGCGGGCGACCGCGCATTCGTGGCCGGCGCCGACATCTCGGAGATGGCGCCGATGGGGCCCTGGCAGGCGCGCGAGTTCAGCGAGCTGGGTCACGTGCTCACCGCCCTGATCGAGGACATCCCGGCCGCCACCATCGCAGCGGTGAACGGGTACGCGCTGGGCGGAGGACTCGAGCTCGCCGTCGCCTGCGACATGATCTTCGCCAGCGAGAACGCCCGCCTCGGTCTTCCCGAGGTCACGCTCGGCGTCACGCCCGGGTTCGGCGGGACGCAGCGTCTCGTGCGGCTGGTGGGGAAGCTCCGGGCAAAGGAGATGATCTTCACCGGCGACTGGGTGGACGCGAAACGGGCGCTCGAGATCGGCCTGGTCAACGCGGTGCTGCCGCGGGAGAAGCTCCTCGATCACTGCCGCTCGATCGCGCTGAAGATCGCCCAGAAAGGCCCGCTGGCGGTCGCGCGCGCGAAGCGCCTGGTGGAGCGCGGCTACGACATGCCGCTGCGGGCCGCAAACCGCCAGGAGGCGGAATCGTTCGCGCTCCTGTTCGATACCGAGGACCGCCGCGAAGGCATGCGCGCCTTCGTGGAAAAGAGACCCGCCCGATTCACCGGAAAGTAGGGCATCCATGGACTTCTCACTCACCGACGAGCAACAGAGGCTGGTCGACACCGCGCGCAAGTTCACGCGCGAGAAGATCATCCCCGTCGCGCAGAAGCTCGACGAGCACGGCACTTTCCCCAAGGAGATCTGCGAGCAGGCCTGGGAGATCGGGCTGATGAACGCGGAGATCCCGGAGGAGGTGGGCGGCCTCGGGCTCTCCACCCTCGACCACGTGCTGATGGCTGAAGAGGTGAACTACGGCTGCGCCGGCGTGGGAACCACGATGTTCGGCAACAACCTCGCCGCGATGCCGATCATGCTCGCCGGCACCGCCGAGCAGAGGAAGAAGTGGCTGGGCACGCTCACCGAGGCGCCGATCTTCGCCGCCTACGCCTGCTCCGAGCCGGACGCGGGCAGCGACGTCGCGGGGATGCGCACCACCGTGCGGAAGGTGGGGAGCGAGTACGTGATGACCGGCCAGAAGCGCTGGATCACGAACGCCCGCTACGCCGCCTGGTACACCGTCTTCGGCCGCATCGGCGACGTGAAGGACCGCCACAAGGGGATCACCTGCTTCGTGGTGCCGCGCGACGCGCCCGGCGTCTCCGTCGGCCGCAAGGAAGACAAGCTCGGGCAGCGGGCCAGCGATACCTCCGACGTCATCTTCGACGAGGTGAAGCTCACCAGGGCGAACCTGATCGGCGAGGAGGGGCAGGGCTTCAAGGTGGCGATGAAGACCTTCGATCGGAGCCGGCCGTGGATCGCCGCCGGCGCGTGCGGGATCATGCGCCGCGCGCTCGACGAGAGCCGCAACTATGCGCTGGAGCGCAAGCCCTTCGGGCAGCCGATCGCGCAGTTCCAGGCGATCCAGTTCATGCTCGCCGACATGGCGATGAAGTACGAGGCCACCCGCCTGTTGATGCTGAAGGCGAGCTGGAGCATCGGCCAGGGGAAGCTCGACGCGATCGAGTCGTCGTACGCGAAGGCATTCGGCGCCGATTCGGCGATGGCCGTGGCCACCGACGCGGTGCAGGTCTTCGGCGGGTACGGCTACACCAAGGAGTACCCGGTGGAGAAGCTGATGCGGGACGCCAAGCTGCTCCAGATCTACGAGGGCACGTCGCAGATCCAGCGGATGGTGATCGCCCGCAACTTGTTGGCGCAAGCGCCGGGCCAGGGATAGAACGGCGCCATGAAGACCCTTCTCTTCGCCCTCGCGCTCGCCGCTTCTCCCGTGCTCGCGCACGACATGCCGAAGCACCACGCAAGGAAGGGCGAGCACCGCGACGCCCCGACCAGCTTCGAGAAGCAGCCGGCGGTGGGGACCTGGGCCAAGTGCCCGGTCTCCGGGGACGTTTTCCGCGTGGGTGCCGACACGGAGTTCGCCACGTACGGCGGCCGCGTCTACGCCTTCTGCTGCCCCGACTGCAAGCCCGACTTCGACAAGGATCCCGCGAAGTACGCAGACAAACGGTAAGCCCCTCGCGATCCGACGGTGTGACGGATCGCATTTGCCGGGCCCCTGACCGGCGTGTAGCATCCGTTTCCGCCCTTTTCCGCCGAGAGAGCGCCGCACCGTGGAAATCGATCTCACCGAAGAGCAGAAGCTCCTGCGGGACACTTGCCGCGATTTCGCGGAGCGCGAGCTCAGGCCGAACGCGAAGCGGTGGGACCGGGAGCACCACTACCCCAGAGAAGCGGTGCAGAAGGCGTTCGAGCTGGGGCTCGCGGGCGTCGCCATCCCCTCGGAGTGGGGCGGCTCGGGGATGGACAACGTCGCGTATGCCCTCGCGATCGAGGAGATCTCGCGCGGCTGCGCCTCCGTCGGCGTGACCCTGAGCGTGAACAACTCGCTCTATTGCGACCCGGTGCTGAGGTACGGGAACGACGCTCAAAAGGAAAAGTGGCTCAAGCCGTTCGCCGCCGGCGAGAAGCTCGGCTGCTTCGGGCTGACCGAGCCGCAGGCGGGCAGCGACGCCGCGGAGCAGCGCACGACGGCGGTCCGGCGCGGCGACAAGTACGTGATCAACGGAACGAAGAACTGGATCACGAACGGTCCGGTCGCCGACGCGATGGTGCTCTTCACCATGACGGATCTGAAGAAGGGCACGAAGGGGATCACCGCCTTCGTGGTGGACACGAAGACGCCCGGCTTCCTGGTGCAGAAGGCCGACGAGAAGCTGGGGATCTGCGCGAGCCCGTCCTGCACGATCTTCTTCGAGAACATGGAAGTCCCGGTGGAGAACCGGCTCGGCCAGGAGGGCGAGGGGTTCAAGATCGCCATGAGCACGCTCGACGGAGGGCGCATCGGCATCGCTGCGCAGGCCATCGGCATCGGCATGGCGGCGTTCGAGGAAGCGCGCGACTATGCCAAGGTGCGCAAGACGTTCGACGTTCCCATCGCGCAGCACCAGGCCATCCAGTTCATGCTCGCCGACATGATCACCGAGCTGGAGGCGGCGCGGCTTCTCACGCTGCGGGCCGCGAGCCTGAAGGATGCCGGCGTGCGCCACTCGCGCGAGTCGAGCATGGCGAAGCTGTACGCCAGCGAGGCCGCGAACCGCGTGGCGGACAAGTCCGTGCAGATCCACGGCGGGATGGGGTACTCGAAGGAGCTGGACGTGGAGCGGCATTTCCGCGACGCGCGGATCACGGAGATCTACGAAGGCACGTCCGAGATCCAGCGGCTGGTGATCTCGAACGCGCTGCTCAAGTGAACGAACGGTCCTGAGGCTGGGGGGCTTCATGGTCCTGCAGGCTGCGGTAAAAGAAAGCGGCGAAACGGGGGCGGAGATGTCCGAGCGGCTGACCCCGCGGCAGACGTTCTGCGCACCGCTGCTCTCCGCGCTCCTCTTCGGCGGCGGGAACGCCGGGATCAGCGACATCTACGTGCACATCCGCGACATCGTCCCGCTCAGCGCGCGCGACTGGGAATCGAATCCGCTGGAGCGGCGCCTCGCGCGCTGGCACACCTCGCTCGCCCGGGCGCTCAACGACTTCGTCCGGCTCGGGGTGCTCCGGGAAGACGGGCATTCCCGCTGGGGGATCACCGAGAAGGGGTTCGCCGTCGCGCGCGAGTTCCAGCTGGTCTCCAACGACGGGGTGCTGATCGACCGCGCGCTCCTGCGCAAGCGGCTGGACGAGTTCGCGCTCGAGTTCGAGAAGATGTACAAGGTCTATTCGCGCGCGCCCGCCCCGCCGGTGCTGAACGAGTGACCGCGGCCGCCAACCAGAGATGCATCCCAGACTCTTCGAACTGACAGACTCGCAGGCGCTCGTCCGTGACACCGCGCGCAATTATGCGCAGAAGGTCCTCGCTCCCATCGCCCGGGAGCTCGATCGCGAGCGGCGCTTTCCCGCGGATCAGCTCCGCGACCTGGCCGGGCTGGGCCTGATGGGCGTGAACATCCCGGAGCAGTACGGCGGCGCCGCCGCCGGAGCGGTCGCCTACGCCGTGGCGATGATGGAGATCGCCCAGGGCTGCGCCTCGACCGCGGTCACGGTGGCGGTGAACAACCTGGTCGCGGAGACGATCTCCCGCTTCGGGAACGAGGCGCAGAAGCAGCGCTACCTGCCGGAGATCACCTCCGGCCGGTTCGTCACCGCGAGCTTTGCCCTCTCTGAACCGCACGCCGGGTCCGATGCCGGG
>DASREU010000426.1:0-3509 GCA_035651935.1 Myxococcales bacterium | reverse complement strand
CTGGTGGATCACGGCTATCCCACACGCTGCCTCTGGGGTATGCGACATTCCTTTCCGTATTCAGAGGTGGGAGGAGCTTGCCCACGTAGAACTCCCGGGCGCGGTCCCGCATATCGGGCGTGGATCGCGTCGCGCGCCTCGGAGGACCGCCGGAAGCTGTCGTCGTGGATCGCCACGCGGGGGCGAGCCTGGGCGGGTTCCGCTGGCTGACCGTCGGCCCCAAAGGGATGCGGCGTCTTCGAGACCGCCGACGGGCGCAAGGACACGAGGAGCTGTCGAAGAAGGGCGTGCGCTTCACCGGGCCGCCGCAGGACCGTCCCTACGGGATCGAGACGGTCCTCCGCGACGACTCGGGCAACTGGTTCAGCCTCTGCCAGCGGACGGGCTGAGGCCGCCCTACTTCGTGTGCGCCGCGGTCGCAGCTGCCGTGAAGATCGATTTCGGGATCATGCAGTGGACGCCCTTGCGCACGTCCACCACCTGGCTCACCCGGCAGTCGGCCACCATCGCGGCGAGCGAGTACGCCTCGTAGCGGTCGAGCTTCTTCTCGGTGGCGAGGAAGTCGACGGTCTCGTTGAGCGCGTTGACGAAGGCCTTCATCAGATCCTCGTCGAACCCCACCAGGATGTAGTGCGTCTTCGTCTCGATCCGCGGCCAGGTGAGCTTCAGGTCCTTGCGCACGATCGGCTGCAGGCGGATCTCCTCGAAGGAGCACTCCAGCGCGGTGAGGTTCACCTCTCCGTTCCCCTGCGCGCAGTGCGAGTCGCCGGTCCAGATCAGCCCGCCCTTGAGGAACACCGGGATGAAGATGGTGCTGCCCTCGGTCATCTCGTTGATGTCCATGTTCGAGCCGTTCTTCCAAGGCCGCAGCGTGCTCACCGGCGCCATCGGATCCTTCGCGCCGCCCTTGCGCGGCGAGGGATCGTCGGGATCGATCCCCACCGCCAGCGTCCCGGGGAACGGGCGGAGCGGGATCTCGATCCCCGGCTTGAACCGCACCGTCTTCGCCTTGGGATCGATGTCGAAGTACTGCACGTGCCCTTCCGGGAAGTCCTTCGCCAGCGCCCCGATGGTGGGGAACTCCTTGCCCGGCAGGTTGAAGTTCGTCCCCACCTTCTTGGGGACGATCTTGAGGATCCGGATCTCCAGCACGTCGCCGGGCTCCGCGCCGTTCACGTAGATCGGGCCGGTGAGCGAGTGCGGCCCCCCGCCCGGGTTGGCCTTGCGCAGCTCGACGATCTTCTCCATCGAGACGCCCTTCTGGATCTGATCCATCGCGTGCATCATCGTCTCGATCGAGACGGTGTCGCCCGAGTCGATGGTCAGGCGCGGAGGCTCCTTCGGGTCGAGCCATCCCCACTGCACGTTCTGCGGCGTGGCCTTGAGGACGTGATGCTTGCCCGCCGCGGACGCGGCGAACGAGACGGCGACCATGAGGAAGAACGAGCGCATCGGATCTCCCTTCGACGCCCGTATGGGTGTGCCCGAACCCTAGCCTTTCGGGGGACCGTCTTTCAACAGCCCCTCCACCACGGCGCGGGCGATGTGATGATACCCGCCGCGCGCTTCCTGGTAGATGCGCTCCGCCGCGCTCCGATCGACGCGCAGCAGCTCGGTGTAGATCGGCCGCAGGTATCGCATCCGGCCGGTCTCCAGGAGGATCCGGCGCGCCGCGTCCACTGCTCCTTCCACGCCGGCGCGCAGCTGCGCGAGGACGAAGGTGTGGCGCAGCTCCAGGCTGCGCCGCGACGAGAGCGCCCAGCGGACGTCCAGCTCTCGCAGCCTCGCCGCGTCGGGCGCGAGCGACTGGAGGTAGACGAGCAGCTCGGTCGGATTCGCAGGCTCGACGGAGCCGTCGCGAATTTGCTCGAGGCGCGGCGAGCGCGGCTCGGGCGCGCCGGCCGGCAGCCCCGGCGCGTCGATGAACTCGAGCGCGCCAGCCCGCGCGGCCAGGCCGGGAAGACGCGATTCGAGGAAATCGAGGAACTGCTGGGTGACGATGCTCTGGAAGCGGAACGCGCCGAGATAGGCGCGGAGGAAGTCGTCCCAGGCGGCGCGGCCGGCGGTCTCCTCCAGCTTCCGGAGGAGCAGGTATCCCTTCTCGTACGGCACGGTGGAGTACGCTTCGTCGGGATCGACGCCCTGGAGATGGTTGCGCAGCCGCGTCCGCTCGGGATGCGAGGCGAATCTCTCCAGCGCGACGCGCAGGTCGTGCAGCCCGGCCTGGGCGTGCATCTCCGCCGACTCGCGCCCCTCCAGGGCCTCCAGGATCCGCCGCTCGGCGTAGACGGTGAATCCTTCGTTGAGCCAGAAGTCGTCGGCGCTGGCGTTGGTCACCAGATTGCCGGTCCAGGCGTGCGCGAGCTCGTGCGCGATCACGTTCACCAGCGAGCGGTCCCCGGCCAGGATCGACGGGGTCACGAAGGTCAGGCGCGGGTTCTCCATCCCGCCGTACGGGAAGCTCGGCGGCATCACCAGGATGTCGTAGCGATCCCATTCGTACGGACCGAACAGCCTCTCCGCGGCCGCCATCATCTGCTCGACGCCGGCGAACTCGTGCGCAGCCGCGTCGACCACCGCCGGAGCCGCCCAGACGGCGGAGCGGTGCGAGAGCGGGCGCTGCTCCAGATCGCCCACCGCGAACGCGAGCAGATAAGGCGGAATCGGCTGCGGCATGTGGAACAGGTCCACCGCCTCCGCGCCTGCGACCTCGCGGCCCGCCGGCGCCGCCGCCATCAGCGTCCGCAAGCGGGAAGGAACGGTGAACCGCGCGGACCCGATGGAGATCCGGATCCGGGGCGTGTCCTGCAGCGGCGCGAGCGAGCGGGCGTGGATCGGCTGCGACTGCGAATAGAGAAACGGCTGGTCGCCGGCGGTCTGCGACGGCTCGAGCCACTGCAGCGCCGTGGCGTTCGGGGACGTCGAGTACCGGATGCGCACGCCGCGCGTCCCGGAGGGCAGGAGGATGCGGAGGCGCGCGCCGAGGATCGGCTCCGGCGTCCCCAGCTGGTGCGGAAGCGGCGCGCCGTCCAGAGACTCGACGGCGCCGATGCGCAGGTCGCGGGTATCCAGATCCAGCGCTCCCGCGCCCGGCTCCGAAAACTGCAGCGCGATCTCGCCCTCGAGCACCCGGCGGGGAAAGTCCGCGCGCAGCGCGAGGTCGACGGTGCGGGTTTGCGGCTGGTCGCTGTCGGCGAAGCTGTGCGGGTCGAGGCGCATGCAGACAGACCCCTTAGCATGCGCCCCGCGGATCGTTGCCTACTTGCTGGGGCTGGCCGTGTCCGACGTGCTGCTGCCCTTCTTCGCCTTCTTCTTCTTCTTGGTCTTCTTGCTCATGCTGCTGCTCGAGCCCGTCGTGCTTCCGCTGGCTGCCGCGTTGCCGGCGCGATGGAATCATCCGTAGCGCCCCGGACGTGTTCAGGGAGAGCTCTCGCCTGTCACGGGCGCCGGCGTGCGTCCGCGAGCCAGTGGATCAAGCGGATCACCTCGCCGGTGTCCGCCACCTGCCA
>DASREU010000425.1:0-4491 GCA_035651935.1 Myxococcales bacterium | reverse complement strand
GCTCGAGCCGCTCTTCGGCCCCGAGGTGCTGGCGATGAGCGACCCGCCGATCCGCGCCGTGTGGATCACCGCCGGCAACCCCGTCTCGATGCTGCCGGAGTCCGAGACGGTCGACCGGGCGCTGCGCTCGCGCGAGTTCGTCTGCGTCGTCGATTCCTGGCCCACCGACACCACCCGGGCGGCCACGCTGGTGCTGCCGACCACCACGCTGCTGGAGGACGACGACCTGCTCGGCGCGTACGGCAACCACTGGGTGGGCACCTCGCAGCCGGTGGTCCCGCCGCCGCCCGGCGTGAGATCCGATCTGCAGATCCTCCAGGAACTGTCCGCCAGGCTGGGGATGGACGGCGTCCTCGCCGGCACGGCGCGCGAGTGGAAGGAGCGCATCCTCCGCAAGGACGCCGGCTTCACCGTCGCGCAGCTCGAGTCCGAGGGCCCGCAGCGCAGCGCGCTCTCGCCGAAGGTGCTGTTCGCGGACCGGAAGTTCCCGACGAAGACGGGCAGGGTGAACCTGGTCACCTCGGCGCCCGCGCGATCGCAGGTGTCGGCGGAGTACCCGCTGTATCTGATGGCGCTCTCCACCGAGAAGTCGCAGAACTCGCAGTGGTCGAAGGGACAGCCCGCGGGCCCGGCGGTGGTCACGGTGCATCCCGACGCGGCCGGCGGCATTCCGGACGGGAGCCTTGCCACCCTGGAGTCCGCGCTCGGACGGCTGCCCGTTCAGGTTCGCCACGATCCGCGCCAGCGCCGCGACGTCGCGCTGCTCGCCAAGGGCGGGCACCTGCGCGAGGGCCGCAACGCCAACGTGCTGGCAAAGGCCCGCGCCACCGACCTGGGCGGCGGCGGCGCGCTGTACGACGAGCCCGTCCGCCTCCGCGCCTGATCCGGCATCGTTGCCGCGCACGCCCTGAGCCACTAGACTGCGCCGCCCGATGGCGGACATCCACGCGGAACGGATCCTGATCCTCGACTTCGGCTCCCAGTACACGCAGCTGATCGCCCGGAGGATCCGCGAGCTGCACGTCTACTGCGAGATCCACCCCTGCACGATGCCGTTCGACCAGATCCGCGCCTTCGCCGCGAAGGGGATCGTCCTCTCCGGCAGCCCGTTCAGCGTCGAGCAGCCCGGCGCGCCGACCGTGGACCCGAAGATCTTCGAGCTCGGCATCCCGGTCCTGGGGGTCTGCTACGGCCTGCAGCTCATGGCCAAGCTGCTGGGCGGCGCCATCGACCGCAGCGCCCACCGCGAGTACGGACCGGCGCGGCTGGAGGTGATCGAGGCCGAAGGTCCGTTCCGCGACCTGAAGCCGGGCGAACACCTCGACGTCTGGATGTCCCACGGCGACAAGGTCTCGGCGCCGCCGAAGGGCTTTCGCACGCTGGCGAAGACGGCGAACTCGCCGTTCTGCGCGGTGGGAGATCCGCAGCGCAGGCTCTACGCGCTCCAGTTCCACGCCGAGGTCGCGCACACCCCACGCGGGCGCGAGCTCTACGAGGCCTTCCTCGAGGAGTGCGGGGTCTCGTTCAATTTCCGCATGGGAGCGTTCGCGGAGGAAGCGTCAACCCAGATCCGCGAGCGCGTCGGCAAGGAGAGGGTGATCTGCGCGCTCTCCGGAGGCGTGGACAGCGCGGTGGTCGCGCTCCTCCTCCACAAGGCGATCGGCAAGCAGCTCCAGTGCATCTTCGTCGACAACGGGCTGCTCCGCGAGGGCGAAGAGCACCAGGTCCAGCAGACGTTCGAGGACCGCTTCCACGTCCCCCTGCGGGTGGTGAACGCCCGCAAGCGCTTCCTCGACGGGCTGCGCGGCGTCACCGATCCGGAGCAGAAGCGGAAGATCATCGGGCGCGAGTTCATCGCCGTCTTCGAGGACGAGGTGGCGAAGGATCGCAAGGAGCACGGCGACGCGCGCTTTCTCGCCCAGGGCACGCTCTATCCCGACGTGATCGAGAGCGTCTCGTTCCGCGGCCCGAGCGCCGTGATCAAGAGCCACCACAACGTCGGCGGGCTCCCCGAGCGGATGAAGATGCAGCTCGTGGAGCCGCTGCGCGAGCTGTTCAAGGACGAGGTGCGCGCCCTCGGGCGCGAGCTCGGGCTGCCCGAGGCCATCGTCGCGCGCCAGCCGTTTCCCGGTCCCGGGCTCGCCATCCGTGTCCTGGGAGAGATCACCGACGAACGGCTCGCGATCGTGCGCAAGGCCGACGCCATCGTGCAGGAGGAAGTGGCCAACGCCGGCCTGCGCGAGAAGCTCTGGCAGGCGTTCGCCGTGCTCCTGCCTGTGAAGTCCGTCGGCGTGATGGGCGACGAGCGCACCTACGAATCGGCCTGCGTGCTGCGCGCGGTGGAGAGCCTCGACGGGATGACCGCCGACTGGGCGCGGCTGCCCTGGGACCTGGTGGCGCGGATCTCCAGCCGGATCACCAACGAGGTGCGCGGGATCAATCGCGTCGTGCTCGACGTCAGCAGCAAGCCCCCCGCGACCATCGAATGGGAGTAGGGAGGGTGAAGTCGCAGGCGGTGCAGATCGCCGGCGCCGTCGCGATCCTCGCCGCGTACGCATCGGCGCAGCTGGGCTGGCTCGGTCAGGAATCCGTCGCGTACCTGCTCCTCAACCTGATCGGGTCGGGCATCCTGGGGATTCAGGCAGGGTTGCAGAAACAGTGGGGATTTCTTCTGCTGGAGAGCGTGTGGGCGCTGATCTCGGCCGCGGGTCTGATCGTGCGTGGTTGACGGAATGCGGTGCGCTGCTGCGCTGGCCATCATCGGTCTTTGCACCGCTGCCCGGGCGGACAGCGTCACCAACGCGGTGTACGTCAACTCCACGCAGGCAGCCGCTTCGGATCCGCGCTCGACCCTCGTCACCGACGCGCTCCATGCGGGCTTCGGCATCGGCGACGACTGGACCGTCGGCGGCGGGCTGAACCTGACGCTGCCGGGCGCGACCACGCAGTTCGGCGACCGGGGCGACGCCGTGACCCTGTTCGCCGCCGACGTCGACTGGGCTGCGACCGACAATCTCTCGCTGGCGTTGAGCCTCGATTACTCGCCGAAGAGCACGCAGTTCGCGGGGACCGTGATCGGGCTGCGCACGAGCGGCGGCGCGGAGAGCACGGCGAATGCGGAGCTGCGCTCGCGAACGGCCGAGCTCGGAGCCGGGGTGGCAGTCTCCTGGGACACGCTGGGGCTCTCGAACCTCGAGTGGTCGTTCGACCTCGGCGTGGATTTCTCGCATTACGACATCGACCAGGGCATCTCGGCGGTGCGCAGCACGCTGACCTTGCAGCAGGTGCAGCAGCAGGCCGCCGCGTACTGCCTCGCCCATCCGCGCCTGCCGAGCTGCGCGCGGGGCCTCCAGACCGCGGTGACCCTCGATTTCGAGCGGATCTCCGCCACCGCGCTGGCGACGCTGTTCGTGGACACCGACGTGTCCTTGTCCGCGGACTGGTACGCCTACAACCAGGATCCTTCGCAGGTCGGCTACTTCGGCCTCGCGTCGCAGGGCCGGGCCCCGAGCTTGCCGATCGCGCCGCTCCAGTACCTGATCCGGCCGGAAGTCCAGCACCGGTTCGGCGATTTCTCCGCCAGGGCCTGGCTGCAGACGGGCGAGTACGTCGCGGGCACCGGGTCCGGAACGGCAGGCATCGGCCTCAAGCTGCAGTACCGCTTCACGAGAGCCTGGCGAGCCTGGGTGACCGCTTCGGGGCAGCGGGACGTGGACGCAGCCGCCAACGTCACGCGCTCCGGAACCGTCTCCGTGGGGGCGGGTTACCGCTGGTAGCCCCGGTCGCGCTCCGGGTTGACGTAATCTTTCTTATCAGACGTTGCATGGGCCGCAGGGGATCTTGTTATTTCTGCCCGATGGCCGGGAAAGCGCCCTCCGCACCCTTCGAGTCCTGGATCGAGGAGCAGATCCGCGAGGCGCAGGACAGAGGCGTCTTCGATCACCTTCCTGGCGCTGGCAAGCCGTTGCCGGACCTGGACGAGCTGTACGATCCGATGTGGTGGGTCAAGCGCAAGCTCCGCAATGAGAACCTCTCGGTCCTCCCCGACGCCCTCCAGGTGCGGGTGGATATTGGAAAGAGCGCTCCAGGCGCGGACCGAGACGGAGCTCCGCGAAGCGCTGACGGAGCTCAACGAGCGGATCGCGCGGCTCAACTCGCGCGCGACCGACGGACCGCCGACGACCCTCTCGCCGGTCGACGTGGAGGCCGTGGTCCTCCGCTGGCGCGGGTTCTGATCGCGAGCGCTACGGCTGGGCGAGAGTCGCCCGGTGTCGCCGGTACACGCGCGAGCCGCCGACGTCGGCGACGAACGCGTAGTTGTCCTGCAGGTACCGGGCGAGCGCGGGAACGCTGGAGATCGGCACGCGATCCCAGTGATGGATTCCGGAACCCGTGGTGTCGACGAACACGGCGACGTGGTTGGACTCGAGATCGCGGATGGTGAAGGCGACGTCGCGGTCCGAGCGGAACGGAGCGAGATCGAATCCGTCG
>DASREU010000424.1:0-2673 GCA_035651935.1 Myxococcales bacterium | reverse complement strand
CCCGGGCGGCGCGGCGGCGAACGCGCTGGCGTACATCGGGATCCGGTTCGGCGGCGTGAAGGGCGCCGTGCTGGGCTACACGGGATTCGTCCTGCCCGGATGGTGCGTGGTGATGGTCCTGGGCTTCCTGTACGTCCATTTCGGGACCACGCCGGACGTCGCCACCCTGCTCGGCGGGTTCAACGCGGCCGTGGTCGGCATCATCGGCGCGATCACCTTGAAGATGGCGCGAACCGCGGTCGGCCGCCTCTGGCAGA
The DNA here is from genome assembly GCA_035651935.1 of Myxococcales bacterium. Taxonomy (GTDB): domain Bacteria; phylum Myxococcota; class Myxococcia; order Myxococcales; family 40CM-4-68-19; genus 40CM-4-68-19. The sequence goes on along the minus strand of DASREU010000424.1, from coordinate 2,416 downwards.
TGGGAGTCGCGGCCGGCGCCCTGCTCTTCTCGGTGCTCGGCGACGCCGCCCCGGGCGAGATCGCGCTCCTCGCCATCGCCGTGGGCCTCGCCGTGGACCTCGGCACCAAGCGCGCCCGGCTCTTCGCGATGGAGCGGCGGCATCGCGTCCGCGAGCGCCGGGAAGGCCCCGTGGTCCTCCCCGAGGAAGGGGCGACGCTCGCGACCGAGAAAGCGGAACCCGCCGACCCTCCGCGCGCGCCGCCGAGCGAAGTGAAGGTCGCCGGGTGGACGGTGTTCGCGGTGATGATGGCGCTCGCGCTTCACGCTCCGGGCGTGGACGCCGAGCTGGTGCGGATCGCGTTCTCGTTCTTCCGCACCGGCCTCGGCGCGTACGGCGGAGGCTTCGCCATCGTCCCGCACCTGAAGCAGGTGGTGGCGCGGGAGGGGTGGCTCTCGGAGCGACAGTTCGCCGACGCGGTCGCCATCGGAAAGCTGACGCCGGGGCCGGTGCTGCTGCTCGCCACCTTCATCGGGTACGTGCGCTATGGCTGGATCGGCGCGGTGGTGGCGACCGTCGGCATCTTCAGCGCTCCGTTCATCCTCATCGCCTTCGCCGGGACCTGGCTCGACCGCATCCGCTCGCGGCGGCCGGTGCGGGCGGCGCTCCGGGGCCTCACTCCCGCCGTGCTGGGGCTGATGGCGGCGGCGATGATGTCGCTCGGCGACACGCTGAACGGCGAAGGCGAGATCGCCATCGCGGTGGCGGTCGCGCTCACGCTCAGCCGGTTCGAGATCAACCCCGCGGTGATGCTCGCGGTCGGCGGTGCGGCGCGGTTCGCCTTCCGATTCGCGGGCCTGTAAAGGAGGCTCATGGACGCAGACGCGCAGAGAAAGGCGGCGGGAGAGCGCGCCGCGGAGTTCGTGCAGGACGGGATGATCATCGGTTACGGCACCGGACGCGCGGCAAACGCCGCGCTCGAGGCCCTGGCGCGCCGCAAGGTCCGGGTGCGCGGCGTGCCGACCTCGAAGAAGACGCTCGAGATCTGCGAGCGCATCGGGCTCGCCGTCGTCAGCCTCGACGACCACCCGCGCCTCGATCTGGTGCTCGACGGAGCCGACGAGGTGGACCCGCAGGGGCAGGTCCTCAAAGGAGGCGGCGGCGCGCACGTCCGGGAGAAGCTGGTGGCGCTGGCGGCCGCGCGGCGGATCTTCATCTTCGAGGAGTCGAAGCTGGTCCCCCGCCTCGGCACCACGCGCGGGGTGCCGGTGGAGGTGGTCGCGTTCGGCTGGAAAGCGACCCTCTCCCGCATCGCCGCCCTGCTGCCCGGAACGACGCGGCGGGAGGGGGTGGAGAGCGACAACGGCGGCGTCATCGTCGATGCGCCCTTGCCGCCGGGCGCGGACTTGCGGGTGGTGGCGCGCGGCCTCAAGGAGATCGCCGGCGTCGTCGATCACGGGCTGTTCCTCGACCTCTCGCCCACGCTGGTGGTCGGCGGGGCAGCCGGGGTCCGCGCGATCAACGGTGGCTGATGTACCCGGCGCCGGAGATCGCCTTCTGGATCGCCGCCGGATTCGCCGCGGCATCGTCGTAGACGACCGTGACCTTCTTCGTGGGAAGATCGGACGAGACGCGCACCACGCCTTGCACCTTCTGGATGGCCGACTCGGTCTTGAAGACGTCGCCCTTGCTGTGCCAGCCCTCCACCGTCAGGCTGAGCGACTGCTCGGCAGCCTGGACGGCGGTCGCGAAAGCGATGGCTGCGAGCAGGCGCTTCATGCGGGGAGTGTAACGCCCCGCGGCGCGAATGCGTTCAGACTGTGCGCGGCCCATGGCGCAGCGGGGCGAACCATCCGCGCACCCCCTCCGACCAGAGCGTCGCCAACGCCACCGCGACCAGGATCGTCGCGGCCACCACGCCGAACGGCGCGGCGGTCACTTGCGCCGCGAACGCGTTGCGCACGTCATGGAGGGCATGTCGCGCCGCGGCCTGCGCGCCCGCCAGCGCCCCTGAACCGGAGAGGAGCCTCGCCGCACCCACCGCGACGACGACCTCGACGGCAAGGATTGCCCGCGCGACGGCGAGCCGGCGGGCCATGGCCCGGGCCACCGCGGAGCGCGTGAGCGGGCCCAGGGCGAGCAAGGCGACCGCGATGCCGGGGTCCAGGCCCTTGCCCACGAGCACGGCGGCGATCGCGATCGCACCCGCTTCGTCGAGTCGCGCCGCGAGCACGATCACGACCAGCAACGCGGCCCGAGCCACGAGCGCGGTGGGAAACGACTCCATGCTGACCTCCAGACCCGCCGCCGCGACGGTCAGCGTGAGCAGCGAGGGCGCGCGCTGCCGGACGATCGCGACCAGCTCGGCAAAGACGGGGCGCGGCGTCTCGCGAGCCCGCAGGAACCCGGGGACGGGAAGCGAGAGCAACAGCGTGAG
>DASREU010000423.1:0-2599 GCA_035651935.1 Myxococcales bacterium | reverse complement strand
GCCGCGAGCAGATCGGGGCGGCGATCGAGCGCCTCGCGCGCGAGGGCGTCGGCAGGAGCGGCCTCCGCGGGCAGCGGCCGATCGAGCAGGTCCGGGTCGACGGTGAACTCCGACTCGGGGTCGGGCGATCCGAGGAGCAGCGCGATCTGCAGCTTCGCCACGCGCGACGCCTGATCCGCGAGATCCACCGCCTGCTGCGCCTGAAGGGCCGCGACCTCGGCCCGCGCGAGCTCGGCCTCGGAGATGGCGCCCGCGTGCAGCCTCTTCTCGTCGAGCGACCAGGTTCGTTCGGCGACGTCGGCGACTTCGTGCGCGAGGTCGAGCTGCGCCTGCTGCAGAGCTCCGTCGAGCATCGCCTGGCGCAACTGGAGGCTGAGGAACCGCAGGGCCTCGTCGCGCGAGCGCTGCGCCGCCTGGACCGCCGCGCGCGCGACGTCGATGCGCAGCCTCCGCTTGCCGGTGAGCAGGTCAAAGAGCGCGGACGGATCGGCGATCCCGATCGACCACGCCGTCGCCGAGCAGCCCGGACAGGCGGCTGCATCGTACCCGAACGATCTCCCCGCGCTTCCCGAGAGCTGCGGGTTCGCCACCGCCGCGGCAGCCTGCGCATCTGCTTCCGCCGCGGCGACCTGCGCGGCGGCGAGGAGCAGATCGAACCCGTTCTCCCGGAACAGCCGCAAGGCCTCGTCCATGGTGAGGACGCGCGGCGGCAGCACGGTGAGGATCAGGACCGCGACGAGGTGCACGTCGATGTCTGTAGTGCGAGTCGCGACTGGGCAATTCGGCCGGAAGTCCGTCCGACGAGAGGCTACGGAGGCAAGGTTGACAGATGTGCGCCGCCATCCGAGAAGCGGCGCGGTGAGAGCGCAGCTCGTCCGCACCGCCGTGCTCGAGATCTACGAGGAGGTCCGGCGCGAAGGCGCCCGGGCGGACCAGGCGCTGCAGCGCGTTCTCCGGCGGGAGAAGCAGCTCCGCAGCGTGGAGCGGCGCGCCGTCTCGGACGCGGTGTATGGGCTGCTGCGCCTGCAGGGGCGCGTCGACCACCTGCTCGCCGGGGCCCTGAGGACCCGCAAGCAGTCGCTCGACAAGCTCGCCACCCCCACCCAGCACCTCCTGCGGTACGCCGCCTATCTGATCGCAGGAGAGCGCCAGTCGGCATCGAGCGCGGTGGGGCTTGCCGGCCCGGAGGTCGCGCCGTGGCAGTGGGCGCTGGAGCTGATCGCGGAACCGCAGACCCTCGCCGCGCCCGCGGACCCGCTGGAAGCGCTCGCGGCCGAGACCTCGCTTCCGCGCTGGCTGGCGAAACTCTGGAGCGAGCAGCTCGGCGCCGGGGAGACGCGCGCCCTCGCGGCAGCGCTGAACCAGCGCGCGCCGCTGACGGTCCGCGCCAATCTCCTGAAGAACACGCGCGACGAGTTGATCGCGACGCTGCGGGCGGAAGGGTCCCGGGTCGAGCCGACCAGGCTCTCCCCCTGGGGAGTGATCTTCACCGGGCGCACCAACGTCTTCTCGTTGCGCGCCTTCAAGGGCGGCCTCTTCGAGGTGCAGGACGAAGGCAGCCAGCTGATCGCTCTCGCCTGCGAGGCGCGCCCCGGGCAGCTGGTGGTCGACGCCTGCGCCGGCGCCGGCGGCAAGACCCTCGCGCTCGCTTCCGAGATGCGCAACAAGGGCCGGCTGGTCGCCTGCGACCGGGACGGCCGCCGCCTCGACGAGCTGCGTCCGCGCGCCCGCCGGGACGGGGTGCACAACTGGGAGGCGCGGGCAGTGCCCGAGTCGAGCGATGCGCGGATCGCCGATCTCCGCGAGCAGGCCGACGTCGTCCTCGTGGACGCGCCGTGCTCCGGACTGGGCGCGCTTCGCCGGAACCCGGATGCGCGGTGGCGGCTGAGCCCGGAGGAGGTGGACTCGTTCCCGCCGCGGCAGAGACAGATCCTCGAACGGTACGCGGGCCTGGTGAAGCCCGGCGGCCGCCTGGTCTACGCGACCTGCTCGATCAACCGCGCCGAGAACGAGGACGTGTGCGCGGCTTTCCTCGGCTCCCACGCGGACTTCGAGCCCGCGCCCGCGTTGCCCCGCTCCGTGGGTCTCGGCGGCGGCGCCGAGGTGCAGCTTCTCCCCCATCGGGACGGGACCGACGGGTTCTACATCGCCGCGATGCGAAGACGCGCGCAGTGAGTCAAGGGCGGCCCGGGGATTCCAGCAGGGCCTCTTCCGCCGCATCCGCCGCTCCCCATTGCGCGAGCAGCACGCCGCCGATCACCACCGCAGCCGCCACGTAGAAGCCCACGGTGATGCGCTCGCCGAGGATCGCCTGCGCCATCAGCGCCGTGGCCAGCGGCTGCAAGTTCGTGAACACCGCCACCCGCGCCGCCGCCAGGTATCCGAGCGCCCAGTACCAGAGCAGGTACGAGACGACGCTCGTCATCACGATCAGGTACGCGACTCCCCACCATGCCGCGGCCGACGCGCGCGCGATGTCCGCCCGGTACGCCGGGACCAGCAGCGCCCCGAGCCCGAGCGGAAGGTAGAGGATGGTGCCGCCGATGATCGTCCAGGCGATCACCGGCACCGCTCCGAGCTTGCCCACCACCTCGCGCCC
>DASREU010000422.1:0-2418 GCA_035651935.1 Myxococcales bacterium | reverse complement strand
CTCGATCTGCAGACTGCGGCGGTCGAGAGCCGCCCGCGGCAGCACGCGCCGTCCCACGGATCGGACCGAGCAGACGACGATGGGCCGCTCGCCGAGGTGCAGCCGGAACAGCGCCGCGAGCCGCTGCTGCGCGACGAACCGATCCGGGGTGAGCCCCTCGTAGGGGAGCATCTCGTCCGCGGGGATGCGCACCACCGCCCGATCGCCGGCGAAGAAGCGGAGATCCTTCTCCAGCGCCTAGGCCGCCTCCTCGTCGGGCTCCACGCAGACGAGCGGCCGCTTCGAGTCGCGCGAGAGCTGCGCGAGGACGTATCCGCGGGCGGCGCCAAAGACCCCGCGCGCCTGCGCCTTCCTGCCGCCTTCGCGGAAGGCCGCGAGGAGCTCGGCGAGCGCCGTCGCGCTGCCCTTCGGGCGCGGGGCGAGAAACGCAGGTGAGGTCGCAGTCGGTTCCAAAGCACAAGACCGCCTCCGCGCAGGGGTTTGCGCGGGGCGGGGAGCGAAGGTTTAAGGCCGCGGGCGCGCCGGATCAACCGGCAGCGTCTGAAGATCACTTCAGATGGTCGAAGCCCAGCCGGCGAGGGAACGGGCGCGGCTGGCCCAGCTCGGTGAGGTGGACGGAGCGGCCCGGGATGACGCGGCCCACCTCCGCGAAGCGCACCCGCCTGCGCAGAGCGGCGAGCTTCCGCCGGGGAACGGAGAGGAGGAGCGCGTAGTCTTCCCCGCCGCCCAGCGCCAGCTCCATGCCGTCCGGCAGGGCGCGCGCGGCCTTCCCCAGGGGAAGCGCGCTGCACTCGACGACGGCCCCCACCGCGCTCTCGCGGCAGAGGTGGCCCAGGTCCTGGAGGAAACCGTCGCTGATGTCGATCGCGGCCGAGGCGAGCCCGGCGGCGCGCAGGCCTTCGTCGATCCGCGGGGCCGGCCGGCGCTGGGCGCGCGCGGCGATCGGGGACGGGTACGGGCGGAGCCCGGCGGCGGCGTCGCCGAGGACGCCCGCGACCACCAGGACGTCTCCGGGCCGCGCTCCCTTGCGCGAGAGCGGCCGGCGCGCCTCGCCCAGAGCGGTGATGGTCAAGGACCACGCTCCGGCGCGGGTGACGTTCCCGCCGATCAGCGCGCAGGAGAATCGCTTCGCCAAAAGGGCCATGCCGCGCGCGATCCGCCGGGCGATCTGACCGCTCCGCCCCGTGCGCGGGATCCCGAGCGCACAGAGGAACCAGCGAGGCCGCGCGCCCGCCGCCGCGAGGTCCGAGAGGTTGACCGCCAGCGCCTTCCACCCGACGTCCTCGGGCGAGAACCGCCGCAGGTCGAAGTGGACGCCCTCGACCACCGCGTCGGTGGTCGCGACCAGCTGCATCCCCTTCCTCACCGTCACCGCCGCGCAGTCGCTCCCCGGCCCGATCGTCACGCCCGTTCCGCGCGGGAACGGCTCGAGAAAGGCCTCGATGAGCTCGAATTCCCCGGTCAATGGCGCGGCATCTAGAGCCCGGTGCCGGGGGGCTCGATGGGCACGATCAAGGTGAAGGTCGCGCCCTTGTTCAGCTCGCTGCGCACGGTGACCTCGCCGCCGTGCGCCTCCACGTAGCTGCGGACGATCGAGAGCCCGAGGCCGGCGCCGCCGTACTCGCGGGAGGCGCTGGAGTCGGCCTGGTAGAAGGTCTCGAAGATCTTCCCCTGCAACTCGGGCGCGATGCCGATCCCGTTGTCGGTCACGGAGATCTGGAAGTAGCCGGAGCTTCCGAACGGGCCCGCCTTGCTGGGCGGCCGGTCCGCGGGGCCTGCCTTGATCATGATGTGCCCGCCCGCCGGGGTGAACTTCACCGAGTTCGAGAGCAGGTTCACCACACACTGGCGGATCTTGTCGCCGTCGACGACGACGCTCTTGACGCTCCGCGACACCTCGGAAGTGAGCTGCAGGTTCTTCTTGAGGCTCTGCGGCAGCACGCTCTCCATCGCGCTCTGCACCACGTCCTCGAGAGCGGTCGGCTTGCGCACCAGCTGCACCCCGCGCGCCTCGATGCGCGAGAGGTCGAGGATGGAGGAGATCAGCCGCAGCAGCGACTCTCCCTTCTCCAGGATCGTCTTGAGATAGTCCTTCTGCTCGTCGTTCAGATCGCCGGCGAGGCCCGCGAGCAGCATCTCGCTGTATCCGATCACCGAGGTGAGCGGCGTGCGCAGCTCGTGCGAGACGGTGGCGAGGAAGTTGGACTTGAGGCGGGACAGCTCCTGGAGCCGCTCCAGCGCGTCGGAGAGCCGCTTGTTCTTCTCCTGCACTTCCCGGTAGCTCTCGGTGACGCTCTCGATGTGCAGCTGGCTGGAGATCATCGCCTTGTGCGAGGTGAACACGAGGACGTCCACCAGCCGGGCGAAATGCTCCAGGATGCGGCGGACCGTGCCCTCGGGAGCGCGGCGGATGCGGTC
>DASREU010000421.1:0-15092 GCA_035651935.1 Myxococcales bacterium | reverse complement strand
ACTTCCGGAGGGCTGGTCGACGCGCTGGGCCGGGCGGGCCTCGTCGAAGTGAAGCTCGTCGAGGAGCCGTTCGAGCTCGACTTCGACGAATGGTTCGATCGCGGCACTCCCGGGGCGGCGAAAGCGGAGGTCCGCGCGCGGATCCTCGCCGGCCGGGCGCGCGGATTCGACCCCGTGCAACGCCGGGATGGCGGGATCACGCTGCGCTGCGTGCGCGTGCTCGCGCGCGGCGTCCGCGCCGATTGACCGTCGAGGTTCACGCGCGTAGCTTCGCCGCCCCGCAGCAGCCAAGGAGCGCCGCATGGCACAGCAGACGAGAGCGACACATCACCGCTGGGAAGCGATGCCCAGGGAGAAGCTCACCGACAAGCTCGAGCGCAGGCTGATCACCGGCGACCGGATGATGATCGCCCACATCTATCTGAAGAAGGGTTGCCTGGTTCCCCGGCACCAGCACGAGAACGAGCAGATCACGTACGTCCTCTCGGGCGCGCTGCGCTTCCGGCTCGGCGCCGAGCCGGGCGAGCAGGTCGACGTGCGCGCCGGCGAAGTGCTGCACATCCCGGGGAACCTGCCGCACAGCGCGGAAGCGCTCGAGGACACGCTCGACGTCGACATCTTCGACCCGCCGCGCCGAGACTGGCTGGACGGGACCGATCACTACCTCCGGCAGAAGTAGCGCGATGGATCTCGGGATCCGAGGCAAGGTGGCGCTGGTGACGGGAGCAAGCTCCGGCATCGGCGAGGCGGTCGCCCTGGAGTTGGCCCGCGAAGGCGTGAAGCTCGCCGTCGCCGCGCGGCGCCGCGAAAAGCTCGAGGACGTCGCGCGGCGTGCGCGCGCGCTGGGCGCGACGGAAGCGTCCGCCTTCGCGGCCGACCAGACCGACGGCGCGTCGCTCGAGCGCCTGGTGCGCGACGTCGAGTCGCGGCTCGGCGCGGTGGAGATCCTTATCGTCAATGGAGGCGGCCCGAAACCCGGCGCCTGGACGCAGCTGGAGGCCGCGGACTGGGACGCCGCCTACGCGTTGACCTTCCGCAGCGCGCTTCATCTGGTGAACGGAGTCCTTCCCGGGATGCGCCGGCGGAAGTGGGGACGGGTGGTGGCGCTCGAGTCGGTGTCGGTGAAGGAGCCGATTCCTGCGCTGGTGCTGTCGAACGCATTCCGGACGGCGGTGGTGGCGGCGCTGAAGACGCTCGCCGGAGAGGTGGCGCCGGACGGGGTGACGGTCAATGCGATCGCCACCGGGCTGGTGGAGACGGATCGCTTCCGCGCCCTCTACGATACCGAGGACAAAAGGGAAAAGGCGGCGGCGAAGGTGCCGATGCGGCGGCCGGCGGCGCCGGCGGAATTCGCCCCGCTGGTCGCGTTCCTCTGCGGCGAAGGAGCGCGGTACGTCACCGGGCAAACCATCTCGATCGACGGCGGGCGGACGGCGGCGCTGTTCGGCTGACGCACCGCGCGACCTCCAGCCGGGCCGGAATCTAGACCGCCGGGAGTCGCGTGCTACAGGCTGGACGCGATGTCCGTCATCTCCCTGCGCATCAAAGAGCATCGCGACGCAGCCGTTCGCGCCGGCCTTCTCTATGTGACCGACGGCATCGCCGGCATCCGGCGCCAGCGGGTCGGCAAGGGCTGGACGTTCTTCGCGCCCGACGGCGAACGGATCCGCGACCCCATCGCCCGCCGGCGGATCGAGTCGCTGGTGATTCCTCCTGCCTGGAGCAGCGTCTGGATCTGTCCGGATCCGCGCGGCCACATCCAGGTGACGGCGCGCGACGCGCGCGGGCGCAAGCAGTACCGCTACCACCCGCTCTATCGGGAGGCGCGCGACAAGTCGAAGTTCCGCCGGATGCTCGAGTTCAGCGAGATCCTTCCGGACGTCCGCGAGCGGGTGGAGCGCGATCTGCGTGCGCAGGATCTCAGCCGCCGGCAGATCCTCGCCACGGTGGTGCGCCTGCTCGACAAGACCCTGATCCGCGTCGGCAACGACGAGTACGCGCGCGAGAACCGGTCCTTCGGGCTCACCACGCTCCGTGGCCGGCACGTCAACGTCGAAGGCGCGATGCTCCGCTTCTCCTTCCGGGGAAAGAGCGGGGTCAACCACGACGTCGCCATCACCGATCGAAGGCTCGCCCGCATCGTGCAGCGCTGCCAGGACCTTCCCGGGCAGGAGCTGTTCCAGTATCTGGACGCGAAAGGCAAGCGGCAGACGATCTCCTCCGACGACGTGAACGCGTACCTGCGCGAGACCACCGGACGCGACATCACCGCAAAGGACTTCCGCACCTGGGCGGGGACCATGCTCGCCGCGAAGGAATTGGGAGCGCTGGGGAAGGCGAAGTCGCGACGCGAGATGGACCGCAACATCAATCGCGCGCTGGACGCCGTCGCCGACCGGCTGGGGAACACGCGCGCCGTGTGCCGCAAGTACTACGTCCACCCCGGACTGCTGCACGCGTATCTGATGGGCCGCACCGTCGCCCTTCCTTCGCAGTCGTTCCCGCCCCAGTTCCGCGGCTCGCGGCACCCCGCTCTCCGCCAGGACGAGGTCGCGGTCCTGCAGTTCCTGCAGGAAGAAGCCAGCGGCGACTGATCGATCTCCCCGAGTTCCGCCGTTCAGCCGCCGGCGTCGGGTAGGCCGCCGTCGTGACCGGCTGGCTCCTTCTTTTCTTCGGCCTTCTTTGCCCTGACGTGGACGCGGTACAGGCCGCCGGGCTTCTGGTTGCCGAGCCAGATCCCGCAGAGCGTGCTGCCCGGGTGCAGCGCCCGGAGCAGGAACTCGTTGCCGCTGGCGCTGAACTCCGGCGCGACCACGGCGAGGTCGTCGCAGAGGACGTTCGCTCCCGGCGTCGCCGTGACCGGCGCCGTCTCTCCGACCTCCAGATCGAGCACGACGGTGCCGTCGGGATCGGCGGCTGCGGCGCCCAGGGTGGCGGCGAGGATCAGCAACGCGGAGCGCGGCATCGCGGCAGTCTAGTCTCTCGGCAGCGCGCGGACCACCGCGGCGCTAGCCGTCTTTCTGAGCGATCGTTGCCGCGATTGATTTGTCCGCTTTGTTGCAATCCAAGGATCGCGTGGGGTAGGTTGGGGTCCGGTGTTCGCGCATCCGTCGCGCAGGAACGCTCGACCCGGCGATTCCATCGCCCAGCGCCCGCCATTGCCGGAGCCTAGCTGAGATGCACAGGCGCCTCCGCCGGCAGCTCGACGAGGCCCTGGGTCAAGTAGAGGAATCGCCCCCGCACCTGCGCAAGCTGTTCCGCAAGATCGACAAGGAATACCGGCGCGCCGACGACGACCGCGCCTCCCTGCAGCGGGCCCTCGCCTTGCTCTCGGAGCTGCTCCGCCGCCAGCCGCAGACCGAGCGGCGCCGTTCGCCTTCGCCGCAGACGCGCGCGGTGGCGAGGCTGTTCGATCAGGCGCCCTTCGCGGTCGCGCTCTGCGACGGAGATCGGAAGGTCACCGCCTGGAACGGCGCGGCCGAGCAGCTCTTCGGCATCCCGGTCGCGGAAGCGATCGGCCGCGAGCTGTCGATGCTCGTCTTTCCCGATACCGATGCCACCCGGGCAGAAGCGCGCACCGAGCTCCGGCAGGTGCTGGCGAGCGGCGGAACCCAGCAGCTGGTGCGCGATACGCCGGAGCGAGCGGGGCCACCCCGCATGTGCGAGTGGACGGTGGTCGCGCTGCACGACGCGAACGGCGCCGAAGTGGGGAGCGCGGCGCTGGTGCAGCCGCGCGATTCGTCTCCCGATCGGCGGGCGCTCGCGTGGGAGGGCACCGGCGACGGGATCTGGGATTGGGACGTCGCCGCCGATCGCCTGTGGCTCTCGGATTCCTGGCGCGCGATCGTCGGCGCGAAGGAAACCCTCGATGCGCCATCGGCGTGGCTCGACCGCGTCCATCCCGGCGATCGCGAGGCGGTGCAGGCCGCGATCACCGCGCACCTGGAAGGCCGGTCGCAAAGGTTCGACAGCGAGCATCGGCTCCGGCACGAGGACGGAAGCTGGCGCTGGGTGCTGGCGCGCGGCCAGGCCGTTCGCGACGCGGAGGGCAAGGCGGTGCGGTTCTCCGGTGCCGTGATGGACGTCACCGAGCCGCGGTTCACCTCCATCCACGTGCTGCACGACCCGCTGACGCGGCTTCCCAACCGCGCACACTTCCTCGACGTCGCGCGCCGCTCGTTCGCGCGCGCCCGCCGCCGCGACGGAGAGCGCGTCGCCGTCCTCTGCATCGACGTGGACGACTTCAAGTCGATCAACCAGACCCTGGGCCGCGCCATCGCCGACGACCTCCTGGTGAGCGTCGGAGAGCGCCTGCAGGGGTGCCTGCGCGAAGGGGATCTCCTCGCACGCGAAGGGCCGGACGAGTTCAGCATCCTCCTCGACGACGCGCGCGAGCCCGCCGACGCGGAGATCGTGGCGCGGCGGATCCACGAGGTGACCGCGGAGCCGTTCGAGCTCGGCGGCAACCAGGTCCACGTCACCGTCAGCATCGGGATCGCCGTCAGCGGCCCGCCCTACGCGGCCGCGGAGGAGCTGCTCCAGGATGCGGCCGCCGCGATGCACCGGGCCCGGGCGCAGGGGCCGGCGCGATCGGCCATGTTCGACGGTCGGATGCGCGAGAGCGCTCCACACCTGCTCGAGCTCGAGACCGATCTGCGGAACGCGCTGGAGCGCGAGGAGTTCCGCGTCCACTACCTCCCCATCGTGGATGTGAAGAGCGGGCGCATCCAGGGGCTCGAGGCGCTGCTTCGCTGGCAACACCCGACGCGCGGCCTGCTCGCGCCGGAAAGCTTCGTCGCCTTCGCGGAAGAGACAGGACTGATCGTCCCCATCGGGCGGTGGCTGCTCGCGGAGGCGGGGCGCCAGTTCCAGGGCTGCCGGCGCTACGCCGGCGCCGAGCCGCTGAGCCTGAACGTGAACCTCTCTGCGCGCCAGCTCCAGCACGCCGATCTGCTCGGCCAGATCGACAGCGTGCTCTCGGACACCGGGCTCCATCCGCACGATCTGGTGCTGGAACTGACGGAGAGCACGCTGCAGCACGACGAGCACGCCCTGCGCATCGCCCAGCTCCGCGAGCGTGGCCTGCGGCTCTCGATGGACGACTTCGGCACCGGATCCTGCTCGCTCAACTCGCTCCTGCGCGTGCAGTTCGATTCGCTGAAGATGGACCGCTCGCTGTTCGCCGGCGGTTCCCCGCGCGGGCAGGCCCCCGACCTGGTGCGCACCATCCTCTCGCTCGCGCGCGACCTGGGAACGCCGGTGGTCGCCGAGGGCGTGGAAACCGCCGAGCAGTTCGGCTTCCTCCGGGAGGTCGGGTGCGAGGCCGCGCAAGGGTACTTCTTCTCCCGCCCCGTCGACGGCGGCCAGGCGCAGTCGCTCCTCCAGCGCAGCGGGACCTGGAACGTCCGGGAATAGCCTTTCGCGGCCGGCGGTAAGAAGCCCGGGCGGGCGAGTGCCGGGCGCCCGTGCTACATCCACCTACCGGCCAGCGAGGCGCCATGGACGTCCAGACGAACAACGAGAAGCCGGTGACCACCAAGGAGTCGAGGCCGCAGTCTCCGGCAGCGCCCAACGATCTGCTGCTCGGCCGCGGCGTGCGGTTCGAGGGCAAGCTGACGTTCGCCGGCACCGTGCGCATCGACGCGAGCTTCGTCGGCACCATCATCACGGACGACGTCCTGGTGGTGGGCGACGCCGCGCGCATCGACGCGAACATCACCTGCGGCACCATCGTCGTCCATGGCGAGGTGAACGGGAACATCCAGGCGAAGGGCGGGGTGGAGATCCACAGCACCGCCAAGGTCCGCGGGGATCTGGAGACCGCCTCGCTGGTGATCGAGAAAGGCGCGTTCTTCCAGGGCGCGTCCCGGATGGATCCCGCGAAGGCAGCGCGCGCGAAGACCGCGGCGTAGCACGGCGCGAGGCACATCCCGTCGGACCGGCGTGGCCCTCAGAGACCTGCGCGCCTCAGCGCGGGGTCGCGCGCCGCGCCTTCGAGGACCTGCCCGCCTGACCGGATGGCGCCGCTTGCTCCGCCTTGCCGCCGACGATCCCGCCCAGTCCCTTCAGCGCCCCCGCGGGATCCTTCGCGATCGAGCCGGGCTCCTTGGCGACGTCCGAGAGCGCGCTCCCGAGCTGTCCAGGGAGCGCATCCGAGATCTGCTTCCGGGCGAGGGCGCCGAGCTGTCCCATCACCTGGCCGACGTTGAGGTGGAGCAGCGCCTTCAATTCCGGCGGGAGGGCGTCGGACTGCGCGGCCTTGCCGGCCAGAGCGGCGACGATCTGCATGGCGACGTCCTTCATCGCCGCGCCGTTCTCGGCGCCCTTGCCGCGGCCGATGTCCTTCATGGTCAGCGCAGGCACCGGTACGTCGATCTCCTTGGCCACGCCGGGCAGGCCGGGGCGGACGATCACATGGGCGTCCTGCAGCTTGAGCTCGTCGATGATCACCTTCACCGGGTTCGTCGACGGCGGATGCGAAGGCATCAGCTGCATCGCCTTGCGGAAGTTGAGCGCGCCGCCCGATTGCTCGATCACCAGCGCAGGCTTGTCGATGGTGACGGAGCTGATGTGGATCGGCGACTTGCGCAGCTCGGCGAGGCGGACCGCGACGTCCAGGTCTCCGAGGGTGAGCATGTGCGGAGCCGAGAAGCCCTGCGGCGAGGCGATCCGCAGCTGGTGCAGGTTCAGCGTCCCGCCCAGAAGCCCCACCCGCGCGGACTCGAGCGTGGTGGTCAGCCGGAGCGAGCTGGTGGCTTCGCGCTCCACCGCCGTCCGGATCAGCCGATTGAGGTTGAAGAACGCGACGCCGAGAGCGACCAGCGCGAGGACGACCACCACCAGGACACCGCGGACGAGCAGCTTCATGGCCGTCAATCTACGGACGAAGGCTGCGGAACGCCCGGCCGCCGGCATGCCGAAGCGGGCGATCGCTCGCCCGCCGGCAGTGCAGTCCGCTCGTGCCGCCCGGCGCAACGGCTTCAGCCGAGTTGCTGGAACTCGTCGATGTCGTTCGAGATGGGCTTGTCCTGCGCCGGGTTCGCGCTGGGAGCGGTGATCGGCGCCTGCGGTTTCGCTTCCGCTCTCCTCTGCACGTCGATCCTGAATGAAGCGAGGTACAACGCCAGCACGGCGATGAACAGCGCGAGCGGGCTCTTCCAGTTTCCGGTCGTTGGGGTCATGGGCTGCCTCCGCCGCGCCTGAAGAGCATCGCCCGTGCCAGCGCAGGACCGGGTTTGGCGGCCCGATTCGCGCGCCGATGCGCTTTCGCCCCCGTGGCGCCGCTGTAGCGCTACCGCGTGAACCGCTCGCGAATGGCGCTGAGCGCCGCCACGGCGGAACTGCCGCTGGCATGCGGGGTGCTCTCCAGTCCAGGCGGGGGTGGACCGATGCACCTGATCGCACGAGGCCGGAAGGGAGCGCAGCGCGCTTTGATCGGGGCGGCTCTCGCCGTCGTCCTCGCAGGGGGGTGCTCCGGCGGGAGCGGACGCGAGCCCGCGGCGGCGGGGCTGGAGCTGCGCGAGGGAGCCGCGGATGTCGTCCGGGTGCCGGGCGACGATGCCCTCATCGCTCCCAACCCGGGCGGCGTCGGTCGGACTCTCACCGCCACCGGGTCGATCG
Organism: Myxococcales bacterium; assembly: GCA_035651935.1. Lineage (GTDB taxonomy): Bacteria > Myxococcota > Myxococcia > Myxococcales > 40CM-4-68-19 > 40CM-4-68-19. The sequence goes on along the minus strand of DASREU010000421.1, from coordinate 7,472 downwards.
ATACCACGAGCCTCTTCTACCGGAGCATCGGCGCGAACGGGCGGGCCTGCGTCAGCTGCCACGTGGCGAGCCAGGGCTGGACGGTGACACCCGCAGGCGTGCGGGAACGGTTCGAGCGGACCCAGGGGCTCGATCCCATCTTCCGCGCCAACGACGGTTCGAGCTCGCCGCTCGCCGATCTCGGGTCGCTCGCCGCGCGCCGGCGCGCCTTCAGCATGCTGCTCACCAAGGGCCTGATCCGGGTCGGAATCGGGATCCCCGACGGCGCGGAGTTCGAGCTGGCCGCGGTGGACGATCCGTACGGCTTCGCCAGCGCCCGCGAGCTGTCGCTGTTCCGGCGGCCGCTTCCCTCCGCGAACCTGGCGTTCCTCTCCACCGTGATGTGGGACGGCCGCGAGACGCTCGCCGGGATGAGCATCCGGCAGGACCTCGCCCACCAGGCGAACGGCGCGACGCAGGGACACGCGCAGAGGGTGGATCCGATCGACGACGCGCAGCGGGAGGAGATCGTCGCCTTCGAGTCGGGTATCTTCTTCGCGCAAGCGCTCGACTTCGATGCCGGCCTGTTGACGCTCGGAGGCGCGTCCGGAGGCGTGCTCGAGCTGAGCCGCACCGCCTTCCACCTCGGCATCAACGACGCCCTGGGCGCGGATCCGGCGGGCCAGCCGTTCGATCCGGCTTCGATGACGCTCTACGCTGCCTGGAGCGGCTCCGGCGGGAGCCGCCTCGCCGACGCGCGCGCCGCGGTGGCCCGCGGCGAGGACCTCTTCAATCACAAGCCGATCGACATCACCGGCGTGCGCGGATTGAACGACGCCCTCGGCGTCCCGGCGATCCGCGGGACCTGCACCACCTGCCACGACACGCCCAACGTCGGCGATCACTCGCTGGCGTTGCCCCTCGACATCGGCCTCGCCGACGCGAGCCGGCGTACCCCGGACTTGCCGCTGTACACGCTGCGCAACAAGGCCACGGGCGAGCTCTTCCAGACCACCGATCCGGGGAAGGCATTGATCACCGGCAAGTGGAAGGACCTCGACCGCTTCAAGGGCCCGATCCTCCGCGGGCTCGCGGCGCGCGCCCCTTACTTCCACAACGGCGCCGCAGCCACCCTCTCCGACGTGGTCGGGTTCTACGACACCCGATTCGCCATCGGATTCAGCGCCGGGGAAAAGGCCGATTTGATCGCATTCCTCAGGACCCTCTGACCGGCGCCGCCTGTAGCGGGTTGTCGCACCATTAGAGGTGTTTAAAACTTGCCTTGGCCCCCCTGGTCCGGGATGGAATGCACGGATGGGAAGTCCTGCGCCCACGGCGAAGATCCCAGGCCGCACCATCCTCGTCGTCGACGACGAGGAGCACGTCCGCTCCGCGCTGAGCTCATTCCTCGAACGGGAAGGGTACACCGTGCTCAGCGCGGAGGGTCCCACGGAGGGGTTGGAGATCCTCCGCGCGCAGTCGATCAAGCTGGTGATCAGCGACCAGAACATGCCGGACATGAGCGGCATCGAGTTCTTCCGCCTGATCCGTGAGCGCCACCCGCAGGTGTGCCGGATCATGCTCACCGGCGACCCGGACCGGGAGACGATCATCAAGGCCATCAACGAAGGCGAGGTCTACCGGTTCATCCCCAAGCCCTGGAACAACACGATGCTGCGGGTGATCGTCTATTTCGCCTTCGAGGCCATCCAGCTGGAGGAGGAGAACCGCCGGCTGGTGAAGGCGCTCCGCCGGCAGCTTCAGTTCGTCCGCTCACTGGAGCGCGACTTTCCCTACCTCGCGGCGCTCGCCCGCCAGGAAGAAGCGGAGCTGGTCCTCGCCCAGGCGGACCGCGCCGGCGACGAATGATCTGCGGCGGAGCGGGGATCAGGCTCCCAATCCGGAAAATGCTGCGGGACACACCCGCGACGAGCCAGGATTCGAGCCACTGGGGCCACGATTGAAGCGATTGCGATAATCGCGAATGGTAGCTTGCGCCCGGGCGCCGATCGGGGCCATGGTAGCTGGATGGATCGCGCCACCGAGGGAAGCTCAGCGCGCGCCGCCCCGGACGACATCGGATGGGGGCAGAGCGAGCGGGCCCGGGCATGGCCCACGATCCTGGTGGTCGACGACGAGGAGCGCAACCGCCTCTTCCTCCGGCCGCTGCTCCGCGACCAGTACCGGATCCTCGAAGCCGGCAACGCCGCCGCCGCGTTCGCCGTGCTCGAACGGGAGCGCGTCGACCTGGTGCTGCTCGACGTGATGATGCCGGAGATGACCGGCTTCGAGGCCTGCAAGCTGATCAAGGATCAGTACCGCGATCCCTTCCTGCCCGTCCTGCTGGTCACCGGATTGACCGATCAGCAGCAGCGCAAGATCGGGCTCCAGTCGGGCGCGGATGATTTCCTCACCAAGCCCGTCGATCCGGAAGAGCTGCTCCTGCGGACGCGCTCGTTCCTCCGGCTCCGCGCGCAGGACGCGCTCATCCGCCAGCAGCTGAAGCAGCTGAAGAAGATGCAGTGGGCGCAGGACGAGATGATCTCGCTGATGGTCCACGACCTGCGCAGCCCGCTCTCCGGGATCATGGCGCACCTGCAGCTTCTCCTCGGCGGGCTGCCCGAAGGCACCGCGCGACAGGACGCCGGGGCGGCCCTGCGCGCCGCCGATTCGATGTTTTCCACGCTCGAGGACGCCTTGCAGGTCCGCTTGCTCGAGGAGGGCCGCCTGGAGATCCATCGGATTCGCGTCGATGTCCCGGAGCTGATGAAATCGGCCGTCGCGACTCTCGAGGCCGTCGCCCGGCGCAAGCAGATCGGCCTCGAGCTCCGCGTCGAGGTGGAGCGCCCCGCGTCCCTCGACGAGAAGCTGGTGCGCAGGGCGATCGAGAACCTCGTCGGCAATGCCGTGAAGTACACCCCCGCGGGAAAGGACATCGCGGTCGTGGTGCGGCAGGTCGCGAGCGCCGTGGTGATCGAGGTCGCGGATCGGGGCCCCGGGATCCCCGCGGACATGCGGGCGAGCATGTTCGAGAAGTTCGGGTCCGTCGAGGCGAAGAAAGGCGGCATCCGCAAAGGGATCGGCCTCGGCCTCTACATGGTGAAGCTCGTTGCCGAGGGACACGGGGGCAAGGTCGAGATCCTCGACCGCGACGGCGGAGGCGCGCTCTTCCGGCTGCAGCTGGAGGACGGCGGCATCGCCGTGAACGGCGTCTCCTCCTGAGGTTCGCGCGCCGGCCCGCTAAGGCTGGCCGTCCTTCAACAGATTCCGGGAAAACGCGCGATCCGTGGGGATCCGCCGCTCGTCGACGGGCTGGATCGAGAGCACGTGCACGGCGGCGTCGTCGAGGTCGAGCGAGTACGTCACCTCGTAATCGTCGAGCCGCAGCACGAGCGGCGCCGCGTCGTCGACCGCTCCGCCGGGGAGCCGCGCCACCTGCAGCGTCGCTTCCAGGATGTTCAACAGGCGCTGCTGCACCCCCGCGCGCAGGCCCGGCCGGCGGCCCATCTCGATCGACGCGTCGAGCGCTGCGAACACTTTCGCCAAGGTGGATCGATGGTGCCCACGGTTCTGCCGCGACGCCATCGCGGGGCCCCGATCGCGGTGTCGACCAGCGAACCAGGATGTCGCTTTCGGCGTTCGCCCCTGAACAGCGGCGGCAGCGCTACGGATGCCGCGTCCGCTTCAGGGGATGCGGTAGCGGCGGACGGCGTCCTCGTTCCAGGCGAGACCGGCGCCAGGGCGACCCGAGACGACCGCGTGGCCGTCCGCGATGCGCAGCGGCTCCGCGAGAATGGCGTCAGCCCAGTCGACGTACTCGAGCCAGTGGCAGGTCGGGGTCACTGCCAACAGATGCGCGCTCATCTCCGGAAACAGGTGCGAGGACATCTCCAGCCCGTTGGCGGCGGCGAGGGCGGCGGCGCGCTGCCACCCGGTGACGCCGCCGATGCGCTCCAGGTCGGGCATCACGTAGTCGCAAGCCGCCGCGCGGATCGCCTCTTCCATGGCGTACGGCTGCGAGAAGTTCTCGCCGATCTGCACCGGAGTCTCGAGGGCGCGCGCCACCTTCCGGCAGCCGCGGTAGTCGTCGTGCCGGATCGGCTCCTCGATCCAGTACACGCCCTCTCCGTCGAGGGCGCGCCCTCGACGGACCGCCTCGGCGGCGGTCAGGGCCTGGTTGAAGTCCACCATCAGGGCGACGGAATCGGAGAGACGCTTGCGCACCGCCCGCACCGCGGCGAGATCCGCTTCCAGCGTCGGATGGCCGAGGCGGAGCTTGACGCCGCGGAACCCGCCGGCGAGGAGCGCCTCCGCCTCGTCCGCCGCTGCCTCCGGGCCCATCAATCCCAGCCCGTTGCTGTTGTACGCCGCGATCGGGCGTGGGACGCCGCCCAGCAGCGAGACCAGGGGCTTGCCCGCGGCGATCGCCAGCGCGTCCCAGCAGGCCATGTCGAATCCGGACATGGCCATGCGCACGACTCCCTGAACCCCGATCAGGGTGAAGCGGCGCGCGAGCTTCGCCCACAGATCCGCGGGAGCGAGCGGATCGCCTTGCGCGACGCGGAGCACCTCCGCGAGCAGGTGTGAGATGGCCTTTGCCGCCGCGGGGAGATAGCAGAACAGATACGAGCGGCCGGTGACCCCTTCCTCGGTATCGACGTCGATCAGCAGCAGCGGCGCAGCGCGGACCGTGGCGGCGCTGGTCCCGAGCGGCAGCTTCATGGGGACTTCGACGCCGACGGAGCGGATCGAGCGGAGCGTGAGCGAGTTCGCGTTCATGTCATTCCCTCGAAGGCGAAGCTGCGGCCGCAGCCGGGACGCGGAGTTTACGCACCTCCGGTGGCCGCACGCACCCGTCCACGCACATCGCACCGCGGGGTAGGCGACCTCGCCACAGGCCGGTGCCGGCGCTTCCCTCTGCGTTCGGCCGCATGCCCGGTACACTCGGAGGCCGGGGGATCGATGGGCGAGTGCGCCGGCTGTGGGAGACCGGTCAGCGAACCGCGGTGCGGCTTCTGCGGAGTCGCGCGCGCCCCCCGCGGATACGCCGTAGAGAAGGTCCTCGCCCAGGGTCCGCACGGGCGCGTCTACCGGGCGCGATCTCCCTCGGGCTCCGTCGTCGCCCTCAAGGAGCTGCAGTTCGCGAACGTTCCGGGGGCCCAGCAGATCGACGCCTTCGAGCGCGAAGCGGCGATGCTGAAGACGCTGCACCATCCGCGCATCCCCCACTACGTAGACAGCTTCAAGGACGGCGAGGGCGTCCAGCTCCGCCTCTATCTCGCCGCCGAGTTCATCGAGGGCGAGTCTCTTTCTGCCCGAATCTCTCGCGCGCCCTTCTCCGCCGCGGAGCTGCGGGACCTCGCCGGACAGGTGCTGCAGGTCCTCGCGTATCTCCACGCGCTCGGCGTGCTGCACCGGGACATCAAACCCGACAACCTGATCGTGCGGCCCGGCGGCGAGGTGGTGCTCGTCGATTTCGGCAGCGCGCGGCAACTGACCAGCGACAGCACGTACGGGTCGACGCTGGTGGGCACCTTCGGCTACATGCCGACGGAGCAACTCGGCGGCACGGTCGATGCCAGCAGCGATCTCTACGCGCTCGGCGCCACTCTCCTGCACGCCGCGAGCGGGAAGCCTCCCTCGGACCTGCTCTCCGGCGACATGGTCCTCACCGTGCCGGCGGGTCTGCCGCTGCGCGAGTTGATCGTCCGCCTGGTGCAGCCGCGGCGAGAGCGACGGCTGCACAGCGCGGCCGCGGCGCTGGCGATGTTGCAGGACCCGCGCCCGCAGCTGCGGGTGAGGCCCCGGTTCGCGCTGCTCGCGGCCTCCGCGCTCTGCATCACCTTGCTCTCCTTCGTCCGGGGGCCGGCGCCCGCCGCGGAGCCGTCCGTCGCCGTCTCCGGTCTTCCGCGCAGCGCATCGGCAGCGCAGCGCTGGTACGCGGTCGCGAAGCAATCCTGCAATCCGGTGGAGGTCGCGCAGCTGATGTCGCGGAGGCCGCCGCCGGAGGGATGGGATGGCAAGGGCTTCGGTGCGGGATGCTGGGCGCTCGCCGGCCGCATCGACGAGGCCCGCTCGATGCTCGCGCAGGTTCGCCAGGAGGACCGGTGGCGCGCCGCCGGCATCGTCTTCGACATCGCCCACCCGGTGGCCGATGCCGGCGACGACATCGCCGCGGCGCCGATCATGAATCTGGTGCTGGAGTCGTGGCCGAATCACTTCCAGGCGCTCTATCACGCCGGGATGAGCGACTACGCGCTCGGCCACGCCGAGCGCGCGCGCACCCATCTCACCGGGTTCCTCCGCCTCTACAAGGAGGAGGACGGGTTCACGCGCAACGCGCGCGAGGCCCTCGCCCGGATCCGCTGACGACTCAGACCATGAAGTCGTGCGCGCGAACGGTCTTGCGCCCGTTCGCCTTCGCGCGCTTCGCGGCCTGCTCGAGCAGCCAGTAGAGATAGCCGTTGAGGGCCGCGAATGCGTCGCCGGCGGTGTTGCAGCCCGCGGCCTTGAGGACGCCCTTTGCCTTGCTGGCGATCACCAGCGGTTCTTGCGACTTCTTTGCCATTTGATTCTCCGGGGTCGGGATCGCGCGCCTGCCCAGCCGGCGGAGCGTCCCTTCTACGAGCGAAATAGCACGGACCATTCGGGTTTCCGAGATTCCGGCCGCCGCAGGCGGCGCGCGCCGGGCCACTGCACGCGAGTGCAGATGTTGATCGCGTGCCGTATTGGTGTAACTTTCCGTCCGGGGGGTCAGGGATCGCTTCATGCGGTCGGCCCTGAGAGGCGGCGTGGCGAAGGGCGGCGTGCAGCCGCCCTTCGACCACGCGCCTCGAGAACGAAGAGCTGCGTCGAACCGCTCACCGTGACCCCGTGAAGGACGCCGTACGTGTTATGACGAGGAGCGTCACGATCGGCCGACCTGCGCGGCCGGCCCAGTCACGGATCAGAGGAGACATGTCCAAAGAGGAGTTGCGCCGCGGGGATCTCGTCGAGGTGAAGAGCCCCTCCGAGATCCTCGCCACCCTGGATCAGCGCGGTGCCTTGGCCGATCTGCCCTTCATGCCGGAGATGGCGCCCTTCTGCGGCCGTCGCTTCACCGTGGAGCGCCGCGCCGAGAAGATCTGCGACACCATCCACTACACCGGCAGCCGCCGTCTCCACGGTGCGGTCCTGCTCGAAGATCTCCGCTGCGACGGCTCCGCCCACGACGGGTGCCAGGCGGAATGCCGCTTCTTCTGGAAAGAGGAGTGGCTGCGGCCGGTGACTCCGGGGATGCCGGCCGTAGCTCCCCCGCCGCCCTCGGCGCTCGCGGCGCTCCTCGAGCGGACCGTCGCGAACACCCGGTCGCTGGTGCAGATCGGGGAAAAGCAGGAACCGCGCTACTCCTGCCAGGCGACCGAGCTGCAGCGCTGCAGCGAGCACCTCAAGCTCTGGGATCCGACCACCTACGTGCGCGAGTACACCTCCGGCAACGTCAGCCTCGGCCACTT
>DASREU010000420.1:0-2241 GCA_035651935.1 Myxococcales bacterium | reverse complement strand
GGCTTCCGGCGGCTCCTGCGCCGGATCCTCGAGCACTCCTCCTTCGATACTGCGGCCCCAGAGGTTCTCGTCGATGGAAAAGGGCGACTTCTTCGAGGTCGGCACCTCGATGCCGTGCTTCGCCGCGTACTCCATCGCGGCGTCGCGGGTGATGTTCCGCTCGCGCTGCGGGGCGAGGATCTTCAGATCCGGGGCCATCCCCTTCACCGCCAGGTCGAAGCGGACCTGGTCGTTGCCCTTGCCGGTCGCGCCGTGGGCGACGGCGCTCGCGCCATGCTTGCGCGCGGCTGCGACCAGGTGCTTGGCGATCAGCGGCCGGCTGAGAGCAGCGCTGAGCGGGTACACCCCTTGGTAGAGCGCGTTGGCCTGCAGCGCGGGGAAGCAGAACTCGCTCGCGAACTCCTCCTTCGCGTCGATCACCTCCGCCGCCACCGCGCCGGCCTGCCGCGCCTTCGCCTTCAGCTTCTCGTGGTCCTTGGACTCGCCCACGTCCGCGTGGCAGGCGATCACGTCGTACTTGTACTCGTCGGAGAGGATGCGGACGAGCACGCTCGTATCGAGCCCACCGGAATACGCGAGCACCACCTTCTCCCTCGTTGCCATCAGAGATTCTCCCTTCCGAACAGGTTCCGGATCTGCTGCACCAGCCGCCGCGTCGCGACGCCGCGCGCGGGTGTTGCGAAGATGGTGTCGTCCCCCGCCAGGGTGCCGAGGCACTCCGGCATCCGCGCGTTGTCGATCGCCAGCGCCACCGCCGAGGCCATCCCGGGCCGCGTCCGCAGCACCACCAGGGACTCGTTCTCGCGCAGGGAAAGGACGGTATCCGCCAGCTCGGTGAGCGGGTTCGCCTTCGCGTTCACCGCCTCGAGCTCGTACACGGCGCCTTCCGGTCCCGAGACCCGCAGCACTCCGAGCTCGGCCAGGTCGCGCGAGAGCGTGGCTTGGGTCGCCTCGATGCCCTGCGCCGCGAGCAGCTCCGAGAGCTCCTGCTGGGTGGAGATGCGCCGCGAGCGGAGCAGCCGGCGGATCTCCTCCTGCCGCTCGCCCTTGCCGACCTTTTCGCGGACCAGCCTCATGCCCGGATCCAGGAGCCGACGCCCTTGTCGGTGAAGAGCTCGCCGATGATCGAGTGCGGGACGCGCCCGTCGAGCAGGTGGACGCTGTGCACCCCGGCGGAGAGCACCTTGAGGATGCTGCGCGCCTTCGCCTTCATCCCGCCGGCGATGGTCCCGTCGTCGATCAGCGCCTGCAGATCGGCCGCGGTGAGCTGGCCGATCAGCTCGCCCGCCTTCAGGATGCCCGGCACGTCGGACAAGTAGATGAGCTTCTGCGCTCCGACCGCGACCGCCACTTCCGCCGCCACGTTGTCGGCGTTGATGTTGTAGCTCTGCCCGTCCTCCCCGAGCCCGACCGGCGAGATCACCGGCACGTACCCCTGGTCGAGCAGCATCTCGAGGAACTCCTTGTTCACCCGCGTGACCTCGCCCACCTGGCCGAGGTCGCGGCCCTCCTGCACCAGCTTGCGCGCGCGGATCAGTCCGCCGTCCTTGCCGGAGAGCCCGACCGCGAGCGTCGAGCCGTTGCCGTTGAGCAGGGTCACCAGCTCGGTGTTGATGGAGCCGGTGAGAACCATCTCCACCACCTTCACGTCCTCGGTGTTGGTGACGCGCTGCCCGTCGACGAACTCCGCCTTGCCCCCGAGCTTCTCCAGCGTCCGGGTGATCTCCGGCCCTCCGCCGTGCACCACCACCGGCCGCAGGCCTACCGAGCGGAGCAGCACGATGTCGTCGCAGAAGGATCTCTTCAGCGACTCCTTCACCATCGCCGCCCCGCCGTACTTGATCACGCAGCGCGTGCCGGAGAACTTGCGGATGTACTCCAGCGCGTCCACCAGCAGCTGGACCTTGAAGGTCGGGCTGTAGTTCGAGAGCCGGTCGTCCTTCGCCACCCCGCCGTCGGGCCGGGTGACGATCAGCGAGGTGTAGTCGGCGTTGATCTTCACGTAGTCGTACGAGAGATCGCATCCCCAGGCCTGCGCGCTGCCTTCGCCGCGCCGCAGCTCGACCAGCACCCGGACTTCCGGTTCGCGCATCCGGGCCTTGAGCACGCTCGCGTCGTAGGCGAGCGGCGCGCGATCGTAGACGGGCATCTCCTGCACGCTGACGCGCGCATCGGCGGGATCGACGGGATATCCGGCGGTGCCCGCGCGCGCGCCGATGGAGGACAGCACGCGTCCCCAGT
>DASREU010000419.1:0-3352 GCA_035651935.1 Myxococcales bacterium | reverse complement strand
AGGAAAGCTGACGGTCGGCCGGATCGCCCTAAGATCCGCCGGTGCGCTGGAACGTTGCCGAACGGGTGAACCGCGTCCGCTGGATCTTCCTGCCGCTCGGACTCTGCGCGCTGGCGGCGGTGGGAGCCCACGCCGCCGCGGACGTGGTGGGCGATCGAGTGCTCTGGGCCGTCGACCGCGTCGACGCCTTCTTCGATGCGCTCTGGTCGAGCTGGTCCTTCACCGCGCCGCTCGTCGATCTGGTCGGACTGACGCAGCGGACCTGGTTCGCGCGCGCGGTCGCCCTCGCCTGGGAGCTGGCCGCGGATGCGCTGGTCGCGGTCCCGCTGCTCGGGTACGACGAGCGCGAGGCGGCCCGCGAATGGAAGCTCGGCCGCGATCTCCTGCTGCGGATCCGTTCGCCGCTGGTGGCGGTCCGGCCGGCGGCGGCCCTGCTCGTCTCGCTCGCCGGAGCATTCTCCGTCGCCCGGATGGTGCAAGGATCGCTGCAGCTCGCGCTCCATCTCTCCTGGTTCGCCCAGCTGGCGCGCGCCGCCACGCTCGTCTGCCTCGCCGTGGTGCTGGTGCCGCGCGCGGTGTTCCGGTCGCTGGAGCATGCGCGCTCGGCGCGGTACCGGGTGCCGGCGGCGGTCGTGCTGGTGCCGCTCCTGGTGGCGGCGGTGCTCTCGTTCCGATGAGGACCCGGCTGCCGCTGCTGGAGTTGTTCCTCTCGGCGCTCTGCCTCTGGGCCGCCTGGTACCACACGCCCGCGGGCGCGCTGGTCCGCACCGCCGGGGCGTGGCTGTTCAGGACGCGGACCACCGCGCGGCCGCTGCTCGCCTACTTCGGCGCCGGCACCCTGGTCCCGCCTCGCCTGCCGCCGTTCCTCGCCGGCCCGGTGCCGCCGGCGGAAGCGCTGGCGTATGGAGCGGCCGCGGTCCTCGAAGGGTCGCCCGTTGAGCTGGCGCCGCGGCTCCGGACGCTCTCGGGCCGGCTCGGCTCCGACGATGCGGCGCTGCTCGCGGTGTTCTGCGGGGAAGAAGCGGCGCAGTACGCGATCGACCAGGCGCGCTCCGCGGCGCTGGAGGATCTCGCGCGTGCGCTCCCGCCCCGGGCCGAACCGTGCATCGCCCGCACCGCCCAGGCGGCGATGCTCGGGGAGACGTATGCGCTCGGCTGGCCCCTGCCGGAGACGGTGCGGATCACCTCCCCGTTCGGGGTGCGGGAGCACCCGATCCTCGGCGGATGGCGCCTCCATGCGGGCATCGATCTGGGAACCGCGATCGGCACGCCGGTGCATGCGGTCGGCGCCGGCGTCGTGCGGCGGGCGAGCAGCGACGGCGTGAACGGGCGCATCCTGGTGCTCGACCATGGGCGCGGCGTGGTCACCACCTACTGCCACAACGAGGCGCTGCTGGTCCGCAACGGACAGCGCGTCGAGAAAGGGCAGATCATCGCCAGGACGGGCAGCAGCGGCCGGAGCACCGGGCCGCACCTGCACTACCAGATCGACCTGGCGGGTGAGCCGGTGGATCCGCTGCGCTTCCGCGCGCAGCGGCCGCGGACGATGTCCGGCGCCACCGACTGACGGGAGCGACGATCGAGCGGGGCGGGGAGCCGGCAGTTCTGCTAGGGTGCGCCGCCGTGACGATCCGGAAGATCCTGATCGCGAACCGCGGCGAGATCGCCGTTCGCGTTGCGCGCACCTGCAAGGAGATGAGGATCCGCACCGTCGCGATCTACAGCGACGCCGACCGGGGCGCCCTGCACGTCCGCTCCTGCGACGAAGCGGTCCGGGTGGGTCCTGCCGCCTCCCGCGAGAGCTATCTCTCGATCGAGAACGTGATCGGCGCCTGCAAGGCCACCGGAGCCTCGGCGGTCCACCCCGGATACGGGTTCCTCTCCGAGAACGCGAGCTTCGCCCGCGCCTGCGCGGCCGCCGGGATCGTCTTCATCGGCCCGCCGCCGCAGGCGATGGAAGACATGGGCGAGAAGACGCGCGCCCGCCGCAAGGTGATCGAAGCCGGCGTGCCGGTGGTGCCGGGGCTGAAAGAGCCCATCCCGGAAGGGGGCGAGCCGGCAGCGAAGGAGTATGCCGTCTCGATCGGGTACCCGATCATGCTCAAGGCCGCGGCCGGCGGCGGCGGCAAGGGAATGCGGCTGGTGGCGGACCCCAGGGATTTCGACTCCGCGCTGGCCACGGCGAAGCGCGAGGCGATGGGCGCGTTCGGCGACGCGCGCGTCTACATCGAGAAGGCGATCGCCAGGCCGCGCCATGTCGAGATCCAGGTGTTCGCGGACACGCAGGGCAACTGCATCTGGCTGGGCGAACGCGAGTGCAGCGTGCAGCGGCGGCACCAGAAGGTGATCGAGGAGACTCCGAGCCCCGTGGTCACCCCGGAGTTGCGCGCCGAGATGGGCCGCGTCGCCGTGAACGCGGCGAAGGCCGTCGATTACGTGGGCGCCGGCACCTGCGAGTTCCTGGTCGACGGCAACACCCGCAGCTTCTACTTCCTGGAGATGAACACCCGCCTGCAGGTCGAGCACCCGGTGACCGAGTGGTGCACCGGCCTCGACCTGGTCCGCTGGCAGATCGAGGTCGCCTCCGGCGCGCGCCTGCCCTGGGCCCAGGAAGACGTGCTGCGGAACCTGCGCGGCCATGCGATCGAGGCCCGGCTCTACGCGGAGGACCCGGCGAAGAACTTCCTCCCCAGCCCCGGCCAGATCCTCGACCTGCGCCTCTCGCAGGGACCGGGAGTGCGCAACGACGTCGGGGTGGAGAGCGGCAGCGAGGTACCGCGCTACTACGATCCGATGATCGGCAAGCTCGCGGTCTGGGCGCGAACCCGCGAGGAGGCGATCGCCCGGCTGAAGCGCGCGCTGGGCGAGACGGCGATCAAAGGCATCACCACGAACGTCTCCTACCTCAAGCGCGTGCTCGACCTCGACGAGTTCCGCAAGGGCGACTACGACACCGGATTGCTCGGCCGCGCGCAGGAGCGGTTGCTCCGGCGCGAGCAGACCGGCGAGGAGGAGATCGCGCTCGCGGCCGCGGCCATCTGGCAGTTCGGGCAGGACCAGCGCGCGGCGCTCCGCCCCGCCGCGGCGGAGGCGGCTTCCGAATCCGCCTGGGCGCGCGCCGGGCGGCTCTCGGCGCTGCGGAGGTCGCGATGAGGTACACCACCATCGTCGACGGCGAGGAGCGGGTGGTGGAGGTGAGCCCGCGCGAGAACGGCTACCGCGTGACCATCGGGGACAAGCTGCTCGAGGTCGATGCGGTGCAGCTGCAGCAGTCGGCGGTCAGCCTTCTGGTGGGGACCCGCAGCTATCGCTGCGACATCGAGCAGGCGAAGGACGGCAAGGTGAACGTCCT
>DASREU010000418.1:0-13148 GCA_035651935.1 Myxococcales bacterium | reverse complement strand
GCGCTCGGAGGCGCGCTGCTCGCCTGGAAGGGCGTCCTTCCCATCTATGCGATCGACGTCCTCTCCTACCTGGCGGTGATCGGTGCCTTGCTGGCGATGGAGCACCGGGCCCCTTCGCCGGGGCTCTCGGGCCTGAGCGCCGGAGCGATCGTCGAAGGATTCCGGTTCCTGCGCCGCAGCCCGCTCATCCTCGCCACCATGCTGCTGGACTTCGCCGCCACGTTCCTCGCGGGCTCGCTGCTGCTGCTCCCGATCTTCGCGGATCGCCTCCTGGCCGTGGGGCCGCGCGGGCTCGGGCTGCTCTACGCGGCGCAACCGCTCGGCGCCGCCGCGGCGGGACTCTCCCTCTCCTTCCTCCCGACGATCCGCAGGCAGGGACCGGCGCTGCTGGTCGCGATCGCCGTCTATGGAGCCGCGATCGCTGTGTTCGGCGTGTCGGCCTCGTTCCCGCTCTCGTTGTTCGCGCTCGCCCTCTCGGGCGCGGCCGACACCGTCAGCATGGTGATGCGGCAGACGCTGCGGCAGATCCTCACGCCGGACGAGCTGCGAGGGCGGATGACCGCGGTGAACATGATCTTCTTCACCGGCGGGCCCCAGCTCGGCGAGGTGGAGGCCGGGGTGCTGGCGAAGATCGCCGGAGTCCGCTTCTCCGTCTGGTCCGGAGGAGCGCTCTGTGTGCTCGCGGCCGCGCTGGCAGCGTTGCTCGTCCCTTCGCTGCGCAGGTACGAGCATGACGCGCGGAGACATTCCCCGACGACCTGAGCAGGGCGCAAACTCTGCGGCCCGGGGAGGCGAGAGCGCAGCAAAAACGCGTGGCCCCGCGATTGCTCCGCTCCATGCCGTGATCGAAGGCCGGCAGATCGACATCCGCGGCACGGTCCAGGGCGTCGGCTTCCGCCCCTGGGTGTATCGCGTCGCGCACGGCGCCGGCGTGGCGGGGAGGGTCTTCAACGACGCGTCGGGAGTGGTGATCGAGGCGTTCGGTCCCCGCGCGGCGCTCGATCGCTTCGTCGCGATGCTGCGGGTCGATCCGCCTCCTGCGGCGAAGATCCGCGGGTTCGACGTGTCCGCCATCCCGGCGCAGCCGGCGCGGGAGTTCGTCATCGCCCCGAGCGTCGCTTCCAGCGACCGCCGCGTCTCGATCCCGCCGGATCTGCCCACCTGTCCCGACTGCCTGCGCGAGATCTTCGACCCGCGCGATCGCCGCTACCGATACCCCTTCACCAACTGCACGAACTGCGGCCCTCGCTTCACCATCGCCAACGACGTTCCCTACGACCGGCCGGCGACGACGATGGCGAAGTTCCCGATGTGCGCCCGGTGCGCACGGGAATATGACGATCCGCTGCACCGGCGCTTCCATGCCCAGCCCAACGCCTGTCCCGACTGCGGTCCGCGGCTTCGCGCGGCGCCGGAACACGCGGACCCCATCGCCGCCGCCGTCGATGCGCTTCGCAGCGGAAGGGTCGTGGCCGTCAAAGGCATCGGCGGGTTCCACCTCGCCTGCGACGCGGCCTCCGCCGCTGCCGTGCTGCGCCTGCGCGCGCGCAAGCACCGCGAGGAGCGGCCCTTCGCGGTGATGGTGCGCGACATCTGCGAGGCGCGCACTCTCGCCGACCTCGGGGCGGCGGAGGAGGCCCTGCTGCTTTCGCCGGAGCGGCCGATCGTGCTGGTCCGCCGCCGCGCCGGGACACCGATCGCGGAGGAGGTGGCCCCGCGCACCCCGCTGCTCGGGCTGATGCTGGCGTACTCGCCGCTGCACCATCTGATCCTGGCGCAGTTCGGCGGCCCGCTGGTGATGACCTCCGCCAACGTGAGCGAGGAGCCCATCTGCTACCGGGACGGCGAGGCGCTGCAGCGCCTGGGGGCGATCGCCGACCTGATCCTCCTCCACGACCGCGAGATCGAGACGCGCTGCGACGACTCCGTCACGCGCGTGATCGCCGGAATGCCGGCGGTGCTGCGCCGCTCGCGGGGATACGTCCCGCGCGCGATCGCGCTGCGCGCACCCGTCCCCCGGCCGATCCTCGCGGTCGGGGCAGATCTCAAGAACACGTTCTGCGTCGCCGTGGGAGAGAGCGCGTTCCTCGGGCCGCACATCGGCGATCTCGGGAGCGCGGAGACCTGGCGCTCGATGCAGGAGTCCATCGAGCGCATGCTCCGCTTTCTCCGCGTGGAGCCCGAGCTGGTGGTGCACGACCTGCACCCGGACTCGATCGCCGCCGCGTACGCGCGCACGCGCTCCGAGCCGCGCCTCGCGGTCCAGCACCACCATGCGCACGTGGCGAGCGCGATGGCCGAGCACGGCATCCCGGGCCCGGTGATCGGCGTCGCGTACGACGGCACCGGCTTCGGCACCGACGGGACGATCTGGGGCGGAGAGATCCTCCTCGCGACGGCGAAGGAGTACCGCAGGGTCGGAACCTTCCGGCCCGTCCCGCTCGCCGGCGGCGAGCGCGCGATTCGGGAGATCTGGCGGATCGCGCTGGCCGCGCTGGACGACGCCTTCGACGGCGCGCCGCCGCTTCTGCAGCTGCCGCTGTTCGAAGGCGTTCCCGCGAGCGAGATCGCGGCGGTGCGCCAGATGATCTCGCGAGGGGTGAACGCGCCGCTCGCGCGCGGAGCGGGGAGGTGGTTCGACGCCGCGAGCGCGATCGGCCTCGGGCGGCGGAGGACGACGTTCGAGGGGCAGGGGGCAATCGAATGGAATCACGCCGCGGCGAGCGGAGCTCGCGGCGGAACCTACGGCTACGAGATCGTGCGCCCGGGCGCCCACCTCGAGCTGGACCTCAGGCGTCTGATCCGGGATCTCACGAACGACACCATCGCCGGCCGGCCCGTCGAGGAGATCTCCGCCGGGTTTCACGACACCTTGTCCGAAGCGACGGCAGCGATGGTCCGGGAGATCGCGCAGGTCCACGGCCATCGTCCGGTGGTCCTCACCGGCGGCTGCTTCCAGAATGCGCGGCTCGCGGAAACCATCTACGGACTGCTGACGCCGGAATTCGACGTGTTCCTCCACCGCGACGTCCCCTGCGGGGACGGCGGCATCGCTCTCGGCCAGGCACTCGTCGCCGGAGCGCAGTGACGGATCGCCGCAGGTTCGGCGCTGCCTGCGGGCGCCGAACGTATCGCAAACGGTTCGGGTCGCTTGTCCGCGAAACGAATGCTTTTCGCACCCGCGCAAACTTCAACCGCGCTTCCCACTCTGCAATCCCGACCGGATCGCTCCGGTTCAGCGCTTGCTTCTCCCACAGGCATCCCGCAAGGAGCAGCGCATGCCACAGCGTAAGCTGATCGAGCGGCTCGAGGCGAAAGGCCTCAGCAGGCGTGACTTCATGCGCACCGCCACCATGGCCGGTGCCGCGCTGGGCCTCGCGCCCACGTTCGCCGCGGAAGCCGCGCAGACGAAACGGCGCCCCTCGGTGATCTGGCTCCACTTCCAGGAGTGCACCGGGTGCACCGAGACGCTGTTGCGGCCCTCGCACCCGGACGTCACCGAGGTGATCCTCGAGACCATCTCGCTCGACTACCACGAGACCCTCTTCGCGGCGGCCGGCCACCAGATCGAGGCCGCGCTGAAGACCGCGATGAAGGAGAACGCGGGCAAGTACATCTGCGTGGTGGAGGGCGCGATCCCGGCGAAGGACAACGGGATCTACTGCAAGATCGGCGGCAGGACCGCCCTGCAGATCCTCGACGAGGTGGCGGGCAACGCCGCCGCGGTGATCGCCATCGGCTCCTGCGCCTCGTTCGGCGGCGTCGCCGCCGCGGACCCGAATCCCACCGGCGCCGCGGGCGTGCCGCAGCTGTTCAGCAAGAAGCCGGTGGTCACGCTCCCCGGCTGTCCGGCGAACCCGTACAACCTGCTCGGGGTGGTCCTGCAGTTCGTCACCTACGGCACCCTGCCGAAGCTGGACGGCCTCGGCCGCCCGCTGTTCGCGTATGCGCGCACCATCCACGAGGATTGCCCGCGCCGCGCGCACTTCGACGCGGGCCGCTTCGCCGACCGGTTCGGCGACGAGGGCCATCGCCAGGGCTTCTGCCTCTACAAGCTCGGGTGCAAGGGCCCGGTCACCTACGCGAACTGCTCGCTGAAGAACTTCTGCGAGATCGACGGCGCCTGGCCGATCGGCATCGGCCACCCCTGCGCCGGGTGCACGGAGAAGGAGTATGCGTTCCGCACTCCGATGTTCGAGACGGTCCCCATCCAGCGGCCGACGCCGCCGGACACGTATCCGCCGATCGCCGTCGAGCACCCGCGCCCCAGCCCCGTCGCGATCGGGTTCGGCGGAGCGGTGGTGGGCGCTGCCATCGGCGCGGGCGTGATGACCGCGCGCAAGCTCTCCGCGGAAGCGAAGAACGAGCCGGGCCCCTCCAAGGAGGCTTGAGATGGAACGCCGCAACCTGCTCAAGGTGCTCTTCGCCGGCGGCGCGGCGGCGGCGCTTCCGGCCGCCGCTCGCACGAAGCGGACCGCCGCGCCCGACTCGGTGGGCATGCTCTTCGATGCCACCGCCTGCATCGGTTGCAAGACCTGCGTGGTCGCCTGCCGCGAGGCGGCCGGGCTTCCGCCGCAGGCGAAGGACGGGATGCACGACGTGCAGACCGAGCTCGACGGCCAGACGAAGAACGTGATCAAGCTCTGGAAGGACGAGAAGAACCCGGCGGCGTTCACGTATGTGAAGCAGCAGTGCATGCACTGCATCGACCCGGCCTGCGTCTCCGTCTGCATGCTGGGGGCGCTGAAGAAGACCGCCGGCGGGCCCGTCACCTACGACAAGGACACCTGCATCGGCTGCCGGTACTGCCAGGTCGCCTGCCCCTTCAACGTCCCCAAGTTCGAGTGGAACTCGGCGACCCCGCAGATCGTCAAGTGCGACCTCTGCCAGGCGCGCATCGCCAGAGGGGCGACGCAGCCGGCCTGCACCGAAGTCTGCCCGCGCAAGGCGATCATCTACGGCAAGCGCGAGGAGCTGCTCCGCGAGGCGCACCGCCGCATCGACGCCCACCCGCGCTTCTACGTCGACAAGGTGTACGGCGAGGACGAGCTGGGCGGCACCAGCGTGCTGTATCTGGCCTCGGTTCCGTTCACCAAGCTGGGCTTCCCGGACAAGGGGACCCGGTCCAGCCCTTCGGTCACCGAGTCGCTCCAGCACGGGCTCTACCAGGGGATGCTCACTCCCGCGATCCTCTACGTCGGCCTCGCGGCCGCCGTGATCCGCAACCGCAAGAAGGACAAGGAAGGTGACGAATGAGCCGCGCAGCGCCCATGGGCGGCCGCATCTTCACGCCCCGGTTCAACGTCCTGCTCGCCCTCGGCGCGCTCTCGTGCGCCATCCTCCTCTGGCGCTTCATCGTGGGCCTCGGCCCCACCACGGGGATGAACGACGGATATCCCTGGGGCATCTGGATCGCGTTCGACGTGGTCACCGGCACCGGCATCGCCTGCGGCGGCTATGCGATGGCGCTGATGGTCTACGTCTTCAACCGCGGCCAGTACCACCCGCTCGTCCGCCCGGCGCTGCTCACCACCGCGCTCGGGTACACGGTCGCCGGCGCCTCGGTGTTCGTCGACATCGGCCGCTGGTGGAACGCCTGGAAGGTGCCGAGCTTCTTCTGGACCTGGAACTTCAACTCGGCCCTGCTGGAAGTCGCGCTCTGCATCATGAGCTACATCATGGTGGCCTGGATCGAGCTCTCGCCCTCGTTCCTCCCCAAGCGCTTCGTCCGCTACCTGGAGAAGGCGCTCCCGTTCCTGATCGCGCTCGGGATCCTCCTGCCCACCATGCACCAGAGCTCGCTCGGCTCCTTGATGATGATCTCCACCAAGGTGCACCCGCTCTGGCACACCCAGCTCCTCCCCTTGCTGTTCCTCATCAGTGTCATCGGGATGGGCTACGCCGGCGCGGTTCTCGAGGCCACCGTCTCCGGGAGGGCATTCCGGCTGGATCCGGAGTGGCACCTGCTGGCGAAGATCGGGAAGGCGGTCTCCTTCTGCTTCATCGCCTTCCTCGGCATCCGCATCGCCGGCCTCCTGCTGAACGGCTTCCCCGGATTCGGCGCGAACGGGATGACGTTGCTCTTCGTCGCCGAGATGGCGCTGTTCGCCGTGCCTGCCTGGCTCCTTCTGGACGAGCGGCGCGTCCGCGATCCCGGCCAGCTCTTCGTCGCTTCCATGCTCGCGGTCCTGGCCGGCGCCGTCTACCGCTTCGACGTCTACCTGGTCGCATTCGACCCCGGCTCGACCTGGCACTACTTCCCCAGCATCCCGGAGATGCTGGTCACGATCGGATTCGTCGCGCTGGAGATCGCCGCCTACACGTTCATCGTGAAGGTGTTCCCGATCCTGCCGCGGCCCGCGAGGAGCAACCCATGACGCGCGTTACCATCGATCCCGTCACCCGCATCGAAGGCCACCTCCGCATCGACGTGGAGGTGGAGAACGGCAAAGTGAAGGACGCCTGGTCCTCCGGGCAGATGTGGCGCGGCATCGAGCTGATCCTCAAGGGCCGCGACCCGCGCGAGGCCTGGTTCTTCACCCAGCGGATCTGCGGCGTCTGCACCACCGTGCACGCCATCGCCTCGGTGCGCGCGGTGGAGAACGCGCTGCAGCTCGAGATCCCGTTGAACGCGCAGTACATCCGGAACCTGATCGTCGCCGCCCACTCGCTGCACGATCACGTGGTCCACTTCTACCACCTGAGCGCGCTCGACTGGGTGGACGTGACCAGCGCGCTGAAGGCGGATCCCGCGAAGGCGGCGGCGCTCGGCGAGTCTCTCTCCGCCTGGCCGGGCAACTCGCGCCGGCACATGGAGGGCGTGAAGAAGAAGCTGGAAAGCTTCGTCGCCGGCGGACAGCTCGGCATCTTCACCAACGGCTACTGGGGCCACCCGGCGATGAAGCTGCCGCCCGAGGTGAACCTCCTCGCCGTCGCCCACTACCTGCAGGCGCTCGACTACCAGCGCAAGGCGAACCAGGTGGTGGCGATCCTCGGCGGCAAGACGCCGAACATCCAGAACCTGGCGGTGGGCGGCGTCGCGAACGCCATCAACCTCGACAACCCGTCCACGCTGAACATGGAGAAGCTCGCGCACGTGCGGGACCTCCTCCTCGAGGTGAAGCAGTTCGTCGAGCAGGTCTACATCCCCGACGTCTGCGCGATCGCGGCCCTGTACCCGGACTGGCTCGGCTACGGCGCGGGCGTCCGCAACTACCTGGCGGTCCCGGACCTGCCGCTGGATACGAAGGGCGAGAAGTTCGACATGCCCGGCGGCACCATCTTCGGCGGCGACCTCAAAACCCTCAAGCCGATCACCTCGTTCCATGACGAATACTTCCGCGACAACGTGGCGGAGAGCGTGGCCCACGCCTGGTACGAGGGCTCGGGCGAGCTGCACCCGTACGAGGGCGAGACCAAGCCGCAGTACACCGACTTCGACGCGCGCGGGAAGTACAGCTGGTGCAAGTCGCCGCGCTTCCAGGGCAAGCCCATGCAGGTGGGGCCCTCCGCCGAGGTGCTGGTCGCGTTCGCTTCCGGGCACGAGCCGACGAAGCGCTGGGCCACCAAGGTGCTGGACACCGCGGGCAGCATCGCCAAGGTGAAGCTGACGCCGGCGGTGATCGAGAGCACGCTCGGCCGCCACGCCGCGCGCGCGGTCCGCTGCGCGGTTCTCGCGGAGCTGGCGCTGAAGCACTGGCAATTGCTGGTGGACAACATCGGCCGCGGTGACACGAACATCTTCAATCCGCCGACGTTCCCCAAGGGCGAGATCCGCGGATTCGGCTTCCACGAGGCGCCGCGCGGGACGCTCTCGCACTGGGCGGTGATCGCCGACGGCAAGATCAAGAACTACCAGGCAGTGGTCCCCTCCACGTGGAATGCCGGACCTCGCGACGGCAAGGGCCAGCCCGGGCCGTACGAGGCCTCGCTGATCGGCAATCCGGTCGCCGATCCGCAGAAGCCGCTGGAAGCGCTGCGGACCATCCACTCCTTCGATCCGTGCCTGGCGTGCGCCGTGCACACGGTGGATGCGGAAGGGCGCGAGATCGCGCGGGTGAAGGTGCTGTGAGATCGATCTGCCTGATGGGCGTCGGAAATGTGCTGATGCACGACGACGCCCTCGGGCCGTACGTGCTCGAGTCGCTCAAGGCGAAGTACGACCTGCCGCCGGAAGTGACGGTCTTCGACGCCGGGACGCCCGGGCTCGACCTCACCCTGTTCCTCACCGAGTTCGACGCCCTGATCGTCGTCGACGCGCTGAAGGGCCAGGGCGCGCCCGGCGAGGTGAAGACCTACACCGGCCCCCAGCTCCAGGAAGGGGCGCTGCCCATCACCTTGAGCCCCCACGAACCGACGCTGCGCGAGGCGCTGATGCGGATGGCGCTGGTCGGCAAGGGACCCGGCGACGTCTTCCTGGTGGGCGCGATCCCGGAGGTGGTGAAGACGGGGACGGGCCTTTCACCCCGGGTCCGCGCTGCGGTGCCGGCCATCGAACAGCACGTCCTGCGCGAGCTTCTGCGCCTGGGCGCAACCGTTGCGGCACGGGAGTCGCGGCACGAGCCGGACCTCTGGTGGGAGCGTCCCGCGGCCTGAAGATCGGGCGCGCGTTTTCGGCGCGAAGACTGCAAGTGCTGCGGGCATGTGCCTCGGCGTTCCGGGCAAGGTCCTTTCCGTGGACGGGCTCACCGCCACCGTCGATTTCTTCGGCGTGCGCAGGCAGGTGCGCCTGGACATCGTCGACGTGCCGGTAGCGCCGGGCGATTACGTGCTCAACCACGTCGGCTTCGCCATCCATCGCATTCCCGAGGACGAGATCGGCGAGACGCTGGCGCTCTTCGACACCATCCTGCGCGAGGCCGAACCCCAGGATCTGATGGCGGCCGACGTGCGAAACGAGATCGAGGCCACCGATGCGACCCGGAAATGATCCCGGGACCGCCGAGCTGAAGTTCCGCGATCCGCAGCGCGCGCGCCGGCTGACCCGCGCGCTGCAGCGCGCCGTCGAGGACATCGGCAGGCCGGTGAGCGTGATGCACGTCTGCGGAAGCCACGAGCAGGCGATCGCCCGGTTCGGGCTGCGCGCGGTCTTTCCCAAAAGCCTGAACGTGATCATGGGCCCCGGGTGCCCGGTCTGCATCACGGACGTGCCGGAAGTGGACGAGGGCGTCGCCCTCGCCCTGCAGGGCGTCCGCATCGCCACCTACGGCGACATGCTTCGCGTCCCGGGAACGGTGAAGTCGCTGGCGCATGCCCAGGCGGAAGGGGCGAGGATCGACGTGGTCTACAGCATCGCCCAGGCGGTGCAGCTCGCGCGGTCGGTGAAGGAGGAGGTCTGCTTCTTCGCCACCGGATTCGAGACCACCGCGGTCGCCACCGCGGCGGAGATCCTCGCCGGCCTGCCTGCGAACTTCTCCGTGCTTTCCGCGCACAAGTACATCCCGCCGGTGATGGAGATCGTCGCGGAGATGCCGGAGAACAAGGTCGAAGGCTTCCTCGCCGCCGGACACGCGGCCTCGATCACCGGCTGGGGAGTGTTCGAGCCTTTCGCGGCGCGGCACAAGCTGCCGGTGGTGGTCGCGGGGTTCGAGCCGCTCGACATCCTCGCGGCGCTCGTCAAGCTGGTCGAGCTGGTGCGCGACGGCAGCCCCGAAGTGGCCAACATGTTCCCGCGCTGCGTCACCAAGGAAGGAAACCTGCCCGCACAGGAGGTGCTCTGGAAGGTGTTCCGTCCCCTGGGTGGCCGCTGGCGAGGGATCGCCCACGTCCCGAACGGCAACCTCCGCCTGCGCGACGAATTCGCGGGCATCGACGCGCGACGCCGGTTCAAGATCGAGCTGCACAAGCTGTGGGATTACGCTCCTTCCGCCCTCGCGCAGCAGTGCATCTGCGGCGAGATCATGTCGGGCATCCACGCCCCGGGCGACTGCGAGCTCTACGGCAAGCAGTGCACGCCGGAGAACCCGGTCGGCGCCTGCATGGTCTCCACCGAGGGCAGCTGCCGGATCTGGCACCAGTACGGAGGGATCCCCAACCTGCGCGAGGTGAGCGCATGAACGCGCTGCTCGGCGAGCGGGTCGCTCTCAAGCACGGCGCCGGCGGGCGTGCGATGCGCATGCTGATCGAGAGCGTGTTCGTCGAGGGCCTGGCGGCCGAAGTCGACGGAGTGGGCCTCGCCGCCATGGACGACGGCGCGGCGCTGCGCGTCGGCGACCAGTGGCTGATCGTCACCACCGACTCGCACGTGGTGCAGCCGCGGTTCTTCCCCGGCGGCGACATCGGCCGGCTCTCCATCTCGGGCACGGTCAACGACCTGGCGATGATGGGCGCCACCGAACCGCTCGGCCTCACCTGCGCGGTGGTGCTCGAGGAGGGGTTCCCCTTCGCCGAGCTGGAACGCATCCGCGACTCGATGAAGGCCACCGCCATCGAGGCGGGCGCGCGCGTCGTGACCGGCGACACGAAGGTGATGCGCAAGGGCGAGGTGGACGGGATCATCCTCAACACCACCGGCGTGGCGCTGACGAAGACGCTGGTGCGCGACTGCGACCTGCGCCCCGGAGACCGGATCATCGTCACCGGTTCGCTCGGCGATCACGGCTTCGCGGTGCTCGCGGCGCGCCACAAGCTCGACCTCCAGGGCGACCTGCGCAGCGATGTGGCGCCGATCAATTCCTTGGTCCGGCTGGCGCTGCGGGCCGGCGGGGTGTGCGCCTTGAAGGATCCCACCCGCGGCGGCATGGCGAGCACGCTGCACGAGCTGGCCGCGAAGAGCGGGGTGGGCATCCTCCTCGAGGAGTCCGCGCTCCCGATCCACGGCGAGGTGCGCGCGGCGGCGGAGCTGCTCGGGATCGATCCGCTGCACGTCGCGAACGAGGGCAAGGCTGTGGTGGGGGTGCGCCCGGAGTCGGCGGACCGCGTGCTCGGGGCCATCCGCGAGCACCCGCTCGGGCGCGAGGCGGCCATCGTCGGCACCTGCCTCCCCGACTGGAAGGGAAAGGTCATCCTCGACACCGGCTTCGGAAAGCGGCTCGTCGCCGAGATCGAGGGCGAGCCCATGCCGCGGATCTGCTGATGGATTTCATCCGCATCGAGCGCGAAGGCGCCGTCGGGACGCTGGTGATGGAGCGCCGCGAGCGCTTCAACGCCATGGACTGCGAGATGGCCCGCGACTTCCGCAAGGCCGGCCTGCAGCTCGCGCGCGACCCCGAGATCCGGGCGGTCGTCTTGCGCGGGTACCCCGGCGTGTTCTGCAGCGGGGCGGACCTCAAGTACATCCGCGCCGGCGGCGATCCCCAGGGACTCGGCTATCTCTCCCCGCAGGCGCGCAGCGTCCCGAAGGGCTACGGCGAGGTGTTCAAGCAGATCCTCGAGTACCTGCACTCGACGATCTCGGAGATCCGGCGCAGTCCCAAGCCGTGGATCGCGGCCGTCGACGGCGTCGCGGCCGCCGGCGGATTCGGAATCGCCATGTGCTGCGATCTGGTGCTCGCCTCCTCGCGCGCGACGTTCGAGTGGGCCTACGGGAAGACGGCGCTCACCGGCGCCGAGAGCAGCACGTTCATGATCACCCGCCTGCTCGGGTTCCGCAGGGCGATGGACCTGGCGCTCCTGAACCCGCGGCTCGATGCCCAGGCGGCGCTCGAAGCCGGCCTGGTGAACCGCGTGTTCCCCGCCGATGCGTACGACGGTGAGGTTCGGGCGCTCGCGCAAAAGCTCGCCGCCGGACCCACGGCCTCGTTCGGTGTGACGAAGATGCTGCTCAACCAGGCGGCCGGGATCGACCGCCTCGACTTCCATCTCGACCAGGAGCTGGAGAACCTCGCCCGCAGCGCCGACACCGGCGACTTCCGCGAGGGCCTCGACGCCTTCTTCGCCCGGCGGCCGCCGGCGTTCCGGGGGCGCTGATGCACGAGTACTCCCTGGTGCAGGCGCTGATCGACGACGTCGAGCGAAACCTGCGCGGCCGCAGCGGAGCGGTACGCCGGGTCCGCGTGCGCCTCGGCGCGCTCTCGGGCGTCGACCCGGAGCTGCTCGCGACGGCCTACGACACGTTCCGCCCGCACACGGTCTGCGCTGGCGCCACGCTGGAGCTCACCCGGGTGCCGGCGCGCTGGTCCTGTCCGCAATGCCGCCGCGAGATCGTCGCCGGCGACCGCCTGCAGTGCTGCGGCGGCCCGGCGCAGCTCGTGCAGGGCGACGACCTGGTGCTCGAACAGCTCGAGCTGGAGGTCCCATGAGCGCGCGCGTCGGCGGCATTCCACTTCTGGTGCTCGGTGTGGGGAACCCGCTGCACCGCGACGACGGGCTGGGGCTCGCGGCGCTCTCGCTGCTCACCCGGAGGTGGCGCGCACCCGAGGGCGTCCGCATCCTCGACGGCGGAACCCTGGGCGCGAAGCTGCTCCCCTGGGTTGCGCAGGCGCGGGCGCTGATCGTGGTCGATGCGGCGTACCTCGACCAGCCGCCGGGAACCCTGGTGCGCATCACGGCGCGGGCGGAAGTCCTGTATGCCGAGGCAGAGCGCCTCGGTCTGCAGGACGCCGGCGATCTGGCGCTGCCGCTCCGGCTTTCTCTCCTCGGGATCGTCCCGGAGCAGACCGGGGTGGGCCTGCGCAGGTCGCGCGTCGTCGAGCAGACGCTGCCCGCGCTGGTGGACTCGATCGTCGCGGAGGCGGCGGCGCTCGGCTTTCGGTTCCTCCCTTCGCCGGCGACGGCGCGCGCTCCGGCTCTTTCCCAGGCGGAAGGCGGGTGACCCATGTGCCAGGACTGCGGCTGCGGTGACAACCAGCTCGTTCCTGTCGAAGTGCAGACGCGCCTCCTGCAGGCGAACGATCGGACCGCGGGACACAACCGCGAGCACTTCGAGGAGAGCGGGGTGCTGGCGATCAATCTGATGGGCTCGCCGGGATCGGGGAAGACGGCGCTCCTGGAAGCGATGGCGCGCCGGACTGCCGGGCGGCTGCGGATCGCGGCGGTGAGCGGCGATCTCGAGACCGACAATGACGCGCGGCGGCTGACCAAGGCGGGGATCCCGGCGCGGGCGATCACCACCGGGACCGGCTGCCATCTCGACGCGGAGCTGGTGCACAAGGCGCTGCACGGATTCCCGGTGGGCGCCCTCGACGTCTTCTTCATCGAGAACGTCGGGA
>DASREU010000417.1:0-2105 GCA_035651935.1 Myxococcales bacterium | reverse complement strand
CCCTTCAATGGAGCCACGGCGTCGCCGCCGTGGAAACCTTGGCCTGACCGAGCTTCGCCGCCGCGATGGCGCGCATCCTTCAATGGAGCCACGGCGTCGCCGCCGTGGAAACCGGTGGACGTCGTCTGGAGCTCGTTCTGGTTCGAGTTGCCTTCAATGGAGCCACGGCGTCGCCGCCGTGGAAACCGGGGTGCCGCGGCGCGTGCAGGTCGCGCCGGAGACCCTTCAATGGAGCCACGGCGTCGCCGCCGTGGAAACCTCGCGGACGCGCGCGCGGAGGCCCAGCGGCTCGTGCCTTCAATGGAGCCACGGCGTCGCCGCCGTGGAAACCGCTTCGTCGAGATCAACAACACCGCCGCCCTCGCCCTTCAATGGAGCCACGGCGTCGCCGCCGTGGAAACAGCCCGCGCCGCGGCGCCTTCCGCGGCGAGGACTTGAGGCGCGAAGTGCGAGCGCCTTGTCCGGACGTCGCCGAACATCCGGCCTTGCGCGCTCGCGTCGCCTCACCTCCCTTCCTGGATCTCCGCATCCCGTGTGCCGCAATACGGCCGTGCGAGCGGTCCCGGTCTTTGCCGCACCACCGTCCCGCTCGCGCACGCCCCGCCGATCAGACGATCACCGGGATCCGGCCCTTGAGCTGTAGCGGTCGCCCCAGCGCCTCCATGGCCTTGATCGGACCGGCGCTCGTCAGGCCGAGATCCACCAGGATCACCTGATCCTCGCCATGGAGGACGATGGCCTCGAGCGCCGCGATCATGCGCACTCGGTCCGAAGCCGTCAAGTCGCAGCAAAAGACCGACAGCTGCAAGTGCTCTCCGAAACCGCGCATGGTCCGGTACACGCGCCGCAAGCGGCGCGGGTCAGAGATGTCGTATGTGACGATGTAGGTGCGGCGCACCGCCTACCGCGTGGTGAACGCTGGATACTCCGGGATCTCCCCCGTGAGGTGACGCCCGAGCAGCCGCGCCTGCAGCTCGAAGATTCGTCGGTAGCTCACGCGGTACCCGAAGACCGGGTGCGTGATCTCCTGGCCGAGGCGCCGTTCGTAGGCCTCGATGAAGCGGGCGCGCCCGGCAGCGGTGAGCGCCACCGCGCCCAGGGCCTCCATGAAGTGCTCGGCCGTGATCTCTCCGTTGTTGACGACCGTCAGCACGAGGCTGTCCGCCACCAGCGGTCTGAACTCCTCCATGAGGTCGAGGGCCAGCGCGGGCCGCCCGTAGCGCGGCTGATGGTAGAAGCCCAGATAAGGATCGAGCCCCACCGACTGCACCACCACGGTCCACTCCCGCGCCAGCATCGCGTAGGCGAGCGAGAGGAGGGCATTGACGGGGTCGCGGGGCGGCCGCCGGTTTCGCCGTCGGAACTCGAAGGCGCCAAGCCCCCCGCTCGGCGGATGTAGCATCTCGGCGAATGCCGAGAAGTAACGATGGGCCGCAGTGCCCTCGACCCCCAACAGCGTGTCGAGGCGCTCGGCGCCTCCGGCCCTGCGAATGTCCTCCTTCAGGTCGCCCAGCAAGTTCGCGGACGGACCGGGGTGGTTGCGCCGGAGGAGCGTCCGGCAGTTGGCGATCTTGCCCTGGACGAATCGCTTGGCCAGCGCGAGCGCGCGATCGGGATCACCGGCCGCACCGAACTGCCGTCGGCGGAGCTCCACGTTCTTGTGGGACATGCCGTGAGTGATCCCGTAGAACCAGCCGCCGTGCGACAGCCAGCTCACCGGGATGCCGCGCATGCACAGCTCGTGGATGACCGGCGTGGTGATGTGTACCCCTCCGAAGAGCACGACCTGCGAGACCTCGCCGAGCCGGGCCTCCGCGATCACCGCGTCCTGGTCGAGCACCTGGAGCACCTCGCCGTCACGACGGATCCGCGCGCCCTGGCGCTGGACGTGCAGCGGCAGCGCGTCGTCTCGCGCGACCGCGAGCGGACGCACCTCGCCGCCCTCCCGGAGGAAGCGCACCTCGTCCGGGAGGCAGATCCCGACCAGCGAGCAGCGGGGGCACTTCGGACTGTCCACGAGCGGCGGCGGGACCTGCCCACCCTCCGCGACGGCGCGCATCTCGCGGGCGAGGTCGATCGTGCGCCTGATCAGCGACTCGTCGAAC
>DASREU010000416.1:0-13614 GCA_035651935.1 Myxococcales bacterium | reverse complement strand
GGGAGAGCCCCGCCGCGCAGAGGATCGGAACGTGGAACCCGTAGTGCTTGGTGAGATAGCCGGACGCGCCGGGTCCGATGAGGAAGCCGATCCCGAACGCGATCCCGATCACCGCGAACGCCCGCGCCCGCTCCTTCGGGGCGGTGACGTCGGCGATGTACGCCTGCGCGATCGAGAGGTTCCCGGCGGTGAGGCCGTCGATGATCCGCGCGAGGAAGACGATCAGGAGGTTCGGCGCGTACGCCAGCACCAGGAAGCCGGCGAAGGTGCCCATCTGGCTCACCATCAGCACCGGCTTGCGGCCGACGTGGTCCGAGATCTGCCCGAGCACCGGGCCGGCGACGAGCTGGCAGAGGGCGTACGTGCTCACCAGCAGGCCCACCACCGCCGGGGTAGCGCCGAAGTGCTCCGCGTAGAACGGGAGGAGCGGAAACATCACCGTCAGGCCGAGCACGTCGACCACCACGATGAGGAAGATGGCGAGGAGCGGAGATCTCATCGCAGGCTGGCGAGCCTTCCGCAGGCCTGCTCCAGCACGGCGTCGTCCTTGGCGAAGCAGAAGCGCAGGAGCTTCTCCCCTTCGGGGCCGCGGTAGAACGCGCTCCCTGGAACGGAAGCGACGCGCGTGGTGGTGAGCACGTGCATCGCGGCTTCGCGCGAGCTGGCGAATCCGAGACGGCTGCAGTCCGCCAGCACGTAGTAGGCGCCCTGGGGCACGATGGGCTCGAGGCGCGCCTCGCGCAGCGCGGCGCAGATCCGCGCGCGCTTCTGCTGGTACCCGGACTGCAGCTCGTCGAAGTAGCTGCGGGGCGCGTCGAATCCCTTCGCCGCTCCCAGCTGCAGCGGGGTGGGCGCGCAGACGTAGTACAGGTCGTTCACCAGCGTGATCGCCCGGGTCATCTCCGCCGGAGCGAAGGTGTAGCCGAGCCGCCAGCCGGTGATGCTGAAGGTCTTCGACAACCCCATGATGGTGACGGTGCGCTCGCCGAGGCCGTCGACCGCTGCGGGCGAGAGGTGCGGGCGCCCGTCGTAGCGGATGTACTCGTAGATCTCGTCCGTGATCACCAGGAGGTCGCGCCGCCGTGCGACGCGCGAGACGATCTCCAGGTCCTCGCGGGAGAACATCTTCCCGCTCGGGTTGCCGGGCGTGCACACCACCATCGCCCGGGTGCGCGGGGTGATCGCCGCCTCCAGCGCCTGTTCGCGGAGGGCGAAGTCGGGCGGGCTGAGGGTGACGAACTCCGGCACGAGCCCGGCGACGAGCGCTGCGTTCAGGTGATAGCCGTAGTACGGCTCGAAGAGCAGGATGCCGTCGCCGGGATCGAGCAGAGCGTGGATCGCGGCCGTGTACGCCCCGCTCGCGCCCACGGTGACGCAGATCTCGCTCAGCGGGTCCGCGCGCAGCCCGTTGTCCTGCGCGAGCTTGCGGGCGATGGCGTCGCGCAGCTCCCGGGCGCCCTCGGCGAACGAGTAGGTGCTCCGGTTCTCGCGGATCGCGGCGATGGCTCCGTCGCGCACCGGGGCGGGCGTGGGCAGATCGCAGATGCCCTGGCCGAGGTTAATGCCGTCCAGCCGCTCGCACTCCCGGGTCATGCGGCGGATGTCCGATTGCGCCAGCTCCTGAACGCGTTTCGCGATGCGCATGAGGGGGCGCAGCCTACTACGGCCGGAGCGGATCCTGCAGCGGCGGTCCGCCTGCAAGGTCGCGCAGCGTCTCCACCAGCACGTCCAGTCCCCGCGTCAGGTCCGCCAGCGAGATCTTCTCGTCGACGTCGTGCCCCGGGTACGGCTTTCCCGGAAACCACATCCCGTAGGCGATGGCGTTCGGGATCCGCTTCGCGTAGGTGCCCCCTCCGGAGATCGCCGGGGGCGGGCGTTCGCCGGTCGCCCGCGCGTAGTCGTCCATCAGCCTGAGGACCAGCTTCGCCTGCGGATCGAACGCCAGCGGCTTGTCCTGGAAATAGTACTCGCGCGGCTCGAGCCGGGGGGAGAACCGGCGCACCTCCTCGAACAGCCGCTCGCGCGACTGCGCTCCGGTCAGCGGCGGAGGGCGGCGCAGATTGATCACCAGCGCGAGCTTGCCGCCGAAGTTGGGCTCCTTGCGCAGGGTGGCCACGTTCACCGTCCACCCGCCCCAGCCCGGCGCGACCAGGCGGTCGAGGCCCAGGGCCATCCCCTTCGTGTCCTCGCCCGCGTGGGCCGCGAATCCGAGGAGGTCCGCGAGCGCGCAGTCGGGCAGGTCCACCGTCAGGAGACGCGCGAGCGAGACCAGCGCGTTGCGGCCACCCTCGACGTTGACGCCGGCGTGCGCGGACTTTCCGTGCACGATCACGTCGAGCAGGTCCCCGCGTCGCACCAGTTCCAGGCGCGTCCCTTCCAGCAGCGTCCCCGACCGGAGCCGCGACTCCAGCGCGTCCCACGCCGGCGGACCCTCGCGCCAGCGGAAGGTGACGCGCGCGCGATCGGGGACGATGCTCGCGGCGAGCCCCGCGTCGATCTCCTCGATGACCCAGGGCTTCCCGGTGCCGCCGTCCAGGTCCCTGGGGAGGACGCCGAGTCCGTCCCACGCCTTCTCGCCCACCACCACGGGAAATTCGGAATCGAGCACCAGGCTGTACGCGGGCGGTGCGTGCGCGGCGAGATACGTCGCCATGTCGGTGTTCGCGCTCTCCTCGTCGCTCCCCACCAGCAGGCGCACGGTGTGCGTCCGCGGCAGATCGCGGATGGCGTGCAACGCCAGGAGCGCCTGGACCATGGGTCCCTTGTCGTCGGCGGCGCCGCGGCCATAGACGAACCCGCCGCGGGCGATGCCGGCGAACGGCGGCACCGTCCACTGCTTCTCGTCGACCGGCTGGACGTCGCCGTGGACCACGAGCCCCAGCACGGGGGCGCCCGCGGGACCGGGAAGCTCGACCTCCGTCACCAGGCCTGCTTCGCGCGCGGTGAGGCCGAGCGAGGCGGCGGTCTGGACGAGCCAGCGCTGCTGATCGGTGCGCGCGTTCGCGTTGCCCGCGACGGTGGGAAAGCGGATGGCTTCGAGCAGCAGCGGCTCCAGGCGGTCGCGCTCGGCGCGCGGCCGAGGCGCGCTGGCGCAAGCGGCGGCGGCGAGCAGCAGGGCGGTGCGCATCCGGAGGAGATTATCAGGCGAGCCGCGCGAGCGCGGCGTGGACCACGCGAAGCTGCCGGCCGAGCCGCTGGGCGGGTTCGGGGGCGGTGGTTTCGGCGAACGGCGGAAGCGGAGGCGGCGCCTCTCCGGCCTGGGCGGCGTCCGCGAGCGCGCGCAAGGCCTGCTCCAGCGGAGCCGCGTCCGCCGCATCCGGCGGCTCGGATCCGAGCGCGGTGATCGACGCGCTCAGGCGGCGCGCGTACGCGACCAGCGTCATCAAGGGCTGCACCCGGCTCGCCGGCGCTGCCTCGCCGATCAGCCGCTGCAGCGCCGCTTCGGCGTTCGCGGTGGCCAGGCCGATGCGGCGCCGCGCCGCTGCCGCCGAGGCCGGCGGCTGACGGCGCAGGATGGCGTCCAGGTACTCCTGGTTCGCGCGGAGCACGGCGGCGATCAGCGACGGCATGCGATCGAGATCGCGCGTCGGCCACAACGCCATCGCGCCCAGCAGGGCGAGGCCGCCGCCGAGCAGGGTGTCGAGGATCCGCACCCGCGTGAGGTGCGCGCTGCCGGCGTTGGACTCCGCGAGCAGCACGAACACCGGGGTGACCAGCGCGGCGAAGACCGCGTAGTTGATCTTCCGCAGCGCGACCCCCACGGACGCCATGGCGAAGAGCAAGGGCACCAGCACGAGGCCCCGATGGGCAAAGCGGGCGATCAGGGCGGCGACGATCCCGCCGATGACGGTCCCGCCCACGCGCTGCAGCGCGCGGCGGACGGTGTTCACCGCGTGGGGCTGCAGGACGATGATCGCAGTCAGGGTCACCCAGTAGCTGCGCTCGAGGTGGAGGGCGGTGGCGAGGAGCTGGGCAGCGGTGGCGACGAGCGCCACCCGCAGCGCGTGACGCAGCTCCGCCGACTGCGGGCTGAGCACGTCGCGCAGCGAGGGCCGGGGATCGGGGGAGGCGAGGGCGCGAAACGCTTTCGCATCGGCGCCGCCCTGCTCGAGGTCCTGCGCCGATTCCAGTGCCTGGCGGACCTCCGTCTCGACGCGCGCGAAGAGCGGAGCGAGATCGTCATCGAGAGCGGAGTGCGGCAGCTCGAGACCCGCCGCCCTGCTCTCCCGCGAAACGCCGTCGGCGAGTCCGTGCAGCACGCGCCCGAAGCTCGCGAGCGCCTCGACGGCCGCTGCCGGGATCGGCTGGTCGCGCTCGGCGCGCGAGCGCAAAGCCTCGATCGCCGCCGCCAGATCGCCGAGCAGGAGCTCCGCGACCTCGTAGAGGATGAGGAGCTGCAGCCCGCGCCCGGTCTCGCCCTGCTGTCCAGCCCGTGCGACGCCCAGCGCGGCCCGCGCGCGCTCGAGGGCTTCGCGCACGCTGCGCCGCACGGTGACCAGCGCGTCCCAGCTGGCGGGCCCGGATTTGTTCCCGACCAGGTTCGCGGCGGCCCCGGCGAGGTCGCCGAGCAGCGTCCAGGCGGACGCGATCGCCATCCGGACCGGGTAGTACGGCCGGAAGGGCCAGACCGCGATCGCGAGGAGGATCGCGAACACCGCGCCGGCCGCGAACAGCCCCATCCGCAAGGCGTCCTGGGCGAAGGGCGCCGGGCTGCCCTGGGTGATGCAGAACTCGATCAGCGAGAGCACGCCCAGCGTCGCGGCCGTGTCGCCGCGAACGCGGACCAGGCTGCAGAGCAGGGCGAAGACGAACAGCGCGGGAACGCCGATCCACGCCGACTGTCCGGCGAGGCCTCCGAGCAGCGTCGCGAGCGAGCCCGCGACGGCGAACGTCGCCATCGCGCCGGCGCGCGTCCGGTACGGACCGCCGGGGTCGGCGACCATGGTCAGCCAGCCTCCGAGCCCGCACCAGATCAGCTCAGGGCGGCGGAGGAACCATCCGGCGAGCAGCGGCACGGCCATCGCCGTCGCCGCGCGGAGTCCGGCAGCCCATTGCGGACGCGCGCTGTCGAGCGCCACCGACCCGCGCAGGTGTCCGGCGATCTGGTCGCCGACTCGGGTCAGCCTTTCCGCAGCACCATCTCCCACTGCCCGGGCTCCGTCTCGCGCGAGGAGAGCACCTCGTTCCCGGTCTCCTCCGCGTTGCGCTTGATGTCCGGCACGGCGGGCCGGTGATCGAGGAGGACCCGGAGCTCCGAGCCGGGGCGCAAGCGCGAGAGCGCGTACTTCGTCCGCGCCCAGGTGAGAGGGCAGAGCAGGCCGCGCAGATCCAGCGTCTCCATCAATGCTCGGCGGCGAGGAGCTCTTCGTACTGCTTCGCCGAGAGCAGCCCTTTGGCCTCGTCCGGCGCGGTCATCTCGATCTCGATCATCCACCCCTTCTCGTGCGGGTCGTCGTTGATGCCTTCCGGGGCATCGACCAGGGCCTTGTTCACCTTGGTCACCTTCCCCGTCACCGGCGCGAACAGCTCGCTCACCGCCTTCGTGCTCTCCACCACTCCGAAGGGCTGGCCCCTGGTGACCGTCGCTCCCACCTCGGGGAGCTCGAGATACACCACGTCGCCGAGCTGATCCTTGGCGAAGACCGTGATGCCGACGGTGGCGAGGTTGCCCGACAGGCGCGTCCACTCGTGCTCCTTGGTGTAGCGCAGGGACTCAGGATAGGTGGCCATGAGAGCCTCTCTGGAACCGCCAGACGGCGGTGTTGCCGTCCAACGACAGGGTGGTGTTGCCGATCTGCTCGACGGCTTTGCCGGCGTCGCGCCGCAAGCGGAGCCGCGCCGCGAGGATGCCCGTCGGCGCGCCGTCGGACGCGGTCGCGACGCGCAGCTCGACGTCCTTGACGTCCGCCGTTCGCGCCTTCCATCGCGCGGCGTCGTTCGGGGCGAGCGCGATCTCGAGAGCGAGCACGTCCTCGAAGAGTCCCTCGGCGCGGGTGCGCAGCTTTCCGCACGCGGCGACATACCGGGTGAGCGCGTCCGCGCGGGCGATGCCCGGGCGCTCCGGCGGCAACCCGGGGCGGAAGCCGGTGAAGAACTCCGGCACGTATTCCATCACCCACTCGGCAAGGCCCTCCAGCGGGCGCTGCGACCGGCACCAGCGGAACCAGGGCACCTCGCCGCGCGAGATCAGCGCGAGCGTCGGCGCGGGGATCTGCTGCGCGACCTCGTCGATCGCGCCCGGTTCCTCCACGCCCCAGGCGATCCCGCTGGGCGCCCCGAAGGAGGTGGAGTCCGGGTGCAGGAACTCGAGGTAGGTGCGTTCGCCGTACAGGTACAGCCCGGTGTACGTCGCGTCCTTGCGCACCGTCGTCCGCTTCTCCAGCGCGCAGAAGCGCGGGAGGAACGCGCTGCGCTCCACCGCTTCGAACGTCGGCGCATCCGGCGTCACGTAGAAATGATTGAGCAGCAGGGACGCCGTCACGACTTGATCTTCTCCACGAAGGGCGTCTTCACCACCTGCGCCGCCACCGGCTTGCCCCGGATCTCCACCTCGAACGGCGTGCCTTCCTTCGCGACGGCGGCGGGGAGGTAGGCGAGCCCGATGGCTTCCTTGAGCACCGGGCTCATGGTCCCGCTGGTGACCTCGCCGGCGCGGTGGCCGTCCTTGAGCACGGGGTATCCATGGCGGGCGATGCCCTTTCCGGTGACCTTGAATCCAGCGAGCTTCCGGCGCAGCCCTTCCTGCTTCTGGCGGGCGAGCGCAGCGGAGCCGATGAACCCGCCCGGCTTGTCGAGCTTGACGATCCAGCCCAGCCCCGCCTCGAGCGGCGTGTGCTCCTCGTCCATGTCGTTGCCGTAGAGGCGGTACGCGACCTCCAGGCGCAGCGAGTCGCGCGCGCCGAGGCCGCAGGGAACGACCCCTTTCGCGAGCAGCGCGTCCCACAGCCTGGTCGCGCCGGCGGGTGGAACGAAGACCTCGAATCCGTCCTCGCCGGTGTAGCCCGTGCGGGCGACGATGCACCCGCGCACCCCGGCCACGGTGGCCTCGCGGAAATGATAGTAGGCGAGGTCGAGCACCCGCGGCTCGCAGAGCGAGTCGACGAGCTTCGGCGCGTTCGGTCCCTGGATGGCGATCTGCGCCCAGTCGTCGGAGCGCTGCCCCACCGCCACGCCGCCTTTCGCGTGTGCGCGCATCCACTCGAAGTCCTTGGCGCGCCCGCTCGCGTTCACGCAGATGAACAGCCGGTCGGGAGCGAAGCGGTAGACGATGATGTCGTCGATCACCCCGCCCTTCTCGTTGCACAAGGCGCTGTACTGGGCCTGCCCGTCCTTGCACTTCGAGAGGTCGTTCGTCACCAGCCGCTGGGCGGTCTCCAGCGCGCCCGGCCCCTCCAGCGTGACCTCGCCCATGTGCGAGACGTCGAACATGCCGACGTTCTCCCGCACCGCGGCGTGCTCCTCGAGGACGCCCTGGTACTGCACGGGCATGTCGAATCCGGCGAACTCCACCATCCGGGCCGAGGCTTCGAGGTGCTTGTCGTAGAGGGGAGTGCGCAGCGCCACAGGGTGCCTCCGGCGAGGGGTCGCGAACCTAGCTTCCGGGGAGTGCGCGCGCAAGCGCGCCTTCGCTCTGCCCGACTACCCGGGAGCACAAGCGCGCCTTGGTGCGACGCCCCCGTCGGGCGACACTGCAAAGCTGCATGGAGCGCATACCCCTGGTCCTACCCGTCCGCTTCGCAGCGGGCGACATGGCCGTGCAGACGACCACGCGCGAGCTGAGCGATCGCGGCGTGCTGGTGCGCTGCTTCGAGCCGCCGGCGGCGGGGACGGTTCTCGAGATGCGCTTCTACCTGCCCGGCGCAAAGCAGGCCGTCCGGGTGACGGGCGTGGTCCGCGAGCACTCGATCGGCGACGAGCCGGGGTTCTGGGCCGACTTCGTCGATCTCGGCGACGGCGAGCGCACGCAGATCCTCGACGTGGTCGCCCGGCGGGAGCGGGCGTCCGCTTCGGTTCCCATCGGCGTGATCGCCCTGCACCCGAGCGCGGATCCCCGGCGCTCGTTCCCACGCTTCAATGCCAGGTTTGCCGTCCGCTTCGCCACCGTGCAGGACTTCGTGCTCGAGTACGCGGCGAACATCAGCGCCGGCGGCGTCTTCGTGCAGACCGAGAACCCCCCGCCGCTGAACTCCGTCGTGCAGGTGGAGATGGAGCTTCCCGGGTCGAGCCGGAGCGTGCCCGCGCGCGCGATGGTGGTGCACCGGGTGACGAAAGAGGAAGCGAAGCGCCGGGGAACGCTGGCGGGGATGGGCGTGCAGTTCATGGATGCCAGCGACGAGTTCCGCAGCCGGATCGACTCGGCGATCGCGCACATCCTGGAAACCGGGCAGCGCTCCGCCTGAGCGCCGCCGCGGTCCGGTCAGACCACGCGCGCGCCGGCCAGCGACACGTCGACCACCTCGGACCGTCCCGCCACTCCCAGGGAGGTCGCCGCGTCGCTCATCGCCCGCGCCACCTCGCGTGCCGAGTCCGCCGGGCAGAGCGCGCAGATGGTCGTGCCCGCCCCCGAGAGGGCCGCGCCGAATGCGCCGCCCCAGCGCGCGGCGGCGAGAAGCGACGGCAGCCAGGGAAGCAGACCGGCGCGGGCGGGCTGGTGCAGCCGATCGTCCATCGCCTCCGCCAGCAGCTCCAGCCTGCCCTCGCCGAGCGCCGCCACCAGGAGCGCCGCGCGGCCGAGGTTGTGGACGGCATCGGCGAGCGAAACCTGCGTGGGAAGCACGGCGCGTGCGGCCGACGTCGCCAGCTCCTGGTCGGGGATGTAGAGGGCGGCGCGAAGCGGCGCACGGATCGGGATCGGGCAGGAGAGGATGATCCCCTTCGCGTCGCGGACCGAGACCTGGGCGCCGCCCCGGAGCGCGGGGACCACGTTGTCGGGGTGCCCCTCCATCGCCACCGCGGTGGCGAGCACGCCATCGGCGCCGACCGCGCCTTCGAGCAGCGCGTCGGCGAGGAGCGCGCCAGCGAGAGCAGCGGCGGCGCTGGAGCCGAGGCCTCGCTTCAGCGGGATCGAGCTGTGGATGGACAGCTCGGCGGCGAGCGAGCGCGGGTCCTTTCCCGCGGAAGAGGCCGCGCGGAACGCCGCATCGATCACCCGGTTGGTGGAATCGGGCGGAAGCCGATCGGCGCCCTCGCCGGAGAGCTTGACGATGCGCAGGCCCTCTCCGCCCGGAGTGACCCGCACCATCAGATCGGGCCCGGAGAGCGCGATGCCGATCGCGTCGAATCCGGCCCCCAGGTTCGAGGTGGAGCAGGGCACGAGGACGGTGAACGGCTTCATCGCGCCGCCGCCTTCCGCGGCGCCGCCGGGCGCGCGCAGCTCTCGAGGAAGCTCATTTCGGAGCCTCCACCCGGATCCGCGCCTGCACCGCGCGCGTGGAAGAGAGCCTCGCCAGCTCCTCCTCGGCCGCCGCCAGCGCCGCCTCGGGCGCCTCGTAGGTGAGCAGCACCACTTCGGCGTTCCCGTCGCGCCCGGGCTCGCGCTGGATGACGCTCGCCAGCCCGATGCGGTGCTCGGCCAGGACGCGCGTGATCTGGGCGAACACGCCGGGCTCATCGTCGACGGAGAGCCGGAAGTAGCAGCGCGTCCTCACCTCCGCCATGGGCAACAGCCTCGCCAGCGGCCCGTTCTCGCGCGGCGGCGGCACCGGATCTCCCAGCGCCATCCGCCGGGCGACGTGGACGACGTCCGCGAGGACCGCGCTCGCGGTGGCATCGCCTCCCGCGCCCAGGCCGCTGAACATCACCGGCCCGCAGAGATCGCCGATGACATGGACCGCATTGTAGGCGCCGTCCACGCGCGCCAGCGGGTGCTCGGCCGGCACGAACGCGGGATGCACGCGCGCCTCCACGCCCGAATCCACCCGCCGGGCCACCGCGAGCAGCTTGAGCACGTACCCGAGCTCGCGCCCGTACCCGAGGTCCCGCGCGTCGAGGCCACGGATCCCCTGGCGGTGCAGCTGTTTCGGCGTGCACTCGACGTTGAACGCAAGGCGCAGCAGCACGCAGAGCTTGTCGCCCGCGTCGACCGCGTCGACGTCGTCGCTCGGGTCGGCCTCGGCGTATCCGGCTTGCTGCGCCTTCGCCAAGGCATCGTCCAGCGACTCGCCGGACGCCATCCGCGTGAGCACGTAGTTGCAGGTGCCGTTGATGATCGCCCGCAGCTCGAGCACGCGGTTCGCGGCGAGATCGTCGGTGAGAGGCGCGATCAACGGGATTCCGCCGCCGACCGCGGCCTCGTACCGCAGCTCGACGCCGTGTCGCGCGGCGAGCTCCGCGAGCTGGGGGCCATGCCAGGCGAGGACGCGCTTGTTCGCGGTGACCACCGGCCGGCCGCGCTCCAGCGCGCTGGCGATCAGCGTGCGCGCAGGCTCCTCGCCACCGACGAGCTCGATGACCAGATCGACGTCGTCGGCGCCCACCACCGCGGCGGCGTCGGCCGACAGGCGCTCCACCTTCTGCGCCCGGGGCCGCCCCGGGTCGCGTACCGCGGCGCGCTGCAGCACGAGCAAAGTGCCCGCGGCGCGAGAAAGGACGTCCTGCCGCTCGAGCAGTGCACGCGCCACTGCCTGCCCCACCGTTCCGACCCCGAGCAGCCCGATGCGCACCTGCTTCATCAGGCGAGTCTACGACACCCTGCGTCGAGCGTCTTGCGGATCAGTGGCTGCATTTCCTACAAGGAGGTCCGGATGGGCGAGATCACCGACCTTTGCCACAAGCTCGGCATCAAGGAAGGCCGGCGCGTGCTGGTCCTCGACCCTCCCGTCGGATTCGTCCGCAGGCTCGATCCGCTCCCGGCCGGCGTCGGCGTGACCACGAAGATCGTCAGCCTGGCGGACGTGATCGTCGTCTTCTCCTCCTCGCGAGCCGTCCTCGGGGAGCTCTTCCCCAAGGCCAAACACGTGCTTGCGCCGCGCGGCGCCCTCTGGGTGGCTTGGCCGCGGAAGAGCTCGGGGTTCTTCACCGACCTCGACGAGCAGCTGGTCCGGGCGGTCGGGCTCGCCGGCGGCCTCACCGACAACAAGATCATCGCGGTCGACGAGATCTGGTCGGCGCTCCGGTTCGTGGAGAAGCCGCGCGACCGGTTGCCGCTGCCGCGCAGCGCGGACTTCTCGGCGCCGGAAGCGTGAGGCTCGATCCTGCGCCTCGGGAAAATGCGCTGGCGCGCGCGCTGGCGGCGCGGACCTCCCCGTACGTGGATCTCACCACCTCCAATCCCAGCGCCGCGGGGCTGCCGGCGGAGGTGGCCCCGCTCCCGCAGGCGCCGGTGTACGAGCCGGATCCGCGCGGTCTGCCCGTGGCGCGCGCGGCGGTCGCGAAGCTCCAGCGGGTCTCGCCGGAGCAGGTGATCCTCACGGCGTCCACCAGCGAGGCCTACTCGTGGCTGTTCAAGCTGCTCTGCGCGGCGGGCGACGAGGTCCTGGTGCCGGAGCCCAGCTATCCCCTCTTCGGCTATCTCACTGCGCTCGAATGCGTGCGCGCGGTCCCCTATGCGCTGCGGTGGGACGGCGAATGGCACCTCGATCCCGCGGCGCTGCGCTTCTCGCCACGCACGCGGGCGGTGCTGGTCGTGAGCCCCGGCAATCCCACCGGCGCGTATCTGAAGGAGGACGAGCGCCGGGCGCTCGCCTCGCTGTGCCGCGAGAACGGGTGCGCGCTGATCTGCGACGAGGTGTTCGCCGAGTACCCGGCGTTCGAGGATCCGCGCCGCGCCCGGAGCGCCGCCACATACGACGACGTGCTCGCGTTCTCCCTCTCCGGGCTCTCGAAGACGGCGGGGTTGCCGCAGCTCAAGCTGGCATGGATCGCCGCGGGCGGCCCCGGCGCCCCTGAGGCGCTCGCGAGGCTCGAGCTGATCGCGGACACCTACCTCTCCGTCGGCACGCCGGTACAGCTCGCGGCTCCGGAGCTGCTCGCGCGCAGGAACATCTTCCAGCGGGCGGTCGAGACCCGGCTGCGCGACAACCGCGCGGCGCTCTCCGCCGTCCGCGCGCCCGGGGCCCCCTGGGACGTGCTCCGCGCCGAAGGCGGGTGGAGCGCAGTGCTCTCGGTCCCGCGCTCGCGCGGCGAGGAAGCGTGGGCGCTCGCGCTGCTCGACGCCGGCGTCCTGGTGCACCCGGGATACTTCTTCGACTTCCCGGAGGGAGCCCACCTCGTGCTCTCGCTGCTGCCGGAGCCCGAGGCCTTCGCGCGCGGGGTCCGGATCCTGGCGCGGGTGCTCGGCGCTTGATGCAACATCGTTGCATCTGTGCCAGAGTGCGCCGCCGATGCGGTTCTCCACCCGGGCAGAGGCCGCGCTGCGGCGGAACGGCGGTCGCATCACGGCGGCCCGCCGCGCGTTGATCCGCACCATCGAACGCTCGCCGCGCCCGCTGCGCCCGCACGAGCTGCGGGCCCTGCTCGCGTCCGAGGGGGTGCGCATGGACCGCGTCTCGGTCTATCGGACCCTGGCCGCGCTGCTCGATCTCGGGCTCGTGCACCGGGTGATCGGGTCGCGCGCGGTGCGCCCCTGCCGGGAGAACGAGCTTCGCTGCCACCACGCGATCGTCTGCAGCGGCTGCGGAAGCGCGCGCGAGTTTCACTCCGGCGCCCTGGAGCGCGCGCTCAGCGAGGTGCGGCGCGCGACCCGGTACCAGGTGCAGGACCACGTGCTCGAGCTGCGCGGGATCTGCGAGAGGTGCCGCAGATGATCCATGCCGCGGCCCTCGCCGGATTCTCCGCCCTGCTCGGCGGCGTGATCGCGCTGGCCGCGCAACGCCGGCCGGCGCTCCTCGAACGGACCCGCACGTTCGCCTTCGCGGCCGCCGCCGGCGTGGTCGCCTTCCACCTGCTGCCGGAGGTGCTCCCGTCGCAGGGACTCTCCGGGCTTCTCTGGATGGCCGCGGGCTTCGCCTTGCCCTGGGCCCTCGAGTCGTTTGCCCGCGTCCTCGGACCGCGCGTCCTGCGCGGCCGCGGGCTCTCCACCCTGCGCGTCTCCGCCGAGGTCGGGTTCGCCGCGCTGATCTTCCATTCCGTGGTGGAGGGCCTGGCGCTGGTTGCGGCGCTGGCGCAGCCCGGAGGGAAGCTGGATCTGCAGATCGCGATCGTCGCGCACCATGCGCCGCTCACCGCCGCCGTGGTCCTGCCGTTCCTCGACGTCGCCGGCCCGCGGGCCGCAGCCATCCGCGCCCTGCTCATCGGCGCCGCCGGGGTGGGCGGCGCCGTGCTCAGCGGAGCGCTCCCCGGCCTGGCGGAGGGAGAGGTCCTCCAGGCCGCCACGGCGGTGACCGCGGGCGTGCTGCTGCACGTGGTCGCCGACGAGATCCGCGCGCAGCGTTTCGCC
The DNA here is from genome assembly GCA_035651935.1 of Myxococcales bacterium. Taxonomy (GTDB): domain Bacteria; phylum Myxococcota; class Myxococcia; order Myxococcales; family 40CM-4-68-19; genus 40CM-4-68-19. Next base: position 239 of record DASREU010000416.1, on the reverse strand, counting down.
AGCCCGATCGACCGGGCCCTCGATTTCGGCGCCTGCCTCGGAGGGCTCCTGGTGGCGGGGCTGGGCGCGCTGGTGCACCTGCGCGAGCAACCGGGGCCGCTCGTGGAGCTGCTCCGGATCTTCGCCGGAGTGGTGCTTGCGTGCGCCCCGGCGGTGTTGTTCGGGTCGATCGCCTTCGCGCTGCTCGCGTCGCGCACCCGCTTCTTCCGCTGGGATGCCTTCCTGCTCGCGGTCGTGCT
>DASREU010000415.1:0-3606 GCA_035651935.1 Myxococcales bacterium | reverse complement strand
GAGCTGCAGGCGGGAGAGGCTGCCCGGCAGGTACGTCGGCCCGTAGGCGCGCGCCCGCAGCTCCTGTGGATCGTCGGGATCGCCCCAGTACCCGATGAAGCTGCCCAGGTCCATCAGCGGATCGCCGACCGTCGCCATCTCCCAGTCGAGGACCGCGACGATGCGGGTGATGTCCGCCGGATCGAGCATCACGTTGTCGTACTTGTAGTCGTTGTGGATGACCGTCGCGCCGCTTTCGGGCGGCATGTTGCGGGCGAGCCAGGCCGCCGCCGCTTCCACCCCCGGGATCTCGTCGGTCTTCGCGTTGAAGTACCGCTCCGTCCAGCCGGTGACCTGCCGGGCGACGTACCCGTGCGGCTTTCCCATCCCGGAGAGCGGGGGGCGCGTGACGTCCACCGCATGCAGGTCCGCGAGGTTGTCGACCAGGGCGGTGGAGGTCCTTCGCATCAGCTCCGGGGAGAAGGTGATCCCCGCCGGCGGCTTGTCTCCGCGCAGGATCACGCCGCGCACGCGCTCCATCAGGTAGAACTTCGCGCCGATCAGCGAATCGTCGTCGCAGAACGCGATCGGCTTCGGCGCTCGCGCGAAGACGCCTTTCAGCGCGGAGAGGATGTCGTACTCGCGCTTCATGTCGTGCGCGCTCTTCACCTTCACCCCGAATGGCGCGCGCCTCAGCACGACCTCGCGGTCCCCCACCTGCAGGAGGTAGGTCAGGTTCGAGTGACCTTTGGGGAACTGCAGGACGGAGACCGGCCCCGTGGCGTCGGGCAGCGCGCGCCGGAGGAACGGCTCGATCCGCGCCGGATCGATCCGCTCCTCGTCCCGCACCTCCGCGGGCTGGTCGACCTCGGCGGCCCGCGGCTCGGTCACTGCTCGGCTCCGTAGCGCCTGAGGATGCGCTTCGCCACCGAGGTGATGTGCACCTCGTCGGCGCCGTCGTAGATCCGCCCGCCGCGCTCGTGCGCCCACCAGAACGCCAGCGGCGTGTCGTCGGTGAGACCCAGGGCGCCGAGGGTCTGGATGGCGCGGTCGAGCACGCGCTGGACGGTGCGCGCGACGGTGAACTTGATGATCGAGATCTCGTCGCGCGAATCGGACGTCCCCTTCTGCTCGATCATCCAGGCGGCCTGCAGCACCATCAGGCGCGCGCCGTTGATCTCCGCCCGGCTCTCCGCCACCCAGCTCTGGACCAGCTGGCGCGACCCGAGCAGGTCTCCCGGCGCGAGCTGGCGGGACGCCGCGTGGCGGCACATGATGTCGAAGGCGCGCTCGCAGATGCCGATCCAGCGCATGCAGTGGTGGATGCGCCCGGCCCCCAGGCGCGCCTGCGCCAACTCGAACCCGGTGCCCTCCTTGCCGAGGAGGTTCGCGAGCGGCACGCGCGCGCCGTGGTACATCACCTCGCCGTGGCTCTGGTGATCGGCGCCCCTGTGGCCCATCACCGAGATGTTCTCCACCAGCTCGAATCCGGGCGTGTCGGTCGGGACGAGGATCATGCTCGCGCGCTGGTGCGGCTTGGGCGCGTCCGGGTTGGTGACCGCCATGCAGACCGCGAAGGCAGCGCCGTCGGCGGCCGTGGAGAACCACTTGTGTCCGCGGATCACCCAGCTGCCGCCGTCCTTCACCGCGGTGGTGCCCATCCATACGGGGTTGCTGCCGGCGAACTCGGGCTCGGTCATCGTGAAGCAGCTGCGGATGTCGCCGCGCACCAGCGGGCGGAGCCAGCGGTCCTTCTGCTCCGGGGTCCCGTGCGAGAGCAGGAGCTCCATGTTGCCGACGTCGGGCGCCTGGACGTTGAAGATGTAGTGGCCGAGCGGGCTGCGCCCCAGCTCCTCGGAGAGGTGGGCGAACTCGGTGAAGGAGAGGCCCGCCCCGCCCCACTCGACGGGGATGTGAGCAGCCCACAGTCCCGTCTCCTTCGCCTTCGCGCGCTTCTCCTTCAAGGTCGGCAGGAGGGCGGCGAAGCCGTCATGGCGGAGCTTGCCCTCGAGCGGGTAGACCTCCTTCTTCATGAACTCGCGCACCGTCTGGCGAAACCCGCGCACCCGATCCGATTCCGAGAAGTCCATCTTCGTCTCCTGCCCGCTACACCGCCGCGAGCGCCTTGAAGTTCCCACCGAGAACGCGATCGAGGTCCGCCGCGTCGAGCCCCGCCTGCTGGATCTGGCGGAGGATGGCGCCGTGATCGTATCCGCCGCCGTCGCGCGAGGGATAGCCGTAAGGCCCGTCGCTTCCGTAGAGACAGCGCGACGGCCCGAGCGCGCGCAGCGCACGGTGCCGCAGCGCCTTGTCCAGGTAAGGGCTGGAGAGATCGACGAAGACGTTGTCGCGGCGCCGGGCGTACTCCCAGAGCGCGCCGTACCAGGGGATCCCGGCGTGCGCGTAGACGATCTTCAGCCGGGGGAACCGCTCCGGCAGGCGCCGGAAGTCGCCGCGGTCCGCGCCGGCGCCGAGGTGGACCAGCATCGGCTTGCCGCGCTCCTGGCAGAGCGCCGCCACGTCTTCGAGCGCCGCGACCGGGTACCGGTGCCAGAAAGGATGCGCCTTCACCCCGATCCAGCCGGACCGGCCGAACCTTCGCTCCGCCTCCTCGACCGGCGCCTTCGCCCGCGGATTGAGGAAGAGCCAGCCGACGAACCGGTCCGGATGCGCCGACATCGCCGCTTCCACCGCGTCGTTGTCCGGCTGGGGGTAGATGGCCGCGCTGCGGCTGAGAAAGGAGACGCGCCCCGATCGGTGCACCGTGCTGCGGTAGAGGATCCGTCCCACCCATGGCGCTGCGCCGGCGAGCGATCGGCGCATCGCGGTCATGAAGCGGACCCCGGCCTTCCCCACGTGCAGCGGATCGCAGGGCGAGGCGATCAGCGCCACCTTCGCGATCCCGTGCGCCTGCATCTGCGCCAGCAGGCGCTCGATGCTCTCCAGCCGCGGATCGAGATGGTAGTGCGCGTCCGCGATCATCGCGGTCCTCTCACAGCCATGCCGGCTGCGCGTCCAGACAGGTGGAATCCAGCGAGTCGAGCAACGCGAGCTGCGGCCCGATCCGCGGCAGCTCCCAGCGGAAGAAGTACCGGCAGGCGGCGAGCTTGCCCCGGTAGAAGTCGGCGTCGCTCCCCCGGGCGCTGCCCAGCGCTCGCGTCGCCGCCAGCGCCTGGCGCAGCCACATCCAGGCGACCACCACGTGCCCCATCGCCTCGAGATACACGCTGGCGTTCGACAGCGCGCGCTCGACATCCCCGAGCGCCGCTTCACCCAGCCGCCGCGTCGTCGCGATCAGCCGCTCCACGGCCTGGCCCAGCTCCTCGCCGAACGATCGCAGCCCCTCGACGCCGCGCGCCGCCTCGATGTCGGGCAGCATCGAGCGCACCAGGAGCTCCAGCGCCTTGCCGCCGCCGCCCAGCGCCTTGCGCCCGAGCAGGTCGAGGGCCTGGATCCCGTTCGTCCCCTCGTGGATCGGGTTCAGGCGGTTGTCCCGGTAGAATTGCTCCACCGGGTACTCGCGCGTGTAGCCGTACCCGCCGTACACCTGGATGGCGAGGTCGCTCGCCAGGAGGCAGTACTGCGAAGGCCAGGCCTTGACGATGGAAGTGAGCAGGCCGAGCAGCA
>DASREU010000414.1:0-6843 GCA_035651935.1 Myxococcales bacterium | reverse complement strand
CGAGGAGGAATGCGCCGCCGGCGATGCCGTTGTTCACGGCGTGTCCGATCACGGCCGGCCAGAGCGAGCCGCTCCAGACCCGCAGCGCGCCGAGGAGGATGCCGATCTCCATCAGGCCGGCGAACCCGACCGGGTCCATGTGCAGGAAGGAGAAGAGAGCGCCGCTGATCACCAGGGCCGCGAGCAAACCGACGCTCCGGCGCACCGCCGGCAGCGCGAAGCCGCGGAAGAAGATCTCTTCGCCGAGCGGCGCCGCGACCGTCACCGTGATCGCCATCGGGACCGCGTGCATGCGGAAGATGGCGTCGAGCATCCGCTGCTTGGCATCGAAGTCCTGCACCAGCGCTTGCGGCAGCGCGTCGCGCGCCGCCCAGGTGACGAAAGAGACGACGGGCTGGTTTGCGGCCGCCACCGCGACGGCGACCACGACGTGCTTCCAGGAGATGCCCCGGAAGCCGAGATACGGGGCGAAGCGCACGCCGGCGAGCGCGAGGACGAACCCGGCGGGAAGGGCGATGGCGAGCGCTTCCGTGATCCACAGCCCCGCGACGATGCCCTGCTGCTGGGCCGGTCCGCCGATGGCGAGCATTCCGCAGAGGAGCGCGACGTATGCGGCGAGCGCCGACAGCAGCCCCAGCTTCCCGTCCGCAGGCATGAGCCGCGCCCCATACCACGTCGGGTGGGGCAATTCATCCGCAACGGCGGGTGCGTCGAGGGCGCCCGGCGATTACGCTCCAGGCACGGATGGCTGACGACGAACACGTCCCGGCTGGGCGGCTTCGCAGGCTGAGCCGGCTGGCCTACCTCACCGCAAGGACCACCGGGGACCTGCTCGCGGCGCAGGCCCGCCGCAAGCTGACGGGCGACGACGTCCCGCACGAGGACCTGCGCAAGGCGGGCGAGCGCATCCTCGCCACGCTGGGACAGCTGAAGGGCGCCGCGCTCAAGCTCGGCCAGGCGCTGGCGATGGATCCCGACGCGCTGCCGGAAGAGACCCGCAGCGTGGTGGCGAAGCTGCTCTCCCAGGCGCCGGAGCGGATGGAGTTCGCCCAGGTGGCGGAGGTGGTCCGCGCGGAGCTGGGCAAGGCGCCCGACGAGCTGTTCGCGGAATTCGAGCGCGAGCCGCTGGCGGCCGCATCGCTCGGGCAGGTCCACGCGGCGCGCCTTCACGACGGCCGCGAGGTGGTGGTGAAGGTGCAGTATCCGGGCATCGAGAAGGCGCTCGAGAACGACCTCTCGAACGCCGCGGTGCTGGTCCGCGGGTTCGCGCTCACCGGCAAGGCCCTCGATGGCCGCGTGTACTACGACGAGCTGCGCACATCCCTCTTGCGCGAGCTGGATTACGTGCAGGAGGCGGCGCAGGCGGAGGCGTACCGCGCCGCCGCTTCCCGCTATCCCGAGCTGGTGGTCCCGGAGGTGGTGCACGAGCGCAGCGCGATGCGCGTGCTCTGCCTGACGCACCTGCACGGCCAGCCGCTGCTCGACTTCATCGAGGCGAAGGCTCCGGACGAGGAGCGGTTCCGGGTGGCCCGCCTGCTGATCTTCGCCATCTGGGGACCGTTCTACGCCGCGCGCCTGGTGCACGCGGATCCGCATCCGGGGAACTTCTTCGTCATGCCCGACGGGCGCCTCGGCGTCCTCGACTTCGGCGCCACCAAGTTGCTCTCGGTGCGCTTCGCGACCGTGTACCGGACGCTGCTCGACGAGAACGCCGCCGGCCGGATGCATCCCGACGTCGGACCGATGCTCAAGCAGGCCGGATTCAGGTTCCTCGGCGACGACGAGGAGGACGCCTTCGAGTTCTGCCAGCGGCTCGGCGAGATCGTCCAGCGCCCGATCCAGAGCGAGACGTACGATTTCGGCTCCGAGGCGCTCACCTGGGAGGTGAAGCGCGCGTTCGGCTCCGATCCGCGGCTCGGATTGAGCATCAAGCCGCCTGCGGAGGCGCTGCTCTTCTATCGCTCCGCCGCGGGCCTCGGCCAGGACCTGCGACTCCTGAAAGCGCGCGGCCCCGTGCGCTCCGTCCTGAAGGAGATCCAGGAGCGCGGCAGCGCGTGGTAAAGCCACCGGCAGTGGACCGCCCGCACCGCTTCGTCGATTCCCCGGAGCAGCTCGCCGCCTGCGTCGACGAGGTGAAGAAGAGCCCGCGGATCGGCCTGGACACCGAGAGCAACGGGTTCCACGCCTATTTCGAGCGGGTGTGCCTGCTGCAGATCGCCACCGAGGACTCCGACTGGGCGGTCGACCCGCTCGCGCTGCCGCTCTCGCCGCTGTTGCCGCTCTTCGCCGACCCCGCCCGGGAGTGCATCCTGCATGCGGCGGAGTACGACGTGATCTGCATGAAGCGCGACTACGGGCTCTCGTTCGGCCGCATCTTCGACACACACGCGGCCGCGAAGACGCTGGGCATCGACAAGGTCGGGCTCCACAACCTGCTGGCGGACCAGCTCGGGGTCGCCATCGCCGTCGACGAGCAGCGCAGCGACTGGGGCAAGCGCCCGCTCTCGGCGCAGCAGCTCGAGTACGCGATCGCGGACGTCCGGTACCTGTTATCGCTGCGGGAGAAGCTGGGAGATCAGCTCGCCGCCCGCGGGCTTTTGGCCGAAGCGGAGGCGGAGTTCGGGCGCCTGATCGCGAAGGAGCCGCGCGCGCGGGAGTTCGACCCCGAAGCGTGGCAGAAGATGAAAGCGGCGCGCACGCTCGACGGCCGCGGCCGGGCGGTGCTGCGCGAGCTCTATCTGCTGCGCGATCGCCGGGCCCGCGAGCTGAACCGCCCGGCGTTCAAGGTGCTCTCCGATCTCTTCCTCGCGGAAGCGGCACGGAGGGTGCCGAAGAACGAGGAGGAGCTGCTCAAGGTTCCGGGCGCCTCGGCGAGCGCGCTGAAGAGGATCGGCGGCGAGCTCCTCGCAGCCATCGATGCGGGCGCCGGGTCCGAGCCTCTGCCGCGGCCGCGCCCGGGAGGAAGCAACGGGCAACGCTGGCGGCGTGGAGCGCCGGGAGCGCCCTCTCCGGAGGTGGAGGAGCGCTACGAGCGGCTCCGCCGTTGGCGGAAGCAACGCGCGGACGCGCGCAAGGTGGAAGTGCAGGTGATCGCGCCGAACGCCGTGCTCTGGTCGATCGCGCGGGCCAATCCTGAGGACGCCGCTGCCCTGGCGCGCGTCGAAGGGATGGATGCCTTTCGCATCGAGCAGTACGGGCCGGAGATCCTGCAGACGCTCCGCTCGGGTCCCGCGCAACAGCAGCTGCTCTAGAAGTTTGCTCCTGCCTTCGGCTCCGGGACCGTCGACGACAGCCGCGGAGCGGATCCGCCGGCGAGGATGCGGTAGGCGCTCCAGGCGCCCACCACCACCTTGATGTACCGCCGCGTCTCCCGGTACGGCACGTCCTCCACCCATTCGTCGAGGTCGGCGCCCTTGCCGCGGACCGCCCAGGGCATCGCGGCGCGCGGCCCGGCGTTGTATGCGGCGAGCGCGACGGCGGGATCGCCGAACCGGCCGACCAGCTCGGAGAAGTACCAGCCGCCGAGGTCGATGGCGGTGTCGGGATCGACGAGCTGCTCGTCGCGCAGCGCCGGCCGCCCGAGCACCACTGCCGCCCGCCGCGCGGTGGCGGGGAGGAGCTGCAGCAGGCCGACCGCGCCGGCCGCGCTGCGGACCTCGGGCCGGAAGAGGCTCTCGCGCCGCATGACCGCGAGGAGCAGATAGGGATCGAGGCGCGTGCGCTCCGAGGCCCGGGCGATCTGCGCGGGGAACGCTTCCGGGTACGCGGCCTCGAGCAGCGGGCGCGGCGCGCGCGCACCGCGATCTCCCACCAGCGCGATCGCCAGCAGCACCGATCGGTCCGGGCGCCCGGCCCGCTGGTAGATGGGGAGGGCGAGAGCGCCGGCATCGCCCGGGTGCCGCTGCACGAACCAGTCCGCTTCCGCGGAAGCCTCCGGCAGGAACCCGAGCGACGCGAGCTCGGCGGCGACGGCGAGATCCGGCGGGGGAGCTTCCGGGGCGGTCCTCGCACCCGGAAACGGCGCCGGCTCCGCGCTGGCCTCGCCCAGCCGCTCGCGCGCGAGCAGGCCGTACCAGCCGATGGAATCGAGCTCCGTCACCCGCCGGTACAGCCCGGGGGCGGCTTCCGGGGTTCCGGCGCGTGCCTGCCAGTAGAGGCCCTGCGCGCGTTCCTCGTCGGAAGACGCGGTCGCGGCGAACTCCGCGAATCGCTCGGCCGCGTCGCGCGCGTGGTCCTGCCAGGAGAGCCAGGCCAGCGTCCAGCGCGCCAGCGAGGAGTTGGGGCCGGCGCGCTTCCTCGCCAGCGGGATCAGCTTCGCCCGCGCCTGCCTTCGCTTTCCGGCGTCGGTGAGCAGTCGCGCGCTGAAGAGCGCGCTCTCTTCCGCTTCCAGCGCCGCCGGGAACTTCTTCGCCACCGCCGCCGCGATCCGGAGCGCGTCGACATCGAATCCGCGCCGTGCCCGATCCCGGGCGAGCAGCATCCCCGCCGGTGCGGCCACGCGCGCCGTCCCGTGCTTCCAGGCCTCCTCGAGCGACGGCGCGGCATCGGTGCGGCGGCCGTCCGCACCGAGGGCCCGGGCGTGGAGCAGCAGCGCCTCGGCCCGGTCCTCGCCCGCGAGCATCCCGGCGGCCACTTCCGCTTGCGCCACGGCAGCCGCCGGCTGCCCGGCGGTGAGCAGGCGCGACGCGCGCAGCAGGAGCTCGCGTCCGGTCGGCTCCGGCAGGGGAATGCCGAGCTCGCGTTGCATGGCGCGGGCGGTCTCCGCCGCGGGGTGCTCGGGATGGCGAAGCCAGAACGTCCGCAGCGCCTCCGCCGCGTCGGCGGCGCGATCCGGCTGTGCGCGGAGAGCTTGCGCGGCATCCCACGCCAGCGACGTCTCCACGTCGGGCGGTTGACCCGGCATGGCGGCCGCCCGAACTGCGGCCTGCCAGGCGGCGGGGAGCTCGCCCGCGGCGAGCAGCGCGTCGGCCAGGAGGGCGGAAGCGCGAAGCGAAACGGGACCGTCCGCGGCCGCCGCGGCGCGGAGCGGCCGGATCGCCTCCGCCGGAGCTGCCGCGCGGAGGAGCGCCTCGCCTTCGACCAGGCGCGCATACGGCTCCAACGCGCCCAGGCTGGCCACGTCGTGGAGCGCCGCCGCCGCTGCCGCGTACTTCGCCTGCGCAACCAATGCGCGCGCGAGCACCAGCCGGCAACGCGAGTCGGCGCACGGCGCGGCCATCGCTTCGGCCTCGGCCGGCTTCCCTGCGGCCAGCAAGGCGCCCGCCTGGACGGCCGCATCCGGAGCGGCGGACGCGAGCATGCCGTGGAGATGGAGCAGAGCGGCGGCGAGCACGAAAAGAGTCGAAGTCACGTGGCCTTACCTGTCCCCTTGCCCGGAAGGTCGCTCCTGCACACATTCCCGCGCCTTGCTCCACCCTGAGGTGGCGGAGCTTGACGCGTTCTGTTATATGCCCGCGCCTTGTAAGGAGGTTCGATCGAATGCCGCTTTTGGCGAAGCCGTTTCCAACCGAGATGACCACCCCGATCAATCTCGAGGGCAACAAGAAGATGTCGGTGGAGGCTCATCGCAACCTCTTCTGCACCGCCTATGACGAGTGCCTCAATGAGGCCGTCAAGCGCGGCTGGAACAGCTTCACCTGCGTGCGCTGCCCGAACTACAGCATGACGCACGTTGCACCGGAGAATTCGATCGAGGCCTTCGCCACGCAGCGGAAGTCGGCTTAGCGCCCGTACAGGAGCAGCACCCAGAGCCGTCCCGGGCCGTACTGCCTGGACGTCGCATACAGCGCGCCGACCCCGAGCCGGGTCCATTTCGCCTCGGTGAGGTTCCTGGAAGTTCCGACGTCGTCGGGACCGCTGCCCACGTACAGCTCGGCCACGGCGCTGGAGAGTTGCGGCGCCTGCTCGAGCGCCCTCTCGGGCAGGGCGCGGTCGAGCTTCATCTGATCGGTATCGGCGACGGAGCGGATCTCGTTTGCGGCGATGTTGTCGAGCGCCGGATCGCGCTGGAGCGGGGGCAGTCCGAGCCTCTGGCGCTCGCCGGCGAGGAATCTGGCGACGTCGCTTGCGGGATCCCGGCTGCCCACCACCGGCACGGCGAGCACTTCCGTGAGGTACACCGCCTCCGCGCCGTCGGAGGTGAGCCCTGTCGCGGCGCCGAGACCGAGCCGGCGGTGGTGCGGGTCGAGCAGGTTCGCGAGGTGTGCGGGCGAGCTGACGATGGCCTCGTGCGCGCTGCCCACGTCGTTGGAAAGACCGATGTTTTCGCCTAGGCTCCGGTAGGCGTAGCCGCGCGCGCGCAGCCGATCTCCCGGCGTCCCGTCGCTCGGGAGCACGTGCGCGAACGTCCTCGACCGGGCCATCTGCTGGCTGTGCCCCTCCGCCGCCGCGTCCAGCTCGGGGTCGCGCTGCAGGGCCGGAAGCCCGTGCGAAGCGCGGAGGTGGGCGATGGCGGATTCGACTCCCGCGAGGCCGGTGCGCGGCGGTCCTTCCGGCGGCGGACGGCTCGGCGGCGCGACTCCGGCGAAAACACGCCGGATTGCCGCGACCTGCGGGCCTCCCGGACCATCCGCCAGCACCTCGATGGAGTGCTCGCCGCGCGCCTTGAGCGGAACCGTCGCGGAGAAGCTCGACCCCGCGCTGGCGATCTTCATCTCCTCCACTTCGCCGGAGGGGCGGGTGATGAAGAGCCGCGGGCCGTGCAGGCCATCCGCCAGCGTCCCGGAAACCGCCACGCTCTGGCCAGGCTCCACCCGGCCAGGGATCCTCTGCAGCGTGGTCCCGTGCAGCGCCGTCAAGGCGCAGACCACGGCGCCGCTTCCTTCGGTTCCCGCCGCCCCCACC
>DASREU010000413.1:0-12554 GCA_035651935.1 Myxococcales bacterium | reverse complement strand
GGTGCGGAGAAGAACCCGGCGGAGAACGCCGGACAGGAGAATGCGCGCCTGCGCATCCAGCTCCGCGGCCTGGCGATGCAGCTCTCCGACGCCCAGCAGCTGATCGTCAGCCGCGACGCGGAGATCGAGCGTCTCCGCGACCAGCTGGAGCTGGCGAAGGCGGCGCTCCAGCGCGCGCTCTCCGGACGTTGACGCGCCCGGCGCCCAATCGCCGCCCCGGTTGGGTTATAGAAGCGCGTCCCTGAAACGGAGGACACCATGGGTCTGCTCGAGGGCAAGGTCGCGATCGTCACCGGAGCGGGCGGCGGCATCGGCCGGGAGCACGCGCTCCTCTTCGCGCGCGAGGGCGCGAAGCTCGTCGTCAACGATCTGGGGAGCGACCGGCACGGCGGCGGCAAGGGCGCCGAGATGGCGGACCAGGTGGTCGCCGAGATCAAGGCGAAGGGCGGCGACGCGGTGGCGAACTACGACAACGTGGCCACCCGCGAGGGCGCGGACGGCCTTTTGTGGACCGCGCTGAACAAGTTCGGAAGGCTGGACGTGGTGGTGAACAACGCCGGGATCCTCCGCGACAAGACCTTGCTCAACATGAGCGAGCAGGAGTTCGATCTGGTGATCGCCGTGCACTTGCGCGGCACGTTCCTCGTCACCCAGGCGGCGGCGCGGGTGCTCAAGGCCCAGGGCAAGGGCGGCCGGATCGTGAACACCACCTCGCTCTCCGGGCTGCTGGGGAATTTCGGGCAGGGGAATTATGCCGCGGCGAAGGGCGGCATCTATTCGCTGACCCGCACCGCGTCGATGGAGTTCCAGCGGATGGGAGTGACCGTCAATGCCATCGCCCCGGTGGCGCTGACGCGAATGACGAGCGATCTCCAGATGTTCAAGGGGATGACGGCGGAGCAGATCGGGCCGCAGTACATCGCCCCCGTCGCGGCCTTCCTCGCCAGCGACCTCGCCGCGGACATCACCGGGACCATCGTGGGCGTCCAGGGGCCGAAGATCTTCCTCTACAAGATGATCGAAACCGAAGGCGTGACGCGCGACGGCGGACCCTGGAGCCCGGCAGAGATCAAGGAACGCTGGAGCGAGATCGCGCGCTAACGGAGGGCCGAAGCGCAACGAGGGCTCCCCGCAGGGAGCCCTCGTCTTGGTGGCCCCGTACTATGCCGGGGCGATGTCCCCGCCATCGCGGGGAACCGGCTATGCCGCTGGAACCGAGTAGTCGATGATCACCACGCCGCGCTCCGGCTCGTCTTCCTCGTCGCGGTTGTCGTTCTGGCGCTGCGGGGTCGGCTCGGGCAGGGGCAGGTCGACCCGCGGGCGACGGCTCTCCTGATCCTGCTCACGCTTCTTGATTTCCTCGATGATGAAAGCGTCGAGCATTGGAGAACCTCCCGCGGTCAACTACTGGATCGATGCAATCCTGACACCATCGTTTCACCGTCCCCGCGCTTTCCCCGCCCGTCCCCGTCCTCCCGAGTGACCGTTTGCTCCCTCTCCAAACTTGTAACAATCCAGCCCTGCTGGGTCAACCTACCGGCCTCGAATCTCAAGCTACCCACTGTAGTAGACGTGCGCCTCAACGCATTGCTTCACGGAGACTCTCCGCTCTTGTCTTGAAATTCGCCAGCATGTTCGGGAGCCCCCGGTCGGCCAGCGCCTTCTCGAGGTTCCCGGGGACCATGGGCCCGAGGTCGATCCCGATCTCGTAGGTCGCGAGCGTCCCCCCGCTCCCCGTGGGCTCGATGGTCCAGGCCCCTTCGTTGGCGCGCATGAACTCGCCGCCCCGGACCAGGCTCCATTCGATGCGAGCGGGGGAGCGCGTCACGTGCCGCAGCGTGAAGTCGAACAGGCGGAGCTTCACGTCGAGCCAGTAGGTGACCTCGACCGCGTCGCCCTGGCGCAGGCCGACGCGGACGGCCTTCACCTCCGGGACGAACTCGGGATACCGGGCGTAGTCCTGCACCACGCGGGTGAACGCGTCAGGCCCGACCTCGATCTCGATCGACCGGCTGACCCGCGCCATGTGGCTCTGTGATCGCACGCTTCCCGGCCGCCTCCAAGGAACCAGTTTGGCCCCTCGTCCGCGGTTCTGCTATCGATTCCGCCCTCTTTTCTCAGGCGTAGTCCGGCTTGTGCTCGAAGGTGTGGCGGGACTGGATGTACCGGATGGTCCGGCTCTTCGATCGCATGACGACGGAGTGGGTTTCTGCGCCACCCTTGAAGAAGCGGACCCCGCGGAGGAAGTCGCCGGAGGTGACGCCGGTGGCCGCGAAGATGACGTGGCCGCGGGCCATCTCCTCCGCCTCGAAGATCTTCTTCACGTCCTTGATGCCCATCTTCTGCGCGCGCTCGATCTCGTTCTCGTTCCGCGGCGCCAGGCGGCCCTGCATGTCGCCGCCGATGCAGCGGATCGCGGCGGCGGCGATCACCCCTTCGGGCGCGCCCCCGATCCCCATCAGGACGTCCACGCCGGTCTCGGGGAAGCAGGTGGAGATGGCGGCGCTGACGTCGCCGTCGCCGATCAGCTTGATCCGCGCGCCGGTCGCGCGCACCTCCGCGATCAGCTTCTCGTGCCGCGGGCGGTTGAGGATGATGACGGTCAGGTTGTCGACGTAGACCCCCTTCCGGTCGGCGATGGCCCGCAGGTTCTGCGAGGGGGTCTTGCTCAGATCGATGGCGCCCTTCGCGGAGGGGCCGACGGCGATCTTGTCCATGTACGTGTCGGGGGCGTTCAGCAGGTTGCCCTTGTCCGACATGGCGATCACGCTGAGCGCGTTCGGGCCGCCGGTGGCGGTGATGGTGGTGCCCTCGAGGGGATCGAGCGCGATGTCGACCTCGGGGTCCGTCGCGTCGCCCTTCCCCACCTTCTCGCCGATGAACAGCATCGGCGCCTCGTCCCGCTCGCCCTCGCCGATGACGATGGTGCCGCGGATGTTCAGCTGGTTGAACGCCTTGCGCATCGCGTCCACCGCGGCCTGATCGGCGAGCTTCTCGTCGCCGCGGCCCATCACCCGCGCCGACGCCATCGCCGCCGCCTCGGTGAGCCGCACTGCCTCGAGCCCGATGTTCCTATCCATTGCGGTTACCCTCCAGTTGGGGGCCCACCCGGCTCCCCGGCCGGGCGGACTCCAGCTTCTCGAGCAGCCAGTCCGGAGCGCGCGTCGGCCGCAGCTCGCGGGTCACGCACACGTGCATGGTGTGCCCGAGCGCGATCACCGCGTCGTCGGCTTCGCGCCGGACCTTGTACTCGAAGCGGATCTTCACCCGGGTGTGCGTCTCGGAAAGATGGACCTCGAGCAGATCGTCGTATTTCGCGGATTTGACGTAATTCACCGAGGCCTCGTACACGGGCAAGAGGATGCCACGCTTCTCGATCTCGCCGTAGGAGAGGCCCAGGCCGCGGATGAAATGGCCGCGGGCGCCCTCGAAAAAGCGCAGGTAGTTCCCGTAGTAGACGACGCCCATCTGGTCGGTGTCGCCGTAGATGACGCGGATGCGATAGGGCTCCACCCCGCGTCGTCTATCACTGCCCGAGGCGATATGCGACCAGCTGCAGCCGGGTCTGTTCCTGCTGTTTTCCCTGCGGGTCGACGGTGCTGGTGACGAGCTGGACCATGCCCACGCCGCGCGCATACGTCCATTCCGTGACGAACTTCCCCTTCTTCCCCAGCGGCTGCTCGTTGCGCACCACCGCGCAGTGGGTGAAGGTGCCTGCCCGGGTGACGGCGCTGGCGTCCATCCCCACCACCTCGAAGCGCTGGACGACGAGGTTCTCGACCGCCGTCCACTTCGCGCCGACAGCCAGCGGGGTCCGAAGCAGGTAGCGGTCCCTGTCGCGCACGCCGTCGTTCTCGTACCGCAGGCGGCCGCGGTGATCGTCGATGAACCAGGGCCCGTCGCGCCCGACGATCTGGATGGTCTCCTGGCGATCGGCGCCGCGCAGCACGTACGTCCACGAGTTGCCCACGGCCAGCGGGTAGTAGGGTTTCGCATCCTCGCCGGCGGCGTTCGGGGCGGCCTGCGGACCGCTCTTGCAGGCGAACGCGAGCAGCAGAAGGAGAACAGGCTTCTTCACGGGCGGGCGCGCCGGCGCCGCGTGGTGCGGGCGGCGTCCTCCTTCTTGCGGCGGACCAGGTCGTCGTAGGCGCCCTTGGCCGCGCGCCGCGTCTCTTCGTCGGGTGCGCCGCTCTCCAGGGTGAAGAGGAACGCCTCCGCCTCCGGACCGCCCAGGCTGGCGATCGCATAGAGGATGGGTCCGGCGTCCTCCGGCCGGCGGTGGCGCGTCATGTCGATCAGCGGGCTCACCGCCCTGCGATCGCCGATGGCGATCAGGGCGCCCGCCGCACGCCGGGCAACGTCGGGATTCGGATCCTGCAGCCGGGCGATCAGGTGCGGAACCGCGGCCGGGCTTCGCCGGTCGGCGAGCACGCGGATGGCGTAGTCGCGGATCTGCGCCTCGGGCGCCGTGAGGTCCTTGAGCAGCGCTTCCTCGGTCTTGTTGCGCGCCTGGATCTGCTGGTCGAGCGCGGCGACGGCGTCGCGCAGGGCGGCGTCGAGCGCGGCGTCGAATGCCGCATGGCGCGCGCCCGGGTCCAGGCTGTCGTCGGCGTGCGTCGGCCTGCGGGCGGAGCCTTCGGCGACCAGCCGCTCGACCTCGAGCTTCTCGCCGGTGGAGGTCATCTCCAGCGTGACGGCGACGTCGGCCGTCTCCAGCTCGACCAGGGGCTTCCCCGGGTCGAACACCGGCGGCGGCGCCAGCGTGCGCTGCGCGCGATCGATCTCCAGCTGGATCCGCACCGGCCCGCCTTCGCGCACCCGGAACCGTCCGCTCGCCTCGAGCGCGGCGCGGACTTCCTTGCGCAGGTTCTCCGCGGATTCCGCGATCTCGGGCTTGCCCGCGAGCGACGCCTCGCTCACCACGATGTTCCCCACCACCAGCGCGCCGCTCGACGCCGACGGCTTGCAGGCGGCGGCGACGACGGCCAGCGCGGCCAGGCTTTTCGCGGGATGCATCGGAGCGATCCTCGTTCCGATGCTAAGGGCGCGCGTCGTCCGGGTCAAAACTCGTCCGGTTTCGACGGAGGCGGCGGCGCCGCGGGCTCCTCGGCCGGATCCGGCCTGGCCTCTTCGGCCGCGAGGGTGGGCACATCGACCACAGTCGGGCCCGGAGGCGGCGCGAACCGCAGCGTCCCCGCGGGCTGTCCCCAGGCCTGCTCCGCGGGAGTGGTCGCGCGGGGGCGGTCATCGCGGCCGCCGCGGCGCTTCCCGCGCGCTTCACGAGGCTCGTCGCTCTGCGCTGGAGGCTCCGCCGGCTCGGCGGGCGCCGGTGGCTCTTCGGGCGCCGCCTGCTGCGCCTCCGTCGCCGGAGCGGGCTCCGGAGTCGCCGCCGGTTCCGGCTGCGCGGCCGGGGTCGCCGCCGGCTCGGGCGTCGCGGCCGGCGCGGCTTCCTCCGCCCGCTCCTCGCGGTCGCGACGGTGGAAGCTGCGGCCGTCCGACCGCTCCTCGCGCTTGTGCAGCAGCCCGGCGAAGAACGCCTCGTCGACGTCGGGCACCTCCACGCTCTGCACGGTCACGCCGACGCGGCAGGCGATCATCTCTTCCGGGAGCGCCTCGCCCGCGTACAGCGCGACCGGCGCCTGTCCGGCGGCGCTGGCTTCGCTGCGCGCGTCGCGGCCCGCCTCGCCCGGCGCGAGCACGAGCCCCATCTGGGCGGAGTAGTGCGCGAGGTCCTTGCGAAGCTCCTGCACGTCGGCGCGCCCGATCTCGCGGCTGCCGCGGACCAGCTTCACGGCGACGCGCAGATCGGAGACTCCGCGCCGCTGCCGGGCGAGATAGAGCGGCCCTTCCTTGCTCCGCTTCGCCACCCGCACGTCGCGCATGCCCATCTTCTCCAGCAGCGCCGCGCAGAGGTTCTCGAACACCGCCGTTTCCAGCTCGGCCAGACGGCGCCGGAGCGCCCGGGTCACCGCGCGGCGCACCTCCGCCCCGAGCTGCGCCGCGCCCATCGGGCGGGCGCCGACGTGGGGCGCGCGGACTTCCTCCGGCAACGCGGCGACCGGCGGGAACTCCACCAGCGTCACCCGTTCGCCGTCGACGATGAAGGCGGGCTTGCGGCCCGCCTCGGTCCGGCGCCGGTTGTCCTCGAGGAGCGCGGCCACGAGCGAGGGCAGGTCGCGCACCAGCGCGTCCGGGAGGAGCTGGCGGCGCAACAGATCGGCCGCGAGCTCCGCGAGCGGCGCGCCCGTCTGCCGCTGGGCCAGCGCCTCGAACACCACCTCGGCGGGAGGGGGGAAGCGGCGCTGCCCCTTCTTTCCCTGGTCCTGGCGCCGGCGCTCGGCTTCGGCTTCCTCGTATCCTTCCTCGTGCTCCGCCTGCAGCTCGGCGAGCCGCTTCCGCGCCTGCGCGTGGATGGCGCGCGGCTCGCGCTCGCGCGGGCGGTACAGAGGCTCGTCGGTCTCCACGGGCTTGAGCGGCGGCGCGACGGGCTCGATCTGCACCTCCTGCGGCACCGCCCACTCGATCAGCGCGAACGTGCCTTCCGGCTCGACCGCGACCACCTTCCGCTCCTCCTCGCGCTTCGCCATCGCGGCGAGGCGCTGCCCCATGGTGATCTCGGGATCCTGCCCGACGTGAGAGAGGAGGTTGTCGCGAACCGCGGCTTCGGCGATCTCGCGGAAGTGGAGGGGCTTTCCAGAGCGCCGCAAGACCTCGACGGCCGCTTCGGTGAACGTCATGTGGAACTCCGCTGGAGTGCGGTCGGGACCAATGGAGGCTACCCTTCCGCCGCTCCAAGAAATTGTCGAATGAGCGTATTGAGTTGCCGCGAGAGTGTCAACGAATTGGTCGACGCCTCCCGGGCAGGCGTTGCAATGCGATTACTCCTTGGCAGACCGGGAAAATGCGTTCTAGCTTGCGCGGATGATCCGGATCCGTCCCGGCCGCTCCTGGCGCCTGAACCCGACGTACGTCGGCGAGCTGCGCTCGCTGAGCGGGGCCAAGGCGAAGGGCTTCACCGGCGCCGACATCTTCGACGTGCTCGGGATCGAGGTCTTCGGCGTCGACATCGCCGCCGGGTTGGGCGAGGCGCGGGTGCTCCAGGCGGTCGACGAGCTGGCGCAGGCGCTGATCCGCATCGGCGAGGGCCAGCCCGCCGCGCAGGCGACCATCGGGCCCGGCCCGACGGAGCTGGTGCTCGAGGCGCGCGGCCCGGATCTCCTGCTCACCCTGGTCACGCTGGCTCCGCCGGCGCGCGTGCTCGCTTCCGGCCTGGTGGTCGACGCCCAGAAGATGCGGACCGCCACGCTGCACGCCGCGCGCGGGCTGCTGCTCGATCTGCTGGCGATCAGCCCCGCCCTGTCCGACGCGCGGCTGGCGCGCCGTCTCGGCTCGGGTTGCGCGCAGCTCGCCCGGCGCGCACGGCGCGGAGCTCCGCACTGGCCTTCGCGCGAGTCGGAGCCGCAATCGCTCCTCAGCCACGTCCACCGCAAGCCGGAGCGGCTCTCCATCCAGCTTCCGCCCGAGACGATGGCGCGGCTGCGCGGCTCCGCCGAGGTCCCCTTCGCGCCGCTCGCGGCGCACGTCGGCCGCGGTTCGGTGACGCTGCTGCGCACCGGCGCTCCCGGGCTCACCTGGGAAGGGCCCGTCTTTCTCTTCCTCCGCAACCTCCTCGGCGATGCGGAGCGCCTCGTCGAGGCGTGGGAGAGCGGGGAGCCGGCGTTCACCCTTCCCTTCGGGACGCACGATCTCCTTTGGGACCTCACCTCCGACGCGGTCCGCGCCCAGGGCTGGAAGCGGCCGCTGCGGCTGCCGCCGCTCCGTCTCGCGAGGCTCGCGGCGGGAGCGGCGGAGCTCTATGCGGAGGAGACCCTGCGAAAGGGATCCGACGAGCTCGGCGCCGATCTGCGCGATCGCGCGCTCGCGCTCCTCCGGCATTGCACGGATCTGGAGACCGGCGACCTGCGCCGCGCTCCCGCCGCCGTCGCGGCGCCGCCTCCGCGCGAGATCCACGAGCGGCGGCTCCCGCTGGCGAAAGGGAAGATCCGGCGCCTGGTCTTCCGGGAGTGCTGGCGCCGGCCAGCGGAAGGAGTCGTGGGCGCGCTGCTCCTTCCGCAGGGCCGCGTCGTCCTCGCTTCCGGCGAGCACCTTTCGGGCCTCGACGCGGCGAGCGGGAAGGAGCTGTGGCGGGTCGCCGCCTCGCCCGCCGCCGTCGATCGCGGGTCGGACGTCTTCTATGCCGAGCCCGGCGACGCCGTGGTGCGCCTGGACGCGATCTCCGGCGAGGTCCGCTGGAAGCGGCGGCTGCGCGGAGCGGCCCATCCGGCGCGGCTCTGGACGCTGCCGGCCGGGCTCCTGCGCTCGCTGCCCGGCGAAGGGCTGGCGCTGATCTCCGATTCCGGCGCGCTGTCGTTTCGCGCGGCGCTGCCGGGCGGCGCGCCGCGAGAGGTCTCGCTCGCGTCCGGAGTGATCGTCGCGGCCCTCTCTTCGGGGCTGCTCGCGGGCCTCGACCTTTCGGACGGTACCGTGCTCTGGAAGCGGCGCCTGCGCGCCTCGGCGCTCGTGCCCTGCGGAGAGCGGATCCTGGCGCTCTCGCGCGGCGCGCTCGCCTGCCTCGATCCGGCCACCGGCAAACCGGTCTGGGAACGCGAGGTGCCGGAGGGCGGGCGCGAGTTGATGGTGCACGACGGCATCGCCGCCCTGCTCGCGGGCGGCAAGTGCCTCTCGTTTTCCCTCTCCGGCGGCGAGCCGCGCGCGGCAATCGCCGCGCCCGGCGCCACCCAGCTTCTCGGCGAAGAGGAGGGTCCGCTGATCGCCGCCGCCGCTTCCGGGGCCGCGCTGCGCCTCGACGGGCGCAGGCGCTGGTCGCTCGAGCCCGCGGGACAGTCGCCGGCGCCGGCGCTGCTCCGCCGGGGGGTCCTCCTCCTGCACCGGGCGGGGACGGAGCTGTACGACGCGGCGGAAGGGCTCCCGGTCGCGCAGCTTCCCGCCGCTCGCGCCGCGGCGCTCGGATCGGATCTCGCCTGTGTCCTGCTCCACGCCGGCGAAGCCAGCCTCCACCGGCTGGCGACGCACCTCAGCGTCCTCTGATCACCACTTGATGTCCGAGAGGTCCTGCGAGGCGTATTCGTTGAAGATCACGCGGCGCTGCTGGTGCAGCAAGGGCACTTCGACGTCGCGCGAGTAGGTCAGCCAGATGTTGATGGCCGCGGGGATCTGCGTGCGCTCGATGCGCAGATCGCCGTCGTCCACGTCGATGCGCATCTCGGTGAGCACCCGGCCGTGGTCCTCCACCTTCTGGTCGAAGATGTGGTGCAGCTCCTTGAAGATGAAGGCGTGGATGCGCCCGTCGTCCTTCTCCCGGTAGGAGAGGTTCGCCGCTTCCCGGAGCACCCGGCGGACCTCGAAGTTCTCCCAGTAGGCCGGGCCGTAGGTGGCGAACCAGAACACCGCCGCGGCGATGCCGACGAACATCAGCACGGTGATGAAGGTGATCCCGCGTTCGCTGCGCCTGCGCATCCCTCGGCCCCTGGGCCGCGCGGCGGCGACCCGAGGCTAGTTTACACCACGGAACATGCGGTCCAAACGAATGCCCATCGGTCCGCCGAAGGAGATCCAGATCACGCTGGCGCGGCCCTTGATGTAGCTGAAAGGGATCTGTCCGATGCCGCCTTCCACACGGCTGTCGGCGGAGTTGTCGCGGTTGTCGCCCATCATGAACACCCGCCCTTCCTCGACCACGAAGGACCCGGAGCGCTGGAAGACGGCGTCCTTGCGGACCAGGATCGGATGCTTGTGCCCGGCGAGATCCTCGATGTACTCGCGGGAGACCACCTCGATGTCGGAGTCCGTGTACTCGGAGTGGTCCTTGTACGTGTAGTCACCCACCTCCACCCGCTGCTGCTCGACGCCGTTGATGTAGAGGACGTTGTCGCGGATGTCGACGTGGTCTCCCGGCAGCCCGACCACGCGCTTCACGTAGTCCACGTCCGGGTGCTGGGGGTTGATGAACACCACCACGTCGCCGCGCCGGGGCGGCGATTCCCAGAGCTTGTGGACGTGCGCCGGATCGGTGAACGGGATGCGCAACCCGTAGCTCATCTTGTTGACGAAGATGAAGTCGCCCACGAGCAGCGTGGGGATCATCGAGCCGGAGGGGATGTGGAAGGGCTCGAAGACGAACGCGCGGAGCAGCAGGGCGACGAGGATGGCGCCGCCGATCGACTCGGTGTACTCCCGGACCGCGCCCTTGCGGGCGAACGCGAGGTGCTTGTCGAGCACCGAATCGAGCGTGTGGCGCGCCTGCACCGCCGGGATGCCCAGCCGCTTCGCCAGCGCCTCGTCCACCTCCTCGATCGCGCCCTGGACCTCCGCCGCGGCCGCCTCCGGGATCCGGCTCCGGTTGCGGCGGAGCAGGCGGATGGCGCTGCGGCGGAGCGACTTCGCCTCGTTGCGCGCGCGGCTGCGGACTCCCCAGGGCGTGGCGGAGCCGATGGTGGAGAGCACGAAGATGGCCAGGAAGACGCAGAGCGAGCCGAGGAGGAAGCTCTGCTGCCGCAGGAGGTGCTGGGCGATCAGTCCGATCACCACCGTGGCGGCGAGGATCCCGGCGAGCCTGCCGTACCCCGCCTGGGCGTAGAACGCGCGCGATCCCTTGTCGGCGGCGGAGACCAGCTCCATCTCGCGCTTCGCCTGCGCTGCGCTGCGGGTCTCGGCGGCCGCGGTCATTCCTCCACCCGGAGCACGGCCAGGAACGCTTCCTGCGGGATCTCGACCTGGCCGACCGACTTCATCCGTTTCTTGCCTTCCTTCTGCTTCTCCAGCAGCTTCCGCTTGCGCGAGATGTCGCCCCCGTAGCACTTGGCGAGCACGTTCTTGCGCATCGCCTTCTGCGTCTCGCGGGCGATCACCCGCGAGCCGATCGCCGCCTGGATGGCGACCTCGAACATCTGCCTGGGGATCTCTTCCTTCAGCTTCTCACAGATGGCCCGGCCGCGATGGTAGGCGCGCTCGCGGTGCACGATGGTGGAGAGCGCGTCGACCGGCTCCCCGTTGATCAGGATGTCGAGCTTCACCAGGTCCGCTTCCTGGTATCCGAGCGGCTCGTAGTCGAGCGAGGCATAGCCGCGGGAGATGCTCTTCAGCTTGTCGAAGAAGTCGAACACCACCTCGGCGAGCGGGATCTCGTAGGTGATCTGCACCCGCTTGGTTCCCAGATAGCGGATGTCCTTCTGCAGCCCGCGCCGATCCTGGCAGAGCTGCAGGACCGCGCCGACGTACTCGTTGGGCACGTAGATGTGCGCCAGCAGCATCGGCTCCATCAGCTTCTCGATCTCGCCTTCCCCCGGCAGCTTCGCCGGGTTGTCGACCGTCAGTTCCTTGCCGTCCTTCTTCACCACCTTGTAAACCACCGACGGCGCGGTGGTGATCAAATCGAGGTTGTACTCGCGCTCCAGCCGCTCCTGCACGATCTCCATGTGCAGGAGCCCGAGATAGCCGCAGCGGAACCCGAAACCCAGGGCCTGCGAGGTTTCCGGCTCGTAGGTGAACGCGGAGTCGTTCAGGCGCAGCTTCTCCAGGGCGTCGCGGGTGTTCTCGTAGTCCGCGGAATCGATGGGGAAAATCCCCGAGAACACCATCGGCTTGATCTCCTTGAACCCGGGCACGGGCTTGTCGGTGGGCCGCTGCGGCTCGGTGAGGGTGTCGCCCACCTTGGCGTCCTGGATGACCTTCACGTTCGCCACCACGAACCCGACCTCGCCGGCGATCAGCTCGGGCTTGCCCCGCGCCTTGGGCGCGAACACCCCCACCTCGCTGACCTCGTACTCGCGGCCGTTCGACATGAAGAGGATCTTCTGCCGGGGCCGGACGGTCCCCTCCTCGACGCGCACCAGCATGATCACGCCCCGGTACGAGTCGTACCAGCTGTCGAAGATCAGCGCCTTGAGCGGCGCCTCCGGATCCCCGGACGGCGGCGGCACGACGCGGATGATCTCCTCCAGCAGCTCCTCGATGCCGGTGCCTTCCTTGGCGCTGGTGGCGATGGCCTTGCTGGCGTCGAGGCCGATCACCTCCTCGATCTCCTTGCGCGTCCCTTCCACGTCGGCGCTGGGCAGATCGATCTTGTTGATCACCGGCACCACCGCGAGGTCGTGCTCGAGGGCGAGGTACACGTTGGCGAGCGTCTGCGCCTCCACGCCCTGGCTGGCGTCGACCACCAGCACGGCGCCTTCGCAGGCCGAGAGCGAGCGGGAGACCTCATACGCGAAGTCGACGTGACCGGGAGTGTCGATCAGGTTGAGGACGTAGTCCTTGCCATCGGTGCGCGAGCGCCAGTTCATCCGCACCGACTGCGCCTTGATGGTGATCCCCCGCTCCCGCTCCAGCTCCATGTTGTCGAGGAACTGATCCTGCGCTTCGCGCTGGGTCACCGTCCCGGTCTTCTCCAGCAGGCGATCGGAGAGCGTGGACTTGCCGTGATCGATGTGCGCGATGATGGAGAAGTTGCGCAGGTGCTGGTTCTGCTCGGCCATTCTGCCTTTCCGGGAGCGCGGGGG
>DASREU010000412.1:0-4989 GCA_035651935.1 Myxococcales bacterium | reverse complement strand
AGTACAGGGTCGAAAGGGTAAGGAGGAACTCGCGGGAGAAGCGCCGGGCAGGATCGCCGCCGCTGTCCGTCCACGACCGCCACTTCTCGAAGATCCAGGCGGCGAGACCCGCGGGCGAGTCGTTCAGGGCGTATCCGAGCGTCTGCGGCTTCGTCGACTGGATCGCGCTGTAGCCGCGCTCCGTCTCCGCCCAGCGCTGGTTCTGCGCGAGGTAAGCGCGCTCCGCATCGGAGAGAGGGCGCGACCCCGGGCCCGTCCAGGGAGCGACGTCGAGGTTCGTCAGATAGAGGCCGATCATCCGCTCGGGAGCATCGAGCGCCATGAACGTCGCCACGCCGGATCCGAAATCTCCTCCCTGCGCGCCGTACCGCTCGTACCCGAGCCCGCGCATCAGCCTGTGCCAGAGACCCGCGGTGTACCGGAGGGTCACTCCCGTGCGCGCGGGCCGGCCGGAGAAGCCGTATCCGGGCAGCGAGGGGATGACCACGTCGAATCCGGGTCCCGCGATCCCGAACGCGGCCGGATCGGTGAGCAACGGCACGAGCGGCAGCAGCTCGATGAAGGCGCTCGGCCAGCCGTGGTTGAGGATCAGCGGGATCCCGCTGCCCCGCCGCGCGCGCTCATGGACGAAGTGGATCTCGACATCGTCGAGCGCGGCGCGAAAGTGATGGAACCGGTTCAGCTCGCGCTCCTGGGCGCGCCAGTCGAATCCATCGGCCCAGTACGCCAGCACGCCCGCGAGAAACTCGCGGTCGGTGCCCTGCTCCCACCCGACGCCAGGCAGCGGATCGGGCCACCGCGTGCTCCGGATCCGCGCGCGCAGATCCGACAGGACCTCCTCCCCGATCCGGATCGAGAACGGCTGCGCAAATGCCTCGCCGCTCCCCATCGTGGCCTCCACTGAACCCCGGCAGTCTCAATTCGGGAGTCTGACGAACGCTGCTCTGCGCGTCAACGGCTGCCGTACCCGTGGGCGCGCCGGGTTGCGGCGAAATCCTTGACCGGCGGGGAGGCCGGAGCGGAAGGTTCGTGCATGAGCGAGAGCAGCGACCGCGACGCGCTCGTTTCCCGGATTGCCGCGCTGGAGAAAGCGGTCGACTGGTTGCAGCGTGACCTGACCCAGCTGCGCGCCCAGGTGGGGCGCGCTCCGCTCGCTCCGGTCCGGGACCGCCCGGCCGATGCCTTTGCTGCGGGTCCGCCCGCGGCTCGGCTTGAGCCCGCTGCGGTCGCGCCTCTGGCCGCGCGCCCCCGGATCGATCTGGAGACCTTGATCGGCCGCTACGGCATGCTCGCGCTCGGCACTCTCCTCGCGCTGGTGGCCGCCGGCACGTTCGTCGGCTGGGCAGTCGCGCACGGCCTTCTCGGCCCTTCGGTCCGCGTCGGGCTCGGCCTGGTCGCGGCGGCGGCGCTGGCGGTCTGGGGCCTCTGGCTGCGCCGGCGCGAGCGGTCGTTCGGCGACAGCATCCTCGGGCTCTCGCTCGCGATCGTGCACGTCTGCGCGTGGGCCGCCGGTCCGTCGATGCACCTCGTGCCGGCGCTCTTCGCCCTGGCGCTCTCCGCCGCGGCGTCGGTGGCGCTGGCCGCGTTCGCCCTCGTGGAAGGCGACGAGCCGCTCTGGTGCGTGGGTTTCGGCGGCGCCGCCGTCGCTCCCTTCGTGACCAGCACCGGCCAGGGCACCGCGCCGATGCTCGCGGCGTACGGCGCGGCGGTGCTGGTCGCGGCGGGTTCCGCGCTGGCCTCGCGCCCCTGGAGCGTGGCTGCGAAGATCTTCGGCGCCGGCGCGGTCCTGTTCACCGTCGCGGTCGGCGCGATGCCACTGCAGCAGCATTCCGCGGAGCTTGCGGTCGCGCTTCCGTTCGTCGCCGGCGCCTTCGGCGTCTTGCCGTTCGCGCGCGGAGCGATCCTCCGGCCGCGACTGAGGACGCTGGGCCTCCTGGCCGCCGCGGCAGCGCTGCGCCTCGCCATTTCGTCCGGCTCTCTCATCTCGACCGCCGTCACCACTGCCGTCGCGGGCGTGCTCTGGCTCCTCCTCCTCGAGCGCCTCGAGACCGAACCCGCCGGCACGGTCCTCGACGGCCTGGGCGCCGCGGGGGCAGACGTGCCGGACTGGATCGACGGTTTCGTGATCCCGGCGGCGTTCGGCTGCGCGACGTGCATCGCCCTGCCCCACCCCGCGATCGCGGAGGCGTGCGCCGTCGCCATGGCGCTCGCCTTCGTCGCCTCGCGCAGGGACGAGGGAGCGCTCCGCGATGCGCTGGCGCTCGTCTCCTTCCTCTTCGCGAACCTCGCCATCCTGGTGGCGTTCGGCTCCTCGGAGAGACCGGCGGTGGCAGCCGTCGCGGGCAATGCGGCGCTCTTCGCGCTCCTCGAGCGCCCGGTGCCGAACCGGAGCTGGAAGTGGGCGCCGCCGGTTGCCCTGGCGCTCGCCGGCGTGGGTGCGCTGGTCTTGCTGACGCAGCGTCCGTCCTGGGGATACACGCCGTTCCTCACCAGGGAGAGCCTCGCTGCCCTCGCCGTCGCGGCGAGCTGGGCGGTGGTGGCGCTGATCTCGCGCAACCGCATCGTCCTCGCCAGCCTCTGGGTCTTCGCGTTCCTCTGGGTCCACCAGGAGCTGGCGTGGGCGGTGAACCCCTCCGCGGCGACGCTGCTCCTCGTCACCTGGTACGCCGCCTCGAGCGTCGCCTGCGTCGGGTTCGGCCGCGCGAGAGGCGAGGCGAGGCTGCGACACCTCGGCCTCGGACTGGGCGTGATCGCCGCCCTCGTCGCGCTGAAGGCCGCCTGGGGCTTCGAATCGACGGCGACCCGCATCGGCGCCTATCTGGTGGTCAGCGCATTCCTCCTCGGCATCGCCTGGTGGTACCGTCGCCCCGGCGCCCAGCCCGGCGCCGACGCCGTCCAGGAGTCCCGATGACAGCGCTCTCGCAGCTTTGGCTCCCGATCCTGATCTCCGCCGTCGCCGTCTTCGTGGTCAGCTCGGTCATCCACATGGTGTTGCCCTGGCACAAGTCCGACTTCCCGAAGATGGCGGATGAAGCCCGGGTGATGGACGCGCTTCGGCCCCTCTCCATCTCTCCGGGGGACTACCTCCTGCCGCGCCCCACCACCCGCGAGGAGATGCGCTCCCCGGAATTCGCCGAGAAGATGAAGAAGGGCCCCGTGCTGATGCTCACGGTCTTTCCCAACGGACCGATGTCGATGGGCCGGAACCTCGCCCTCTGGTTCGCGTATGCGCTCGCGATCGGTGTCTTCGCCGCCTACGTCGCGGGCCGCGCGCTGCCGCCGGGCGCCCACTACCTGCGCGCGTTCCGCTTCGCCGGCGTGACCGCGTTCATCGGCTATTCCGCGGCGCTCTGGCAGATGTCGATCTGGTATCGCCGCGCCTGGTCGCTGACCCTCAAGGCGACCTTCGACGGGTTGATCTACGCGCTCTTGACCGCCGGCATCTTCGGCTGGCTCTGGCCGCGCTGACCGCGCGGCTCAGGGTCGCGCCGCTCCCACCCGCCAGCTCTGCAGGATGCGCATGTAATTGGCGCGCGAGAACGCGTTCGGGTCGGGGCAGTGCGCGAGGCTCATGCTCCCGAGCATCTGCTTCAGCGACTGGTATTCGTGCTCGTGCATCCAGCGTTCCATCTCCAGCCGCATGGTCTTCAAGTACTCCGGGCCCTTGATCAGGAGCGCCGAGACGACCTGCACCGCGCTCGCCCCCGCCATCACCGACTTGATCGCGTCGAGCCCGGTGTGGACGCCGCCGGAGACCGCCAGCGGGATCTCCACGCCAGGGGCAAGGATCGCCAGCCAGCGCAGCCGCAGCAGGAGCTCGGAGGGGTCGGACAGGTGCAGCGTCGGCGCCGCCTCGAGGTTCTCGACGTCGATGTCCGGCTGGTAGAAGCGGTTGAACAGGATCAGCCCGTTCGCCCCCGCCTGCTGCAGCTCGCGGGCAAAGTGCGGCAGCGCGGAGAAGAAGGGGGAGAGCTTCACCGCGACGGGGATCTTCAGCGCCGCCTTCACCGCCCGGACGATCTCCAGGGTGCGCTTCTCCACCGCCAGGCTCTCTTCGGAGAAGTCGGTCGCCAGGTAGTAGACGTTCAGCTCCAGCGCGTCGGCGCCGGCCTCCTCGATCTGCTTCGCGTAGTCGAGCCAGCCGCGCGCGGTGACGCCGTTCAGCGAGCCGATCACCGGGACCGAAACCGCCGCGCTGATCGCGCGGAGCTGGTCGAGGTATTCGTCGGGACCGAAGGAGAACTCGCTCGGCCTGGGAAAGTACGAGAGCGCCTCCGCGAACGACTCCTCGTGAGACTCGACGGCGGCGATGTTCCCGTACATCTCGCGGGTGATCTGCTCCTCGAAGAGCGAGCGCATGACGATGGCGGCGGCGCCCGCATCCTCGAGCCTGCGCACCATGTCCAGGCTGTCGCCGAGCGGCGAGGCGCCCGGCATCAGGGGAGAGTCGAGCTTCAGACCGAGGTACTCGGTTCGCATGTCCATCGGGTTATTTCTCCACCGGCGCCGGCGTGGGAATGATGGGAAGGCCCTTCTCCAGCTTCTCGTAGAGCCGGAACCGCTCCTGGATGTTCTCTTTCGCGGTCTTCACCAGCTCCTTGTAGCGGATGGGGTCCTGCGTCTCGGTCATCCGGAAGCGCGTCTCGTTGCGCATGTACGCGGCCAGGTCTCCTTTCGGCGCCCCGGAGTCGAGCTTGAACGCGCTCTCGCCGTTCACCGCGCGCCGCGGGTCGTAGCGATAGAGCGGCCAGTATCCCGTCTCCACCGCGAGCTTCTGCTGCTCGACCCCGTACGCCATGTCGTACCCGTGGGCGATGCACTGGCTGTACGCGATGATCAGCGACGTCCCGGGGAACGCATCCGCTTCCTGGAAGGCCTTCAGCGTCTGCGTGTCCTTCGCGCCGAAGGCGACGCGGGCGACGTAGACGTTCCCGTAGCTCATCGCCAGCATGCCCAGGTCCTTCTTCGGGCGTGCCTTGCCCGCCATCG
>DASREU010000411.1:0-2610 GCA_035651935.1 Myxococcales bacterium | reverse complement strand
TCGATGGGGTTCTTCTTGGAGGTGTCCGGGACGCCGCCCAGGGCGCGGATGAGCACCGTGGCCGGCAGCTTGCGGCGCCGGTCGATGCGTACGTACAGCAGGTCCTTGTGGTCGAACTCGAAGTCGATCCACGACCCGCGGTACGGGATGATCCGGGCGTTGTAGAGCAGCTTGCCCGAGCTGTGGCTCTTGCCCTTGTCGTGGTCGAAGAAAGCGCCCGGCGAGCGATGCAGCTGCGAGACCACCACGCGCTCGGTGCCGTTGATGATGAAGGTCCCGTTCTCGGTCATCAGCGGGATCTCGCCGAAGTAGACCTCCTGCTCCTTCACGTCGCGGATCGACTGCGCGCCGGTGTCCGGGTCCTTGTCCCAGACCACCAGGCGCACCACCACCTTGATCGGCGCGGAGAACGTCATCCCGCGCTGGTGGCACTCGTCGACGTCGTACTTCGGCTTCTCCAGGTGGTAGCTGACGAACTCCAGCGAGGAGGTCTCGTTGAAGTCCTTGATGGGGAAGACGGACTTGAAGACACCCTGCAGCCCGGTGTCCTCCCGCTGCTCGGCGGACTTGTCGGCCTGGAGGAACTTGTCGTAGCTGTGCTTCTGGATGTCGATCAGGTTCGGGATGTCGATGATTTTCGGGATCTTTGCGAAGTTGCGGCGGATGCGGAAGTTGTTCTGGATCGTGGTCGCCATGTGAGCGAGCGCTCCTCGGACTGAGTCGGACATCCCGGACAAGGACAAAGGTTCTACGAAGCGAAAACTCCGGCAGCGGCGCGGATCTTCTCGATCCGCGCCGAGCCGGTCTGATTCAAGAGGCGCGGGTCTATTTGATCTCGACCGTGGCGCCCGCTGCCTTGAGCATGTCGGCGAACTTGTTCACGTCCTCCTTCGAGAGGCCCTCCTTCACCGTCTTGGGCGCACCTTCGACAAGGTCCTTGGCCTCCTTCAGGCCGAGTCCCGTGATGGTGCGGACCTCCTTGATGACGTTGATCTTCTTCTCGCCCGCGGCGTTGAGGACGAGGGTGAATTCCGTCTTCTCCTCGGCCGGCTTCGCAGCGGCGGCCGCGCCGCCCGCGGCCGGAGCCGCAGCAGCGACGGGAGCAGCGGCGGAAACGCCCCACTTCTCCTCGAGCATCTTCACCAGCTCAGCCGCTTGCATCACGGTGAGCGACGACAACTGGTCTGCGATCGTGTTCAGGTCAGCCATGAAAGTTCCGTCCTTGTAACGGCGCGCTGCTTGCAGCGCAGTAAAATGTTCAAAACCGTACGCTTCCTCGGTCGTGCGTCGGGCGGCCGCTAGGCCGCCTTCTCGGATTTCGCCTTCAGCACCCGGGCGATCTGTCCGCCCGGCGTATTGAGCAGGCGCACCAGCCTGGTCGCAGGGGCAGCGATCATCGCCGCGATCATCCCGCGGAGCTCGGGCAAGCCCGGCATGTCCGCCAGAGCGGCGAGGCCCTTGGCGTCGACCAGGTTGCCCTGGACCACCCCGGCCTTGACCGTCATCTTCCCCGCCTGCTCCTTGAGGACGTCGCGGAGCACCTTGGCGGGCGCCACCACGTCGTCGTACCCGAGGATGATCGCGTTGGGTCCGATCAGCCCCTCGGTGAACTTCTCCAGGGGCGTGCCCTTCGCGGCGAGCCGTGCCAGGGTGTTCTTGATCACCTTGTAGTCCACCTTGTTCTCGCGGAACGTCTTCCGGAGCTTCACGGTGGCTGCGGCGTCGATGTTCGAGTACCCCACCGCGATGGCGATGGCGGCCTTGGACATCTTCTCCTTGAGAGCGCCGACCAGTTCCTGCTTCTCGTTGCGCTGCATGTGTCTCTCACCTCCTTTTCTTGCGCAGTTTCGGTTCCGGACGGCTTCTGCCCTTCGGAACCCCTGGCCCAGCTCGAGTCTCGGCAGGCTTCTTTAAGGGATCGCACCCCGCCTGCTGTCTGTGACCAGTGTGTTGCGTACAGCGTTCGAACTACTTGTGGGCGTTGATGATGGCCGCGGCGTCGAGCTTCACGCCGGGGCCCATTGTCGTGCTGATGGTCACGCCCTTGAGGTAGACGCCCTTCGCCGTCGCCGGCTTGGCCCGCATGATGGTGTCGAGGATGGCGTTGACGTTGTCCTGGAGCCGCTTCGGATCGAACGAGGCCTTGCCCACCGGAACGTGGACGATGCCCGCCTTCTCCGCCCGGAACTCCACCTTGCCGGCCTTCGACTCGCGCACCGCGCGGGTGACGTCGGCGGTGACGGTGCCGACCTTGGGGTTCGGCATCAGGCCGCGCGGGCCCAGCACCTTTCCCAGCCGTCCCACCACGCCCATCATGTCCGGGGTGGCGATGGCGACGTCGAACTCCATCCAGCCTTCCTGCACCTTCGCCGCGAGATCCTCGCCGCCTACCACGTCGGCGCCGGCTTCCGTCGCCTCGCGCGCCTTGTCGCCCTTGGCGAACACGGCCACGCGCACCGACTTCCCGATGCCGTGCGGCAGCACCACCGCGCCGCGGACCATCTGATCCGCGTGCTTGGGGTCGACGCCGAGCCGGATGGCGACGTCCACCGTCTCGTCGAACTTCTTCTTGTTCAGCGCCGCGCTCTTCTGCACCAGCGTGACGGCCTC
>DASREU010000410.1:0-12409 GCA_035651935.1 Myxococcales bacterium | reverse complement strand
TGTCCGGGCAGCAGGTACTTGCGCGCGAAGTCCTGCACCGCCTGCGGGGTGACCGCGCGGTACCGCGCGATGTCGTGCGGCAGGTACCCGGGATCGCCGAGGAACACCTGGTAGTTGTTGAGCAGGTCGGCCTTGCCCCCAAAGCCTCCGATCCGCTCCACCGTGCGCAGCCGGTTGGCGATGATGTTGCGCGTCGCGCGCTCCACCTCCTGCGCGGTGGGCCCCTTCTGCTGCAGGTCCGCGATGATCTGCTCGACCACCGGCCGGATCTCGTCGAGCGTGTGCCCGCGCGAGGCCGTGACGGTGATCTGGAACCAGCCCGCGATCCCGAGGGTGACGTTGCTCGCGTTCACGCCGGAAGCGAGCTGCCTCTCGAACACCAGCGCCTTGTACAGCCGCGAGGTCTTGCCCGACCCGAGCACGTCGCCGAGCACGTCGCCCGCGGGCTCCTCGTCCGTGTACTGGCGCACGCCCTTCCAGGCGAGGATCAGCCGCGGCATCTCCGCCAGCTTGTCTGGAATGGTCTCCTTCACCACGCCCTGGATCGGCGGCTGCGGCACGTCGGGCACCTTCACCTCCGGTCCGCGCGGGATCGGCCCGAAGTACTTCTCCACCAGGTCCTTCGCCACCTTGGGATCGAAGTCGCCGACGATCGCGAGGGAAGCGTTCTGCGGCCCGTAGAAGGTGCGGAAGAACTGCCGGATGTCCTCCGGCGAAGCCGCCTGGATGTCGGCGATGTCGCCGATCACGCACTCGTAATAAGGGTGCGGCTTGGGAAAGAGCAGGTCGCAGAGCCGCAGGCCCGCCGGGCCGTAGGGGCGGTTCTCGTAGCTCTGCCGCTTCTCGTTCGAGACCACGTCGCGCTGGATCTTCAGCTTCTGCTCGTCGAGCGTGTCGAGCAGGTACCCCATGCGATCGGATTCCACCCAGAGCGCCGCGGCGAGCTGGTTCGAGGGGACCACCTCGAAGTAATTGGTGCGATCGAAGTTGGTGGTGCCGTTCAGGCCCGAGGCGCCGATGCTCTCCAGCACCTGGATCGGCGAAGGCTGCACGTGCTTCGAGCCGGAGAACATCATGTGCTCGAACAGGTGCGCGAACCCGCTCCGCCCCGGCGTCTGGTTGGCCGCGCCGACGTGGTACCAGACGTCGACCGCGACCTGCGGCAGCCGGTGGTCCTCGGAGAGGATCACCGTCAGGCCGTTCTTCAATTCATACTTCTCGAACTTGATCGCCGGGTCCGCGGCGCGCGCGGCGAGGGGCAGTGCGAGAAACAGGATGCCTGCGAGGCTGCGCATCGTCGATCCTCCGGAGCTCAACGCCGTCCCTGACCTCTACCGCTCAGAGAGCACCGCGCTGGCCCACGCCCTGGCATCCTCGAGCTCCTCGGGGATGACCATGTGTCCCATCGGGTACTCGTGCCACGCCACCGGGACTCCCAGCCGGATCAGCTCGTCGCGCAAGCCGCGCCCGAGCGAGATGGGGAGGAGCGGATCCTGCACGCCGTGGGCCGCGAACACCCGGAGGGTGCGGAGCTGATCGGCGGGCGCGTGGTCGCGCTCCTCGAGGGCACGCGCCACTCCCGAGAGCGAGAGCACTCCGGAGACGAGCTCCGGCCGGAGAAGCGCCACCCCGAGCGCGATCCCCGCTCCCTGGCTGAACCCGAGCAGCAGCGGCCTGGGGGAGCTCTTCGCGATCTCCTCCACCGCGCCGATCGCCGCCTGCACCGCGGCGCGCGCTTCGTCGGCAGCGAACGAGATCCGTCCCTGGGCGTCCTGCGAGAGATTGAACCAGGCGCGCATCGGGCCGCTCAACGCGATCGGCCCCTGCAGGGAGACGGCGCGGAGCCTGGGATCCAGCTCGTGAGCGATGGGCAGGAGGTCGCGCTCGTCCGCCCCGTATCCGTGCAACAGGACCAGCGTGCGCGACAGACCGGGAGCCCGCGGGGGCAATTCGATGGCGTTGAGCTTCACCGGGGCCTTCTACCCCGCTGCTGCGTGTTGCTCCAGAGGATCCGCCGGTTTCTGCGGCTCGATGCCGCGGCCGCAGAGGGTCGCCACCAGCAGCGCCAGGTCGGCCGGCTCCACCGGCTTCGCGATGTGGGCGTGGAACCCGGCCTCGAGCGCGCGGCGGCGGTCCTCCGACCCCGCGTAGGCGGTGAGCGCGCCCGCGGGGACCTCGCTGTCGATCTCGCGGACCCGGCGGATCAGCGCAAGCCCGTCCTCGTTGGGCAGGCCGATGTCCGAGAGGAGGACATCCGGCCGCCGCTCGACGAGCTGGCGGATCGCCTCCTCCACCGTGCTGGCGGTGCGCACCTGCGCGCCCCAGCGGACGAGGACGGCGGCCACCAGCTCGCGCGCATCGGGCTCGTCGTCGACCACCAGCACCTCGATGCCGAGCAGCAGCTTCTCCGCCAGCGCCGGAATCTCGGGCAGCACGACCCGCTCGCCGCCGTTCTGCCTCGGAGGAGGCGTCTTCTCCGGCGCCACCGCCCGGACCGGCATCTGCACCGTGAACGTCGCGCCCCGTCCTTCTCCTTCGGAGTGGGCCTGCACCGTCCCGCCGTGGACCTCCACCAGGTGACGGACGATCGCGAGCCCGAGGCCCAGGCCGCCCTGCGCGCGCGTGATCGAGCTGTCCGCCTGCCAGAAGCGATCGAAGACGTGAGGCAGGAACCCGCGGGGGATGCCGATGCCCGTGTCGCTGACGGAGACGCGCACGCTGGAGCGGATGCGCTCGATGCGCAGCGCCACCTTGCCGCCGCGCGGGGTGAACTTGATCGCGTTCGCGAGCAGGTTCCAGATCACCTGCTGGAGCCGGTCGGGATCGCCGCAGAAGTCTTCCGACCCGGGCACCAGATCCGGCGTGAGCTCCACCCCCTTCGCTTCCGCCGCCGGCCGGACGGCGTCGAGGGCGGAGCGCGCCACCGCGTGCAGATCGGTCTTCTGCACGTTGACCCTCAGCTTGCCGGCGATGATCCGGGAGACATCGAGGATGTCCTCCACCAGCTGGGTCTGCATCCGCGCGTTCCGCTCGATGGTCTCCAGCACCCGGCCGAGCGCCTTCGGCTCCACCGCCCCGGTGCGCAGCATCCGCGTCCAGCCGAGGATCGCGTTCAGCGGCGTGCGCAGCTCGTGCGAGATGGTGGCGAGGAACTCGTCCTTGGTGCGGTTGGCGATCTCCGCCTGCTGGCGCGCTTCCTTCTCGCTGCCCAGCAGCAGCTTGTTCGCCTCCTCGATCCGCTTCTGCTGGTCGATGTCGGTGGCGGTGCAGATCCACCCGGAGATGCGGCCGCGCTCGTCGCGCTCAGGCACCATCCGGCAGAGGTGCCACCGCCATTCCCCGTCCTTGCGGCGCAACCGCTGCTCGCGCTCGAGGGGCTCGCCGGTGCGGATGGCTTCGCGCCACGACTTGCGCACCTCCTCCAGCTCCTCCTCCGGGATCGCCTCGAAGAACGCGACTCCGGCGGCTTCCCCGGCGTACTCGCGCCAGATGCGGTTGCAGTAGTAGATCTCGCCGTCCCGCCGGGCGGCCCAGACGCACTGGGGCATCGAGTCGGTGAGCCCGCGGAAGCGCAGCTCGCTGCGTTTCTCCACCTCCAGCAGCTCGCGGGCGCGGAGCATCGCCTGCTGCTGCCGGATCAGCTCGGTCTTGCGCCAGAGATCGACGAACACCGAGACCTTCGCGCGGAGGATCTCCGGATCGAACGGCTTGAGCAGGTAGTCGACGGCCCCTTCCTTGTACCCGCGGAAGATGAACGAAGGGTCCTTGTGGATGGCGGTGAGGAAGACGATGGGGATGTGCTTGTTGCGCGGCCGCTCCTTGATCAGCTTCGCGGTCTGGATGCCATCGAGCCCGGGCATCTGCACGTCCATCAGGATGATCGCGAAGTCGGACTCGAGGAGACGCCGCAGCGCTTCCTCGCCGGAGTGCGCGTGCACCAGCTCCTGCCGCAGCGGATCGAGGATGGCGTCCAGGGCCACCAGGTTCGGCGGATGGTCGTCGACCAGGAGGATCCGCGCGGGAGGCGCGTCCGCCTCCAGCACCTGGGCTCCGCCGCCGATCAGGACCGGCGGCGGCAGCGAGGGCGGCTTCGAGCTCATCCACCCGCCCAGAGCCGGACCAGCTCGATCAGCTTCTCCGTGTCGATCGGCTTGGGAAGGTAATCGGAGGCGCCCGCCTCGATGCACTTCTCCCGATCCTCCTTCAACGCCTTGGCCGTGATGGCGATGATCGGCAGGGCCTTGCGGCCCGGATCCTGGCGGATGGCGCGCATCGTCTCGTACCCGTCCATCTCGGGCATCATCACGTCCATCAGCACCACGTCGATGTCGGGGTTCTTCTCCAGCGCCGCGATGCCGTCCTTGCCGTTCTCGGCGAAGAGGACGTCGACCCCGTGACTCTCCAGAACGCCGGTGAGCGCGAAGATGTTGCGCACGTCGTCGTCGACGATCAGGACCTTCTTCCCGGTGACGTCGTTGCCGTCCTGGCGTCGGTCGCGCAGCAGCTGCTTCGCGGTCGCCGGAAGGTTCTCTTCCACGCGATGGAGGAAGAGCGCGGTGTCGCTGAGCAGCCGCTCCGGAGAGCTCGCCGCCGATTTGAGGATGACCGATTCCGCGTACTTCTTCAGCCGGGCTTCCTCCCTCTTGGAGAGGTCCTTGCCGGTGTAGACGACCACCGGGAGCTGCTGGAAGCGCGGCTGCGTCTTGATGTTCTCGAGCAGCCGGGCGCCGTCCTCGTTCACCAGCATCAGGTCCAGGACCACCGTGTCGTACTCGCCCTTCTCGAGCTGCGCCAGCGCCTCCTGCCCGCCGGTGACCGGCGTCACCTCCACGTCGTCGCCGCGGAGGAGGTCGCAGAGGCTCTGCTGCTGCACGAGGTCGTCCTCGATCAGGAGCAGCTTCTTCACCTTCTTCTCCAGGAAGGTGGAGAGATGGGTGAAGGCGCCCTCCAGCGCGTCCTTGCTCACCGGCTTTTCCAGATAGGCGAAGGCGCCCATGGTCGCGCTCTTCTTGCTCTTCTCCACCACCGAGATCACGTGCACGGGGATGTGCCGGGTGCGCGGGTTCCGCTTCAGGCGGTCGAGAATGCTCCAGCCGTCGACCACCGGAAGCTGGATGTCCAGGGTGATGGCGACGGGCTGCAGCTCGTTCGCCAGCGACAGTCCGGTATCGCCCCGGGTGGCCACCACCGCCTTGAACCCCTTTTCGCGCGCCATCCCCACCATGATCCGGGCGAACTTGAGGTCGTCCTCGACGATCAGCAAGACGCGATCGCCTTCGCGCAGCCGCTCGCGGTCGTCCTCGATCGGACGGAGCACCACCGCGTCCGGCGCGGAGGGGAGAACTTCCGTCAACAGATTCGCGGCGGCCGGAGCCTTCGGCGGCTCCTCGACGCGGCGGGCGCGCTGCTCGGCGACGGCGCGGGCCTGCGTCCGCGAGGAGTCCGTCTCGTCGTCGTCGCTCTCCGGCCCGACGTAGGACTCCGGGAGATAGAGGGTGAACGTGCTGCCCTGCCCGCGCTCGCTCTTGACGTGGATCTCGCCGCCCAGCAGCCGGGTGATCTCCCGCGAGATGGAGAGCCCCAGCCCCGTTCCGCCGTACTTCCGGCTGGTGGTGCCGTCGGCCTGCTGGAACGCCTCGAAGATGATCTTCTGCTTGTTCCGGGGAATCCCGATGCCCGTGTCGCTGACGTGGAACGCGAGCACGTTGCGCGCCTTCTGCAGAACCTGGCTCTCCAGGCGGGAGCGGTCGGGCGCGGAGTCCATCACCAGGCGGACGTTGCCCTCGTGCGTGAACTTGAACGCGTTGGCGAGCAGGTTCTTCAACACCTGCTGCAGCCGCTGGGGATCGGTGCGGATCTGCGCCGGGGCGCGCGGGGTGATCTCGATCGAGTAGTTCAGGCCCTTCTGCTCGGCCACCGGCTGGAAGGTGCGGTCGAAGTAGTCGCGGAGATCCGAAAGCCCGATGTCGCGCGGCTCGATCTGCATCTTGCCCGCTTCGACCTTGGAGAGGTCGAGGATCTCGTTGATCAGCGAGAGCAGGTCGCCGCCGCTGGCGTAGATGGTCTTCGCGTACTCCACCTGCTTGTCGGAGAGGTTCTGCTCCCGGTTGTCGGAGAGCAGCTTGGCGAGGATCAACAGCGAGTTGAGCGGCGTGCGCAGCTCGTGGCTCATGTTCGCCAGGAATTCGCTCTTGTACTTGGAGATGAGCGAGAGCTGCTCCGCCTTCTCCTCCAGGCTCGCCCGGGCCAGCTCCACCTCGCGGTTCTTCACCTCGATGCTGGCGTTCTGCTCCTCCAGCTGCTTGGCCTTCTCCTCCAGCTCGAGGGCCTGCTTCTCCAGCGCGGAGTTGGTGCGCTTCAGCTCCTCCTGCTGCACCGTCAGCTCCTTGGACTGGCTCTGCAGCTCCTGGGTGAGGCCCTGCGACTGCTGGAGGAGCTGCTCGGTGCGCATGTTGGCGCCGATCATGTTCAGCACCACGCCGATCGACTCGGTGAGCTGGTCGAGGAAGATCTGGTGGATCACCCCAAAGGGATTGAAGGAGGCGAGCTCGATCACCGCCTTCACCTCGCCCTCGAAGAGCACCGGGAGCACGATGATGTTCAGCGGCGACGCCTCGCCCAGCCCGGAGTTGATCTGGATGTAGTCGCTGGGGACGCGGGTGAGGAGGATCGACTTCTTCTCCAGCGCGCACTGCCCGACCAGTCCCTCGCCGATGCGGAACCGGTTGGCGACGCTCTTGCGCTCCTTGTACGCGTACGTCGCCATCAGCTTGAAGACCTTCTCGGCGCCGTCCTGGTCGGCCATGAAGAACGCGCCGTGGTGCGCGGAGACCAGCGGCGTGAGCTGCGACATGATCAGCTTCGACACGGTGTCGAGGTTCTTCTGCCCCTGCATCATCGAGCTGAACTTGGCGAGGTTGGTCTTCAGCCAGTCCTGCTCCTGGTTCTTCTGCGTGGTCTCCCGCAGGTTGAAGATCATCTGGTTGATGTTGTCCTTCAGCTTCGCGACCTCTCCTTCGGCGCCGACGGTGATCGCGCGGTTGAGATCGCCCTTGGTGACCGCGGTCGCCACCTCGGAGATGGCGCGGATCTGCGTGGTCAGCGAGGCGGCCAGCTGGTTGACGTTGTCGGTGAGCTGCCGCCAGGTGCCGGTCGCGTTCGGCACCTTGGCCTGCCCCCCCAGCTTGCCCTCGATGCCGACCTCGCGCGCCACCCCGCTCACCTGCTCGGTGAAGGTGCTCAGGGTGTCGGTCATGGCGTTGATGGTCTCGGCCAGGGCCGCCACCTCACCCTTGGCGTCGACCGTCAGCTTCTGGGCCAGGTCGCCGTTCGCCACCGCGGTGACCACCTTGCTGATCCCGCGCACCTGGGTGGTGAGGTTTCTGGCCATGAAGTTCACGTTGTCGGTGAGCGCCTTCCACACGCCCGCCACCCCGGCCACTTCCGCCTGCCCGCCCAGCTTCCCTTCGGTGCCCACCTCGCGGGCCACGCGGGTCACTTCGGAGGCGAAGGAGTTCAGCTGATCGACCATCGTGTTGATGGTGTTCTTCAGCTCGAGGATCTCGCCCTTCACGTCCACGGTGATCTTCTGCGAGAGATCGCCGTTGGCGACCGCGGTGGTGACCTTGGCGATGTTGCGCACCTGCCCGGTCAGGTTCGCGGCCATGAAGTTCACGTTGTCGGTGAGGTCCTTCCAGACGCCGGAGACCCCGCGCACGTCGGCCTGGCCGCCCAGCTTCCCGTCGGTGCCCACCTCGCGCGCGACGCGCGTCACTTCGGAGGCGAAGCTGCGCAGCTGGTCCACCATGATGTTGATGGTGTCCTTCAGCTCGAGGATCTCGCCGCGCGCCTCCACCGAGATCTTCTGCGAGAGGTCGCCGTTCGCCACCGCGGTGGTGACCTTGGCGATGTTGCGCACCTGCTGGGTGAGGTTGCCGGCGAGGACGTTCACGTTGTCGGTGAGGTCCTTCCAGGTGCCGGCCACTCCGGTCACCTCGGCCTGGGCGCCCAGCTTCCCTTCGGTGCCCACCTCCTTGGCGACGCGGGTCACCTCCGACGCGAACGAGCGGAGCTGATCGACCATGGTGTTGATGGTGTTCTTCAGCGCCAGGATCTCGCCGCGGGCGTCGACGGTGATCTTCTGCGAGAGATCTCCGTTCGCCACCGCCGTGGTCACCTTGGCGATGTTCCGCACCTGATCGGTGAGGTTCCCGGCGAGGATGTTCACGTTGTCGGTCAGGTCCTTCCAGGTGCCCGACACGCCCTTCACGTCCGCCTGCGCCCCCAGCTTTCCGTCGGTGCCCACCTCGCGGGCGACGCGGGTGACCTCGCCGGCGAAGGAGCGGAGCTGATCGACCATGGTGTTGATGGTGTTCTTCAGCTCGAGGATCTCGCCTTTGACGTCGACGGTGATCTTCTTCGAGAGATCGCCGTTCGCCACCGCCGTGGAGACGTCGGCGATGTTGCGCACCTGCGAGGTCAGGTTCGACGCCATCAGATTCACGTTGTCGGTCAGGTCCTTCCAGGTGCCGGCGACGCCGGGCACTTCCGCCTGGGCGCCGAGCTTCCCTTCCACGCCGACGGTGCGGGCGACGTTGATGACTTGTTGAGCGAAGATGCCCAGCGTCTTGGTCATGTTGTTCAGCGTCTCGCCCAGGGCCGCGATCTCGCCGCGCGCCTCCACCACCAGCTTCTGGGAAAGATCTCCGTTGGCGACGGCGGTGACCACCTTGACGATGCCGCGGACCTGGGTGGTCAGGTTCGAGGCCATGAAGTTCACGTTGTCGGTGAGGTCCTTCCAGACGCCGGATACTCCGCGCACCTCTGCCTGGCCGCCCAGCTTTCCTTCCGTTCCCACCTCGCGGGCGACGCGGGTCACTTCCGAGGCGAACGAGTTCAGCTGATCCACCATCGTGTTGATGGTGTTCTTCAGCTCGAGGATCTCGCCCTTCACGTCCACGGTGATCTTCTTCGAGAGATCGCCGCGCGCCACCGCCGTCGAGACCTCCGCGATGTTGCGCACCTGGGAGGTGAGGTTCGACGCCATGAGATTCACGTTGTCGGTGAGGTCCTTCCAGGTGCCGGCGACTCCGGGCACCTCCGCCTGCGCGCCCAGCTTCCCGTCGACGCCCACGGTCCGGGCGACGTCGATCACCTGCTCGGCGAAGACGCCCAGCGTCTCCGTCATGTCGTTGATGGTGCCGGCCAGCGCGGCGATCTCCCCGCGCGCCTCCACCACCAGCTTCTGCGAGAGATCGCCGTTGGCCACCGCCGTCACCACCCGCGCGATCCCGCGCACCTGGGTGGTGAGGTTCGAGGCCATGAAGTTCACGTTGTCGGTGAGGTCCTTCCAGACGCCGGAGACGCCCTTCACCTCCGCCTGCCCGCCCAGCTTGCCCTCGGTGCCCACCTCGCGGGCGACGCGCGTCACCTCGGCGGCGAAGGCGTTCAGCTGATCCACCATGGTGTTGATGGTGTCCTTGAGCTGGAGCACCTCGCCCTTCACGTCCACGGTGATCTTCTGCGAGAGGTCCCCGTTCGCCACCGCGGTGGTGACCTTGGCGATGTTGCGCACCTGGGTGGTCAGGTTCGAGGCCATGAAGTTCACGTTGTCGGTGAGGTCCTTCCAGACCCCCGACACGCCCTTCACCTCGGCCTGTCCGCCGAGCTTGCCGTCGGTGCCGACCTCCTTCGCCACCCGCGTCACCTGCTCGGCGAAGATCCCCAGCGTGCGGGTCATGCTGTTCAGCGTCTCCGCCAGCGCGGCGATCTCTCCGCGCGCCTCCACCACCAGCTTCTGCGAGAGGTCGCCGTTCGCCACCGCGGTGACGACCTTGACGATCCCTCGCACCTGGGTGGTCAGGTTCGAGGCCATGAAGTTCACGTTGTCGGTGAGGTCCTTCCAGACGCCGGAGACGCCCTTCACTTCCGCCTGGCCGCCCAGCTTGCCTTCGGTGCCCACCTCGCGGGCGACGCGCGTCACTTCCGAGGCGAACGAATTCAGCTGATCGACCATCGTATTGATGGTGTTCTTCAGCTCCAGCACCTCGCCGGCGGCGTCGACGGTGATCTTCCGCGAGAGATCGCCGCGCGCGACTGCGGTGGTGACCTCGGCGATGTTCCGCACCTGGGTGGTGAGGTTCGACGCCAGCGTGTTCACGTTGTCGGTCAGGTCGCGCCAGATGCCGCTCGCTTCCGGCACCGCGGCTTGGCCGCCCAGCTTCCCGTCGGTGCCCACCTCCTTGGCGACGCGGGTCACTTCCGCGGCGAAGGAGCTGAGCTGATCGACCATCGCGTTCACGGTGGTGCCGATGCGGAGGAACTCGCCCTTCACCGGCTGTCCCTCGATCTCCAGGGCCATCTTCTGCGTCAGGTCGCCTTCGGCCACCGCCACCAGCACGCGCGCGACCTCGGTGGTGGGCTGCACCAGGTCGGCGATCAGCGCGTTGATCGAGTCGACGGAAGTCTTCCACGAGCCGGAGACGTCGCCGAGCGACGCGCGCTCGGTCATCCGGCCTTCCCGCCCGACCACCCGCTCGAGGCGGACGATCTCGGTGGTGAGGGCCTCGTTGCGCGCCGCGACCTCGTTGAAGCTGCGGGCGATCTCCGACATCAGCCCGGTGCCGCGGGCGAAGGGGAGGCGGAGGGCGAAGTCGCCGCGCCGCGCTGCCGTCAGCGCCTCGAGCAACTGCCGCAGCCGCGCGTCGTCCGCCGCGGAATGGCCGTGCCCGTGCCCGTTCCCGTTCCCGCCACCGCCCGCGCGCCGCTTGCCCTTGCGGTAGGCCTCTCCCGACGGATCGTGCATCTCGCCCAAGGTCGACTCCCTTGAAATGGTCCGTGGACAGTCCGCCCGATGCGGCCGCGGTGTCTTACGCAGTCAGAATTCCTGTGCAGCATCCAACTGGAAAAATGCATGCCGCGGCAGGAAGTGCAGACGGTTGGACAGTACCCGGAGTGTCGCCGTCTCTAGCAGCGCCGGGCTTCGCTGCGCACAGGATTCGTGACTGCCCGGTGCCCGGGCGGCGCAGCGCCTGCCCGGTCAGGAATGCGTGGCCAGGACCAGCAGGCGCTCGATGTCGGTGCTGGAGAAGCCCCAGGTCTCGCGGAGGATCTGCAGCACCTTCGCTTCCTCGCGGGGGAACCGTCCGTCGGCGCCGCTCACTTTCGCGCAGCACTGGAAGGCGAGCTCCCGGTGCGCGGGAACCGGGATCGCATTCGCCGCCTCGCGCACGCAGGCCTCGATGCCCGACGCCGCGAGCCGCTCCTTCGCGGCGAGATCGATGTCGGAGGTGGAGGCGATCTCGCGCAGCATCGGCACCTGCGAGGCGAGCTTGTGGATCGCGAACGCCTCGCTCCCCTCGAACCTGCCGTCGCACCAGGCGGTGAGGAACATCAGCTCGAGGATTCTCCGGGCGGTCTCCATGGCCCCACTCTACCGCTCCCGGCCGTGTGGGTGAGAGTGGTCGCGAAGCGGATTCTGGTCGACGGGCGAGGGGCGGCGCCCGCCGGGACCTCGCCTCAGGCCGCGTAGCGGGCCAACGCGAGCTCCACGATCTGGCCGATCAACTCGGCATAGCTGCGGCCCGCGAGCGCCGCGGCGATGGCCAGCTCGGCCTCGGGAGCAAGCCAGGGATTCGGGTTCGCTTCGATCACGTAGATCTGTCCCTCCGGCGTGAGCCGCATGTCCACGCGGCCGTAATCGCGGAGGCGCAGGGCGGAGCAGACCTGGAGGGCGATGCTCTGCAGCCGCCTCGCCACGTCCTCGTCGAGGTCCTTGGCGGCGGCGCTGCGGGTGAGGTCGTAGGCCTCCGTGCCTTTGTCCCACTTCACCTCGCGCCCGGCGATCTTCGGCATGCCTTCGGGGAGCTTCGAGAGATCCAGCTCCACCACCGGCAGGGCCACGGGCTTCTCGTTCCCCAGCACGCCGACGTACATCTCGCGCCCTTCGATGTACTCCTCGATTAACGCCGGAGAATCGAACTCGTTTTGCACGTACTGCACACGCTCCATCAGCTCTTTCACCCCATTAACAACCGCCGCCGCATCGATGCCAATCGATCCGTCTTCCAACTGCGGCTTTACGATCAGCGGGAACTTCACATCGTGCGCGTGATCGATGTTCCCGCGATACGCCGTCGCAAAATACGGCGTGCGAATGCCGTGGAACGCAAACATCTTCTTTGCAGTTGCCTTGTCTTGCGCCAGGAAACTGGCGTGCGGCCCTGCGCCTGTATAAGGCAAGCCAATCAGGTCCAGGTACGCGGCGACGTTCATTTCCATGGTGTCGTCACCCGCGTACGATTCGGTCAAGTTGAACACGAGATCAGCGCCGCACTTCGCCAGCCCATGCAGCGACTGCGTGCGCCCGTCGAGCACGTGATAGAAAGGTTCGTGACCAAGCTTGGTCAGC
>DASREU010000409.1:0-4407 GCA_035651935.1 Myxococcales bacterium | reverse complement strand
GCGACATCCTTCTGCAGCGAATCGGTCGTCGGGCGTTGCGAAAGGAGATTGACCACGGCCGAAGAATCGGGACAGAGATCCGGGAGCGCAGAATGCCTTGCGCAGGCAATCGGTGAAAGGGGTTCGCCATGGCGACCGGATTGCTCGTGATCGACGTCCAGAACGACTACTTTCCGGGCGGCCGCATGGAGGTGCCCGGCAGCCCGGCGGTGGCGGAACGAACGGCCGAACTGTTGCGCGCCTTCCGCGAGGCTGGCCGACCGGTGGTCCACCTGCAGCACGTCTCCACGCGCCCGGGGGCCACGTTCCTTCTCCCGGATACTCCAGGCGGCGAGATTCACCCGTCCGCGGCGCCGAGGGCCGGCGAGATCGTCGTGCAGAAGCACTTCCCGAACGGCTTCCGCGAGACGCCTTTGCTCGACGTGCTGCGCACGAAAGGGGTCGATCGCCTCGCCATCTGCGGGATGATGACGCAGATGTGCGTGGACGCGACGGCGCGCGCGGCGTTCGATCTCGGGTTCCGCTGCGACGTCGCCGGCGATGCGTGCGCCGCACGCCCCGTCTCGTTCGCCGGGCGGACCATCGACGCCGCGGACGTGCAGGCAGCGTTCCTCGCCGCGCTCGGGAGCTTCTACGCGAAGGTGGCTACGGCTGCGGAGCTGATCTCGATCCGCTGACCGGTCCGAGCGCGGTCAGTCGTAGTGCTTCAGGCGGTCCCAGATCTGCCCGAGCGGGGCATGGATCTGCCGGACGATGTAGATGCCGAGATGGTTCTCGTACGGCATGCAGTCGCCGCACTCGATCTCACCCGCGTTCTTGACGCTCGCGAAGCTCCTCTCCAGGCGCTCGGGATGCTTCGTCAGCACCAGAAGGATCTCTCCCGTCCTGCCGCCGGGTCCCCAGAGCCAGTAATTGTTGTGCCCGCTGATCACGGGCAGGTGCGCGAGCCGTTCGAGCGCGCCCGCCTCGCCATAGTTGCCGGCCAGGACTGCGGCCGATCTCTGCTCGTCCGGCGTGAGCTGCTGCCAGGCCCTGGTCACCTGCGCGGCGAACGCGTCCCAGCCTTGTCGATCCGCGAAGAACTGGGGGAGGCGTCCGAGCTCCTTCCTTTCCTCCGTCGACGGAGCCACGCCCAGAGCGGCGCTGTAGCGGACGTAGGCGTCGGTCGGAAGGATCGGGAGCGCCAGCGGCACCGTCGCGGCTCCG
Organism: Myxococcales bacterium; assembly: GCA_035651935.1. GTDB lineage: Bacteria > Myxococcota > Myxococcia > Myxococcales > 40CM-4-68-19 > 40CM-4-68-19. The sequence goes on along the minus strand of DASREU010000409.1, from coordinate 3,201 downwards.
GCGAGTCCCAAGGCGGCGAGCACGGCCGCGCGCGCCGCGCGCCGCTCGATCCACGATTCCCAGAGCGTCGCTCCGGCGGCGATCAACGGCGGATACGCCGGGAGCAGGTATCCGCTGCGGCTGGTCCGGTTCGCGATCAGGATCACCGCGACGGCGAGATAGATGATGGCGAGGCCGCGGTACCGGCGCAGGCGCGGATGCACGAAAAGCCCTACCAGCCCCGCGCCCCAGATCGGCAGCGTGATCGGGTGCAGGTTCATCACCTGCTCGGCCATGAACGCGAGCGGCGTCCTGGACTGCATCTTCTCGCTACTCGCGTTGCGGATGAATTCCAGGGTCGGCCAGCCGTTGGCGATCTGCCAGAGGACGTGCGGGAGGAAGATGAGGGCCGCGATCGTCGCCGCGAGGTAAGGACCGGGCGTCAAGAGCGCCCGGCGCGCCGGAGTGAGGACGATCGCGGCCGCGATTCCCGCGGCGAGCCAGAGCACGCTGATCTTGTTCAGCAGTCCGATGCCGAGCAAGAGTCCGAGCAGCGCCCAGGTGCGCGCCGTCCCGCCGTCGATAGCCTCGAGGAGGACGCGGATGGCCGCCGTCCAGAACAGGAGGTCGAACACGTTCATCGAGTAGAAGCTGCCGATCGCCAGGAGCTCCGGCGCGATCGCCATCACCACCATCGCGAGCAGCTCGCCGAATGCGCCGGCACCGAGGCGGCGGGCGACGCTCCCGGTGAGCCAGATGCTCCCCGCCAGCGCGAGCGCTGCGACCAGCCGGAGCGCGAGCAGGGATTCGCCGGCGAGATGACGAACGACCCGGAGGACCGCTACGGACAGCGGCGGCTGATCCACGTAGCCCCAGGCCATGTGATGCGTGCAGGCCAGGTAATAGAACTCGTCGCGGAAGAAGTGATCGACGCAGGCAGCCGCCATCAGCAGCGCCACCACCATCGCCGGCACTGCGACGCGCGCGAGCGGCCTCATCTGCGCGAGAGGATAGCCTGGACGAACGCTCGGCCGGACCCGCCGCTGAGCTCAGGCGCCGCCGTCAATCGCAATCGCCGGCTTCGCAGCCGTCATCCTCGCCGTCGAGCGAGCGGAGAAAGCCCAGCGCTGCCGACCAGGCCTCGGGCGAGTTGAGGATGCCCAGGTGCCCGGACTGGAGGATCGCGTCGTAGCGGCCCTGGCCGGTCAGCTCGACGGCGTGAGCCCCGCGAAGCCGGGCGCTCCGCGAGAAATCGTGAGGCTGGCCGTCGCGATCCTCCGCAGGCACCGGCGGAACGAGCCCGTCCTGTGCAGAGATGTAGACGAAGTCGGCATCGGTATTCAGGATCACGAGGTATCGGGTCGGGCCCCTGGTCTCGCCATGCTTGTTCAGGGCGCTGAGCAGCGGGGTGTGGTCGGAACCGTACTCCAGGCAGATGGCGCTCTGGGGCGTGAACCCGCCTTGCGAAGGAAGCTGGAAGAAGTTCAGCGGCGAAGGGGAACAATCGATGATGCCATGATTGGGACCATCGATGGCGACCAGTGCCCGAACCCGCCTGTACGCGCCGTCCTGCCGCATCCACTCCCGCGTCAGGGTCACTCCCAGGCTGTGGGCGACGACGTCCACCCGCTTCGCGCCGGTGTACGCGAGCACGGCATCCACGAAGGCGCGCAGGTCCGGCACGTTCGCCTCGGTGCTGTGCGCCGCCCCGGATCGATGGGTCGGATCGGTGATCAGATCGCATTGATCGCCCTGGTACCCGAGGCCCCACAGCTCCCGCGGACTGTAGCCGCTGTCGAGGAAATACTGGGCAAGGTTGTGGATGGACCCGAAGGGATTGCAGGCAGTGGGAAAAGGAGTGTCGTTGTTGCCGTGCAGGAAGATCACCGGCACACGCTCGACGCGTCCCTCGGCGCTGCCGAAGCCGATCACCGGCACCTGCAGCGAGGCGTCGATGATGCGCGGAAAGTCGGCGGGGAACGTCGTGCCGACCACGCCATTGGGATGCAGGCCTGCCGCGCGGCCCGGGACGGCGAGGCACAGCGCGGCCAGGGTGCCGGTGATTGCGCTTCGCGCCGGTCCGGTCACGCCCATACCGCTCCTCCTCGAGACTGATCTCGATCGTGCACGAATTCTTGCGCGGCGAGGCGACTGTACGAGACCCTCGCTCCGCGGACAAGCGACGAGGAAAATCGTCTACCGCTTGCGCTTCGCGGCTCCGCCCTTCTTCCTGGGCTTTGCGACCTTCGCCTTCCTGGTCTTCCTTGCCGCCGCCGCGGGCTTGCGCCGTGGCCGGCTGGAGGCTGCGGCAGGCTGGGCTTTGCTCTTCGCGCCCGCCATCTTGTCGGCGGCGCGGTGGAAGGCGGTCTCGGCCTTGCCCGCCGCATCTTCGACGGCGCCTGCAACCCCTTGGGCCGTCTTTCGCGCCCAATCCCCGAGCTCGTTCAGGCGATCCCGCACCCTCTGCTGCTTCTCCGGATCCATCGCGGCTTCGGCGAGCTTCTGCGCCTCGGCCGTGATCTCTGCGCCGGTGCGGCGGAAGTCGTCGCCAGTCTTGCGCAGGAACCGCTTGAACTGCTCGTCCCAGCTCTCGTCGCTCATGGCACCCTCCGCGCCGGCAGCCCAGCGCGAGCGAAGGGTACCACGCGCTGCGGCCGGGAGTGCGCCGACGCCCCTGCCAGGGAAGACGAAATCCGCCTCGATCCCCGAATGGCGAGGTACATTCGCGCGAATGACCAGAGAGCGAGCGGATGGCCTTCACCACCGATGACCTGAGAATCCGGGCGATCAAGGAGCTGGCCCCGCCGGCCCACCTGATCCGCGAGTTCCCCTGCGGCGAGAAGGCGGCCACGGTGGTCCACGACGCCCGGCAGGCGATCCACCGCATCCTGCACGGCCTCGACGACCGGCTGATCGTCGTCGTCGGCCCGTGCTCCATCCACGATGTCCGCGCAGCCAGGGAATACGCCGGCCGGCTGGTGGAGCAGCGGAGGCGGCTCGCCGCGGATCTGGAGATCGTGATGCGGGTCTACTTCGAGAAGCCGCGCACGACCGTCGGCTGGAAAGGCCTGATCAACGACCCGAACCTCGACGGCAGCTTCGAGATCAACCGCGGCTTGCGGCTCGCGCGGGAGCTCCTGCTGGATGCGACGGAGATGGGATTGCCAGCCGGATGCGAGTACCTCGACATGATCACGCCGCAGTATCTCGCGGACCTGGTGT
>DASREU010000408.1:0-7906 GCA_035651935.1 Myxococcales bacterium | reverse complement strand
CTCCTTGATCAGCTTGTAGTAGTCCCAGGGCCCTTTGGACTCCGACGGCTTCTTCACCTGGTAGAGGTACATCGGGTGGATCTTGCGGCCGTCGACGCGGATCATGCCCTTGCCGAAGAGGGGATCGTCGGTGGGCAGCTTCTTCATCTCGTCCACCACCGCCTTGCCGTCGCTGTCGCTCTTCAGCGCCTTCACCGCCTTCAGGTAGTGCAGCACGCCCGCGTACACGCCCGCCTGCACCATGGTGGGCATCTTGCCGCCGTTGCGGTCGGCGAACTTCTTCGACCAGGCGCGGGTCTTGGCGTCCTTGTCCCAGTAGAAGCTCTCGGAGAGCAGCAGGCCCTGCGCGGTCTGCAGCCCGAGCGCGTGGATGTCGGTGAGGAACACCAGGAGACCGGCGAGGCTCTGTCCTCCCTTGACGATGCCGAACTCCGAGGCGGCCTTGATGGCGTTGATGGTGTCGCCGCCGGCATTGGCGAGCCCGATCACCTGCGCCTTCGACGCCTGCGCCTGGAGGAGGAAGCTGGAGAAGTCGGTGGTGTTGAGCGGGTGCTTCACCGAGCCGAGCACCTCGCCGCCGGCGGCCTTCACCACCGCGGTCGTGTCGCGCTCCAGCGCGGCGCCGAACGCATAGTCGGCGGTGAGGAAGAACCAGGTCTTGCCGCCGGCCTGCACCTCGGCGGCGCCGGTCGTGTGCGCCAGCGCGTACGTGTCGTACGTCCAGTGCACCGTGTTCGGCGAGCAGGCCTTGCCGGTGAGATCGCTCGTGCCGGGCCCGGAGCCGATGAAGACCTTGTTCTTCTCCTTGGTGAGCTGGCTCACCGCCAGCGCCACCGAAGAGGTGGGCACGTCGACGATCACGTCCACGCCGTCGACGTCGTACCACTGCCGGGCGATGTTCGAGCCGACGTCGGGCTTGTTCTGGTGGTCGGCGAAGACCACCTCCACCTTCGTATCCGGGATCTTCCCGAAGTCCTCCACCGCCATCTTCGCGGCGGTCACCGATCCCTGGCCGGCGAGGTCGGCGTAGAGGCCGGACTGGTCGTTGAGGACGCCGATCTTGATCGTCTTGCCGGTGATCTCCGCGCGCGCCGAGAGCGGCAGCGCGAAGGCGAGGAGAACTGCGATGCGTGCGTTCATGGGTCCGACTCCTTGGGGTTTCACACTTGGAGATACTGGCTGACGCGTTCCATGTTGCCCTGCAGCGCGGCGTTGGGGATCTCGTCGACGATCTTGCCGCGTTCCATCACGTAGTGCCGGTCGGCGACCGTGCCGGCGAAGCGGAGGTTCTGCTCCACGAGAAGGATGGTGAACCCATCCGCCTTCAGCTTCCGGATCACGCTGCCGATGTGCTGCACGATCACCGGCGCCAGTCCTTCCGTAGGCTCGTCGAGGAGCAACAGCCGCGCGCCGGTGCGCAGGATCCGCCCGATGGCGAGCATCTGCTGCTCTCCTCCGGAAAGCCGGGTTCCCTGGCTTCGCAGCCGCTCGCGCAGGTTCGGAAACAGCTCGAACACCTGGGCGGTGCTCAGGCCGCCGTCGCGCACCTGGGGCGGGAGGAGCAGGTTCTCCTGCACGTTCAGGCTGGCGAAGATGCCGCGCTCCTCGGGACAGAAGGCGATCCCGTGGCGCGCGATCCGGTACGGCTGGAGCGCGATCGTCTCGGTCCCGGCGATCTTCACCGAGCCGGTGCGCTTCGGCGTCAGCCCCATCACCGACTTCAGGGTCGTGCTCTTGCCGGCCCCGTTGCGCCCGACCAGCGTGACCAGCTCGCCGGCGCGCACCTCGAGGTCCACGCCATGGAGCACGTGCGACTCGCCGTACCAGGCCTGCAGCCCTTTGATCGAGAGCAGCGCCTCAGCCATGCTCCGTCCCCAGGTAGGCGGCGACCACGGCGGGGTTCTTCGAAACCGTCTGGTACTCGCCCTCGGCCAGCACCTCGCCTCGCGCGAGCACGGTGATGCGGTGCGAGAGCTTGGCGACGACGCCCAGGTTGTGCTCCACCATCAGCACGGTCCGGTCCTTCGCCACCCGCTGGATCAAGGCGGCGATCCGCTCCACGTCCTCGTGGCCCATCCCGGCGGTCGGCTCGTCGAGCAGCATCAGCTCCGGGTCGAGCGCGAGCGTGGTGGCGATCTCCAGCGCCCGCTTGCGCCCGTAGGAGAGCTCGGCGGCCAGCGTGTTGCGGAACTCCTGCAGCCCCACCGCCGCGAGCAGGTCGGTGGCGCGCGCGTCGAAGTCGCGGAGCACCCCGTCGCTGCGCCAGAAATCGAAGGACCCGCCGCGCTTGCGCTGGAGGGCGACGCGCACGTTCTCCAGCGAGGTCAGGTAGGGAAAGACGGCGCTGATCTGGAACGAGCGCACGAGGCCCATCCGCGCCACGTCGGCGGGCGCGGCGCCGGTGATGTCGTGTCCTTTGTAGGTGATGGTGCCGCTGGTCGCGGGGAGGAAGCGCGTGAGCAGGTTGAAGCAGGTGGTCTTGCCCGCGCCGTTGGGTCCGATCAGCGCGTGGATGGTCCCGCGGACCACCCGCAGGTCGACGCGCTTCACCGCGATGAACCCGCGAAACTCCTTGGAGAGCCCGCGGGTCTCGAGGATCACCTCGGGCTCGGGCACGCGCGCTACTTAGTCGGATCCGGGTGGCGGTGGCAAGCCGGGTTTGCCGTCGGCGCCTGCGGGGGCGGCGCTTTCACACCGGCAGACCTTGCACCCCCGCGCGCGGTCCATGGCGCAGGAAACGCGTGTGGCGCAGCGGAGATCGCGCGACTCCGCGCAGACGGTCTCGTCGTTCTTCAGGGTGGCGCACGCGCAGAGCGCGGCGAGGATCAGCAGGAGCGAGCGCACGCCCGGAGTGTAGCGCGGAAGCGCGCTGCCGAGCCATGAAGCCCGCTCCCAAGGCATGCAGGCGCGGGAGCGCTGGAACGGTGCGATCCGTGCGCTGCGTCGCCAGCTTTCCTGCCTGACTTCAAGGGAGACACGCCAATGACCGCATTCATCCGCTCGTTTCTGCTCGCCGCCGTGCTGGCGGCGGGCGCCGCCTGGGCCCAGCAGCCGCAGGCGCCCGGCGACAATCCGGTGAACCCGCACTCGACCAAGGCGAAGGACAAGCAGAGCTCCGGAGTTTCCAGCTCCGCCACGAACAGCCAGGTGGACCAGGCGGAGAAGCCGAACCCGCACAGCGTCGACAACCGCAGCGACGACGCGAAGCCGTCGGGCCAGGCGAACCAGGCCAACATCGACGCAGCCGAGACGCAGAATCCGCACTCCGTCAACGAGCGGATGCACCAGCCGCCCTCCGGCGCGATGCAGGGACAGACGGGCGGGATGGATCACGAGGCGATGATGAAGAACGCCACGCCGCCGATGATGCTGCAGACGCTGCACATGTCGGACGTGCACGAGATCGAGATGGCGAAGATGGCCGAGCAGAACGGATCGGACCGCGTCAAGTCGTACGCGCAGACCTTGATCACCGACCACACCGCCGCCGACAAGCAGGTGAAGGATCTGGCCAAGAAGAAGAACGTCAGCCTCTCCGATACGCCGCGCAATCCGCAGATGAAGGAGAGGATGGACGCCGCCAACCAGCATCTCTCCTCGCTCAAGGGCCCGCAGTTCGATCACGCCTTCGCCAACCGGATGGCGATGGAGCACCAGCGGATGATCACCATGGCGCAGAGCTGGCGGCAGGACTGCAAGGACCAGGACGTCTGCAACCTGATCGACACGCTCCTGCCGAAGCTGCAGCAGCACGAGCAGATGGCGAATCAGCTGCGGACGCCGGCAGCGCAGGGGCGCACGCCCGACGCGACGCCGCGGTAGGCGGCCGCTGGCCCGGGCGCCTCCGGCGCGCACGAAGGCGGGGGGTCCTGGAACGGGGACACGATCGCGATCGTGTCCCCGTGCATGGACCCGTCGGGCTGCAGGTCGTATTCCCGGCCGCGCCCGGCCGCCGGTCCTTTGCACCCCAACGATAGGCGAGAGTTGCGATCTCCGTCGCCGTGTGCTTTGGTCCGCCACCGCAGCGCGTCTGTGTTGCTTCGCTGGTTTCCCCTCTAGGTGAAGGAGCGGACTGCGATGACCATCTCCCGGCGCAAACTGATCCAGGTGGCAGGCGTTGGCGCGGCTGCGCTCGCCCTGCCGAACAAGTCGCGCGCAGCCAGCAAGACGCTGCGCATCCTCCAGTGGAACCATTTCGTCCCCAACTACGACAAGTGGTTCAACAACACGTACATCAAGGAGTGGGGGCAGAAGAACGATACCGAGGTGATCGTCGACAACGTCGGCATCCCCGCCATCAACCCCACCGCCGCGGCCGAGGTCTCGGCGAAGAAGGGCCACGACCTCTTCATGTTCCTCTGGCCGAGGCCGGACTACGAAGAGGACGTGATCGACCACAAGGAGATCTACCAGGAGTGCGAGAAGAAGTACGGCAAGCCGATCGATCTCGCGATCAAGAGCACCTACAACCCGAAGACCAAGCGGTACTTCGGGTTCTCGGACATGTTCGTCCCCGACCCGATCAACTACCGCGGCGATCTCTTCCAGGAGGTCGGGGGCAACGTCGACAACTGGGACAACATCCGCAAGTTCGGCAAGATGATCAAGGACAAGACGGGCGTCCCGGTGGGCATCGGCCAGGCCGCCGAGATCGACACCGCGATGGCCGTGCGGGCCATCCTCTATTCATTCGGCGGCGGGGAGCAGGACGAGCAGGGCAACATCGTCCTCAACTCCAAGCACACCGTCGAAGCGGTGAAGTTCGTCAAGGCGCTCTACCAGGAAGCGATGTCGCCGGAAGTGCTCTCCTGGGACGCCTCCTCGAACAACCGCGCGATGCTCGCCGGCAAGGCCTCGGTGGTGCTCAACGCCATCTCCGTCACCCGCGAGGGCGAGAACAAGGGGATGGAGATCACCGACAAGATCTTGCTCGCCAAGGCTGCGCAGGGCCCGGTGCGCCGGATGGGCCTCGAGCACGTGATGTCGAACTTCGTGATCTGGAAGTTCGCGGCCAACATCGACGGCGCGAAGAAGTTCCTGGTCGATCTGATCGGCAACTTCCACCAGGCCTACGACGCGAGCGAGTACTACAACTTCCCCTGCTTCCCCAAGCAGGTCCCGGACCTGAAGGAGACGCTGGCCAACGACAAGAAGGGGAAGCCGCCCGGCAAGTACAACGTGCTGGCCGACGCGCAGCAGTGGGCCACCAACGTCGGGTACCCCGGCTACGCCAACGCGGCGATCGCCGAGATCTACTCGACCTGGGTGCTGAACACGATGTTCGGCCAGGCCTCCACCGGCGCGATGTCGCCCGAGGACGCGGTCAAGGAAGCAGACGCGAAGTGCCGCAAGATCTATCAGAAATGGAAGGAGCGGAAGCTGCTCTAGGTCCGGCCGCCCCACGCCGCCCGGACGCTTTGCTCCTCCATGGCCATCGTCGAGACGAAGCAGATCCGTAAAGTCTTCGCCGATCACACAGCCGTCGATGGCGTAGATCTGGCCACCGAGGAGGGCGAGTTCCTCGTCCTCCTCGGGCCCAGCGGCTGCGGCAAGACCACGTTGCTGCGGATGATCGCGGGGCTGGAGAAGCAGACCAGCGGCGACATCGTCATCGGCGGCACGGTGGTGAACGAGCTGCCGCCGCGCGAGCGCAAGATCGCGATGGTCTTCCAGAGCTATGCGCTCTATCCGCACCTGACGGTGGCGAAGAACATCGCCTTTCCCCTGAAGGCGGGCGGGACTCCGAAGGATCAGATCGCCGCCAAGGTGCAGACCGCGGCGTCGATGTTCGGGATCGAGCGGCTCCTCCACCGCAAGCCGCGGCAGCTCTCGGGCGGCGAGCGGCAGCGGGTCGCGCTGGCGCGCGCGATGGTCCGCGAGCCGTCGGTGTTCCTGCTCGACGAGCCGCTCTCGAACCTGGACGCGAAGCTGCGCACCAGCGCCCGCGACGAGCTGCAGCAGTTCCAGCGGAGGCTCGGGACCACCACCATCTACGTCACGCACGATCAGGTGGAGGCGATGGGTCTCGGCCACCGGATCGCGGTGATGAACAAGGGAAAGGTCCGTCAGCTGGGGCGTCCGCAGGACGTCTACAACGATCCGGCGGACACGTTCGTGGCCGGGTTCCTCGGGTCGCCGCCGATGAACTTCTTCGAGCGGGACGGCGCCGTCGTCGGGTTTCGCCCCGAGCAGATGCTGCCCAGGGGCGCCTACTCCACGCAGGACCCGCTGGTGCACGTCTGGTTCCGGGTCGACCGCGTCGAGAACCTCGGCTCCGATCGCCTGCTCTACGGGTCGCTCCGCGACCTCGCTCCCGACAAGAAGATGATCATCAACCTGCCGTTCACGGTGCACCTCCCGGTGACCGAGGGGCAGGCGTACGAGTTCTCCGTCAAGGAGAAGGACCTCAAGTTCTTCGATAAAGAGAGCGGGTTGCGGATTCCGCAGAGGAAGTTGTGAGGACCGCCGACGATCCGCGGGCGCTGGCGAGGATCCTGATCGCGCCGGCGCTGATCTACATCGGCGCGGTGATCGGAGTTCCGTTTCTCCTCTCGCTCTGGTTCTCGGTCAGCGACGTGACCGTGAGCTCCGCCGCAGGGCACTTCGTCGGGCTGGAGAACTTCCGCTCGGCGCTGGACGATCCCTCGTTCCGCAGGGCGCTCGGGAACACCTTCTTCTTCGCCATCGTCTCCCAGCTGATCGTCATCCTGCTCGCCACCGTCCTCGCGGTGGCACTGCAGAAGGACTTCCGCGGCAAGTGGATCGTCCGGCTCTTGATCCTCCTGCCCTGGGTCGCTCCCGTCTCGCTGGGGAGCATCGGGTGGCTGTGGATCCTCGATTCCATCTACAGCATCATCAATTACGGGCTCTACCACGCGCTCGGCGTCTGCGGTCCCAAACCGGGGATGACGCCGTGTCCGGTGTGGCTCGGACAGCCCACGCTGGCGATGGGCTCGATCATCGCCGTGCAGGTCTGGCGGACGCTGCCGCTCGCCACGGTGATCAATCTGGGAGGGCTCAGCTCCATTCCGCAGGACATCCACGACGCCGCGAGCATCGACGGGGCCGGGTTCTTCCGCACGCTCTTCCAGATCACCGTGCCCCTGATCCTGCCGATCCTGCTGGTCGCGGTCCTCTTCGGGTTCGTCTTCGCCTTCACCGACATGATCGTGGTCTGGGTGCTCACCCGCGGGGGGCCGTACGACATGACGCAGGTGCTGGCCTCGCTCGCCTTCTTCAAGGGGATCGACGGCGGCGACCTCGCGGGCGCCTCGGCGATCGCGCTCTTCCTCTTCCCGGTGCTGGCCGCCGCGGCCATCCTGCTCCTGCGGCTGGCGCGCCGCTCGGAGGTCATATGAACGCGCGCGAGGTGGGCGGGAAGGTCGTGCACCGCTCGGTGATCGGGCTCTTCAGCATCTTCGCGGCGTTTCCCTTCGCCTGGATGCTGATCACCACCTTCAAGAAGACGAACGACCTGCTCGACCCGAACAGCTTCCCGTTCGGCTACCCGAAGGGGATGACGCTCGAGAACCTCCGGGTGCTCTTCGAAGAGACGCTCTTTCTCCGCTGGATGGGGAACACGCTCTTCGTCGGGCTGATCGTGGTGCTGATCACGCTCCTGCTCGCGGTGCCGGCGGGCTACGCGCTGGCCCGCCTGTCGGGAAGCTTCGGCGAGCAGCTCGGCATCGGCATCTTCCTCACCTATCTGGTGCCGCCCACCATCCTCTTCATCCCGCTGGCGAAGGTGGTGAGCCTGCTCCACCTCCAGGACACGCTCTGGAGCCTCGTGCTCACCTATCCCAGCTTCACCATCCCCTTCTGCACCTGGCTGATGATGGGGTTCTTCAAGGCCATCCCCAAGGACATCGAGGAGGCGGCGATGGTCGACGGGCTGAGCCGGCTGGCG
>DASREU010000407.1:0-2843 GCA_035651935.1 Myxococcales bacterium | reverse complement strand
GGAAACGGCACGAAGTGCGGGTGCTCGCGCGCGATCCCGAGCGAGCGAAGCGTGAGCTGAACGTGGCCGCGGCGTACCGCTGGGATGGCGCGAAAGAGCTGCCGCCCATCGAAGCGCTCGCGGGCGCCGACGCGGTGGTGAATCTCGCCGGCGCGAGCGTCGCGGGCAAGCGCTGGAGCCCCGAGTACAAGAAGGCGATCCTCGACAGCCGCGTGCTCACCACCCGCGCGCTGGTCGAGGCGATCGCGAAGGCGCAGCGCAAGCCGCAGGTCCTGGTGAACGCCAGCGCGGTCGGGTACTACGGCGGACGCGGCGACGAGGTGCTCGAGGAGTCGGCCGGGCCCGGCGCGGATTTTCTCGCCGACGTCGTCAGCCGGTGGGAGGCCGAGGCGCAGCGCGCCTCGATCCGCTCGGTCCAGGTGCGCACCGGCATCGTCCTCAGCGCGCAGGGAGGCGCGCTGGAGAAGATGCTGCCGCCGTTCAAGGCCTTCGTGGGCGGTCCCATCGGGAGCGGCAAGCAGTGGTTCCCCTGGATCCACATCGCCGACGAGGTGGCGGCGATCGCCTGGTGCATCGATAGCGACCTGACCGGTGCGGTGAACCTCGCCGCGCCAGGGATCGTCACCATGAAGGAGTTCGCCAAGGCTCTGGGCCGGGTGCTGCATCGGCCCTCGTGGGCGCCGGTGCCCGCGGCGCCGTTGCGCATCCTGCTCGGCGAGTTCGCCTCGGCCCTCCTCGAAGGGCAGCGCGCAGTGCCGCGCAAGCTGCTGGATTCCGGTTTCCGGTTCCGCTTCTCCGACGTGGATTCGGCGCTGCGCGATCTGTTCGCGTAGCGCGGCTCGCGAAGGCGGATCGCGGCTCCGTTTCCTCTGGCTGCTGCCGCGAAGACGCGAACACGCCTGGATCCAGAGACGGCGTCAGAGCGGCCGGGATTTTCCTCGCCGCGATGTCGGGGCGGCGCGCTATGGTGCCCGCAATGCCCGCCGACTTCGCTCACCTGCACCTGCACACGCTCTACAGCCTGCTCGACGGCGCCATCCGGCTCCCGGATCTGATGAAATCGTGCGCCGAGACGGGGATGAAGGCCGTCGCGGTCACCGACCACGGGAACATGTTCGGGGTGGTCAACTTCTACCAGGAGGCGAAGAAGCACGGCATCAAGCCGATCATCGGCTTCTAGGCGTACGTCGCGGGCGACAAGGGCATGGGCGACCGCAGCCAGCGGGTGGGAAACCACCTCGTGCTCCTGGCGCAGAACGAGACCGGATACCGCAACCTCCGATACCTGAGCAGCAAGGCGTTCACCGAGGGCTTCTATTACGACCCGCGCGTCGACAAGCCGCTGCTCCAGGCGCACAATCAAGGGATCATCGCGCTGACTGCCTGCATGGCCGGCGCGGTGCCGCGGGCGGTCCGGCGGGGCGACATGGACGAGGCCCGGCGCGAGGTCCGCGACCTCAAGGCCATCTTCGGCGACCGCCTGTACCTCGAGATCCAGAGCAACGCGCTGAAGGAGCAGCTTCCGGTGAATCACGGCGTCTGCGCGCTGGCCCGCGAGGAGGGGCTGCCTCTCGTCGCCACCGCCGACAGCCATTACGTCCGCCGCGAGGACGCCAAGGCGCACGAGATCCTGATGGCCATCGCCTCGGGGCGGACGTTCGACGATCCGCGCCGGCTGCGGCACGAGACGGAGGAGCTGTACATCAAGTCGCCGCAGGAGATGGAGGGCGCGCTCGAGGCGGTCACCGGCGTGGGCGCGGAGTGGAAGGAGGCGGTGCAGAACTCCTGGCTGATCGCCGGCCGCTGCAACGTCGAGCTCAATCTCAAGGACAAGTACCTCCCCAAATTCCAGGTGCCCGAGGGCGAGACGCTGGACAGCTACATCCAGCGGCGCGCCCGCGAGGGGCTGGACCGGCGCTTCACGGAGATCGCCCGCACCGGGCGCCGCATCGATGCCGATCTCTATCGCGAGCGGCTGGAGCGCGAGCTGGGGGTGATCCTCGGCATGGGATTCTCCGGCTACTTCCTCATCGTCCAGGACTTCATCAACTGGGCGAAGAGCAACGGCATCCCGGTAGGGCCGGGGCGCGGCTCCGGCGCCGGTTCGCTGGTCGCGTACTCGCTCCGCATCACCGACATCGACCCGCTTCCCTACAACCTCCTCTTCGAGCGCTTCCTCAATCCGGAGCGCGTCTCGATGCCGGACTTCGACGTCGACTTCTGCCAGGACCGGCGCGGCGAGGTGATCAACTACGTCACCGAGAAGTACGGCAAGGACAACGTGGCGCAGATCATCACCTACGGCGCGCTCTCCGCGAAGAGCGCGATCAAGGACGTGGCCCGGGTGATGGGGCTGCCGTTCGCCGAGGTGAACGAGCTGACCCGGAACATCCCCGCGCTGATCGACGGGCATCCGCCCACCATCGAGAAGGCGCTGCAGCACGAGCCCAAGCTCACGCAGATCCAGGAACAGAAGCCGATCTTCAAGCAGATCATCCAGTTCGCGCGGGCGCTGGAGGGCCTGACGCGCTCCACCGGCATGCACGCCGCCGGGGTGGTGATCGGCGAGAAGCCGCTCTGGGAGTACGTGCCGCTCTGCCGCGGGCAGAACGGCGAGCTCGTCACCCAGTTCGCCAAGGACGAGGTGGAGCAGGCCGGGCTGATCAAGTTCGACTTCCTTGGGCTCACCACCCTGACGGTGATCGACGAGGCGGTGAAGCTGGTGAATCGCCGGCTGCCCGAGGGGCAGAAGGTGGACATCGCCTTGCTGCCGCTCGACGACAAGAAGACGTACGACCTGATCTCCCGGGGCGATACGGCGGGCGTGTTCCAGATGGAGTCGA
>DASREU010000406.1:0-4423 GCA_035651935.1 Myxococcales bacterium | reverse complement strand
GGGTGTCGATGTTCACCCCGTTCAGGAAAACCGAGGCGAGGAGCAGCGTCAGCATGGGGCGAAGCGTCGCCGCAATGCCTCATGCGGTCAAGGATGTTTCAGCGTCGCATAGGCGCTGTGGGCGTGGATGGACTCGAAGCTCTCGGCCTCCACCGTCCAGCGCGGGAAGTTCTTCTCCGCCTTCAGCCGGATGCCCACCTCGCGGACCAGGTCCTCCACGAAGCGCGGCCGGGACCAGGCGCGCTCGGTGACGTACTTCACGTCCGGCCGCTTGAGCAGCGCGTACAGATCGCAGCTCGCGGAGTCCTCCACCAGGGCGATCAGGTCCTCGATCCAGAAGAACTTCTCGAACCAGACCCGCACCGCCACCAGGCTCCGCTGGTTGTGCGCCCCGTGATCGCTGATCGCCTTGCTGCAGGGGCAGAGCGTGGCGACGGGGACCTCCAGCTCGACCCAGAGATCGTACCCCTTCCGGGTGACGCTCGCCCCGAACGTGCACGAGTAGTCGAGGAGCCCCACCGCGCGCGTCACCGGCGCCTGCTTCTCGATGAAGTAGGGGAACTTCACCTCGACGTGCGCCGCGTCGGCGTCCTGGTCCGTGCGCAGCTCGGCGCAGAGCGAGCGGAACTTGCGGATGTCGATCTCTCCCCGGTGCCGGTTGAGGATCTCCACGAAGCGGCTCATGTGCGCGCCCTTGCGCTTGTGGGGCAACGACACGCTCATGTCGATCTCGGCCACCGTGTGCTGCAGGCCGCGGGCGCGGTCGAGCACGCAGATCGGATACCGCAGGCCCTTCACCCCGGCCCGGTCGAGCGCCAGCCGGCGGGTCTCGCGCTCGCTGTGCACGTCGCGCAGCGCCGGCAGCTTGCGCCGCAGCGCCGCTTCCGCCTTGGGGGCGCGCCGGGACTTCACAACTGCAGCTCGCCGCGAAGGATGGTCACCGCGCTTCCTCCGATCCATCCGCGCACCTTCCCCGATCCGGGCTCCGGACGCACCTCCACCTCGACGCGCCCCGGCCTGCCGATCTCGTCGCCCTGCGTGAAGAGGAGCCGCCGCGGCAGCGGCGCCGGGCGGAGAAGCTGGAGCAAGGCGCCGAGCTGTCCCGCGGCGCTGCCGGTCACCGGGTCCTCGGGGATCCCGTCGGCGGGAAAGAAGCAGCGCATCGCCGCGTCCACTCCGGCCTGCGGCGCGAGCGTGTACACCACCCAGCCGCCGACGCCGAGGTCGCGGCCCATCTCCGTCAGGGCCGATCCGTCGGGCCGGCAGCGCGCGAGCGCATCGCGATCGCGGACCGCGAGGTAGAGATTGCCTTCGACGGCGGTGCTCTTCTGCGGCGGCGACCGGGGATCCAGCGCCTCCGCGACGAGGCCCAGGGCAGCGAGGACCCGTCCCGGCACGCGCACCTCCTCGAATCCGGTGGCCGGCGTCTCGATCGCGATGCGCAGCTTCCCCTGCGCGCGGGAGAGCTCCACGTTGAGCCTTCCGCTCTTGCAGGTGAACGCGGTGCGCGTCACGACGCCCTCGGGCACTGCGATGCGCCGCGCCTCCTCCACCAGCACGTGGTACGTCGCCAGCGTGCCGTGGCCGCAGAACGCGATCTCGGAAGCGGGCGTGAACCAGCGCAAATGAAGCGCCGCGTCCGCCTCGCGCGCCGGGAGCGGAAATGCCGTCTCGCTGTGCTTCAGCTCGCCGGCGATCCGCTGCATCGCGTCCGTGTCCAGCGCCTCGGCGTCGAGCAGCACGCCGGCCGGATTCCCGGAGAGCGGGGCGGCCGCGAACGAGTCGACCACGTAGCACGGGCGGCGCATCCCTAGACTCCCCTCTTCTCGCCCCAGATCAGCTTGTGGAGCTGAAGCTGCAGCCGCGCCGGCTTCCCGCTCTGCAGCAGCCAGGCCGCGAGGTCCTGCGCCGCGACCTGCCCGTACGAGGGGGAGAAGAGCACCGGCACCTTGCCCCACAGCTCCAGCTCGTCCAGCTTGCGCAGCGCCCACTGGAAGTCGTCGCGGGAGCAGACCACCACCTTCACTTCGTCGCCGGGCGACAGAGCGCGAAACGCGGCGAAGTCGGTGTGAGGCTCCGCGGATCCCGGCGTCTTCAGATCGACGATCTTGCGCACACCCTTCGGGATCGCCTGGAGCGGCCGCTGGCCGTGCGTCTCCAGCGACACCTGGTAGCCGCGGTCGAGCAGCTCCTGCGCGAGCCGGGGCAGCTCCTTCTGCAGCGTCGGCTCTCCACCGGTCAGGCAGACGAATCGCGCGGGATGCCGCGCCACCTCGGCGAGGATCTCGTCCCTCGACATCTGCCGCCCGCCGTAAAAGGCGTACTCGGTGTCGCAGTACTGGCAGCGCAGGTCGCAGCCCGTAAAGCGCACGAAGACGGTGGGCTCGCCGGCCAGCGTCGACTCGCCCTGGATGCTGTAGAAGATCTCCGTCACGCGCACGCGGGGGTGTTTACCCGCGGGCTGCGCGCCGCGCAATCACTCCACGGGCCAGCGGACGCCGAGCCAGCTCTCCCGCGCCGCCACCTGCTCCGCCGAGGCGTCCTTCAGGGGGATGAAGGTGACGGTATCCCGCGGGGCCGCCGCGAGCTGCACCGGCACCTCGAGCAGCTCGTCCATGCGGAAGAGCGACAACCGCACCGTCTGCCCGGGCTGGGCGCGCAAGAGGCGCTGCTTGAGGTCGCCCCGGATCCCGTCCAGCGCGACGATCTCGTCCCCGCCCGCCAGGCCGCTCGCCTGCGCCGGCGAGCCTTCCGCGACCGCCGCGACCTCCAGCGCTCCCCCCTTTTCTTTCAGCGTGGCTCCCAGCCAGGGCCGGGCGCGGCTCTCGGAATCGGGAGCGTCGTCCGGATCCTCCTCCGCGCCGCCCTTGTCTTCGGCCGATGCCGCCGGCGCGACGACTGCCTTGAGGCCCACGGTCTGCAGCGCCTCGTCGAGGGGGAGCTCCTCCGTCGAGTGGACCGCGCGCCGGAACCAGTCGCGCAGCGAGGGGTCGCCGATCAGCTCGATCGCCGCCTTCTCCACCCCGTCTTCCGGCAACCCCGGCGGGCGCCCGTGCTTCTCGAAGAGCGCGCGCACGAGATCGTCCAGCGAGCGCTTCCGCCCGCTGCGGTGGCGCAAGGTGAGATCGAGGAGAAAGCCGACCACGCTGCCTTTCAGGTAATACGACACGGTGGTGTTCGCGGTGCTCTCGTCGGGCCGGTAGTGCTTGATCCAGGCGTCGAACGACGCCTGCGCCAGCGACGTCCGCAGGCGCCCCGGCGTGCGCAGCAGCTGGGTGATCCGCTCGGCCCAGATCTCCAGGAAGCGCTGCGGCGTGATCAACCCCGCGCGGCGCAGCGCCAGCACCTCGTAGCAGGAGGTGAGCCCCTCCATCGCCCAGAGCAGGCGCGTGTGGTTCTCGCGGGTCCAGTCGTACGGGGTGAATGCGGCGGGGCGCAGCCGCTTGACGTTCCAGAGGTGGAAGAACTCGTGCGCGGCGAGCAGCAGGAAGTCCTCGTACGCGCTCTTCTGCACGAAGGAGAAGCGGGGCACGATCAACGCGCAGCTCCGCCGGTGCTCCAGCCCTCCCCGGCTCTTCTCGTTGAGATGGACGATGAACAGGTACCGGTCCTGGTACGGCAGCCCGCCGAAGATGCCCGCCTCCGCATCGATGATCTTGATCAGGTCGGGAACGACGCGCCGCGCGTCGAAGTCGCCCCGTCCCCAGACCACGAGATCGTGCTGCACGCCCTGCGCGATGAAGCCGTGCGCGCTGTGCGAGCTGTCGGGGCCGCACTCGAACGGGCTGTCGGCCAGCTCGTCATAATCCTGCGCGCGCCAGGCGCCGTCCTCGTGCGGCAGCGCGACCCAGGTGCGCCAGCCGGGGCGCAGCTGCACGCGGACGGAGCACGGCTCCCCTTCCCGGCCCACCACGAACACAGCGGCGGCGCCGGGATTGAGGAACGCGTGCGTCGCGTCCACATGGTTCGTGCGAACCGTCAGCTCGAGGCAATGGAGCCGGTACGAGATGCGGACCGTGCGCGCGCCGTCGGTCTGGACGCGCCAAGTCTGCTTGTCCGTCTTCTCCACCGCCAGCTCGCGTCCGTCGGCGTGTGCGCGCAGGCCGTCCACGTGGCGCGGGTGCTCGCGCACGAGGTAGCTCCCGGGGGTCCAGACCGGCAGGCGCACGTCCAGCGCGTCGGAGCCGCGCGAGTCGACCTGCAGCTCCACCTCGATGCGGCGCGCCTCGGGCTCCGGGATGCGGAAGATGTACGCGTTCATGCGGACGCGCAGTGTAGGGGTTCCCGGGCGCCGGTCGAAGCGCGATCAGCGCGTGAGGACGCGGGAGATCCGCTCCTTGTCCGGCGCGTCCGGAGCCAGCTCGAGGTAGCGGGCGTACTCGGACTTGGCCTCGGCGCTCTTGCCGAGGAGGACGTAGACCAT
>DASREU010000405.1:0-8918 GCA_035651935.1 Myxococcales bacterium | reverse complement strand
CGTGCGGATGGGCATGCTCCGCGAGGATATCCGCTACGCGCCCGGTCCGGAGCAAGCCGACTACGCGGCCCTGCAGTGGCACCGGGAGTTCCGCGACCGCGAGCCGGAGACCTGGAACGCCTTCGGGACCCGCCGCCCCGCCACCGGCCTCTATCTCGACGAAGTCCCCCAGGTCGTGGTCTACGCCCGCCCGACCCTCCCCGGCGCCCCATGAGAAACCCGGGGACACGATACACGTTCCTTTTCTTGCGCCGACGGCCGCGCAAATTTTGAAACTAGTATCGTGTCCCCACTTTCCGGAGGTCACCGATGTCGCGGTGGGAGCGGATCCTCGAGCAGAAGCCGCAGGAGCTGAAGGAGTACGTGCTCGGCAAGGTGGCCGAGCAGCTCGTGGAGGATCTGCGGGAGTTCCCGCCGAGGATCGAGGAGTGGGTCGATGAGACGCTGCGCGCCCGGTACGCGCAGGTCCTCGAACGCGTCGGGCGGCCCGAGCTCGACACCTACCGGGTGGCCTGCGAGATGGCGCGCGAAGAGATGCTCCGCGAGTACGAGTTGATCGACCGGTTCTGCCGCAGCGAGGAGTTCCGGCGGCTGCTGCCGACGGAGCTCGAGCAGCAGACGGCGCACTTCATCACCCGCTACCTGGTCGACTCCGCGCTGGCGTTCCAGGAGTACGCGCAGGACAAGTTCAAGCGCCGCGACCTGGTGACCTTGATGGAGAAGGTCGAGGACGGCCTGCTGCGCGGGTATCGGCTGCGGCTGTAGCTCGGGATCACTTCTTCTTGCGCCTGCACTCCGCGGCGCGTTCGTGCGCCGTCTTCGCCGCCGGCGCCGACTTGTGCGCCTGCTGCACCTCGTCGAAGAAGAGCAGCGCGTTCTGGCAGTCGCCCTGCGCCTGGAACGACATCCCGATCTTCAGGAGCGCGTCCGGCACCTTGTCCGAACCCTTGTAATCCTTGAGCACCTTCTGGAACTCGACGATGGCGTCGTTCCACTTCTTCTCTGCGTAGTACGTCTCGCCCAGCCAGTACTGCGCGTTCGCCGCCAGCTCGTCCTTGGGGAAGCGGGTGAGGAAGTCCTGGAAGAGCTCGCGAGACTTCGCCGGCTGCCCCTGATCGAGCCGCTGGCGGGCGAGGTTGTAGAGGGCGCCACGATCCGAGGGCCGCTCCTGCTCCTTCTTCTGCTGCGCGACCACCTGGTTCGCCGCGTCGAGCGACTTCTGCTGATTCTGGGTGATCTTCTCCAGCGCGTCGAGCCGGTGCTGCAGGACCTCGATCTGCCCGCGCAGCGCGGCCACGTCGTTCTGCGCCTTCTCCAGATCGACGCCGAGGTCCGCGCCGGACTTCCGCGAGGCGCGCGAGAGCTGGTCGAGCGCCTCCTGCAGCGCCTTGCCGCGCTGCTGCTGTTCGACGGCGAGCTTCTGCCGCTCCGTCGTCGCGGTCTCGATCTCCTTCTTCAGATCGCTGCGCAGGGCGGCGATGTCCTGGCGCATCTGCTCGCCTTCCTGCGCGGTGGTCACGCAGGCGGTGGCGAGGGCGAGGCAGGCGATGGCGGCAAAGCGCATGGCGCGCACCTATCCGCGCACGCGCGGAGTGTCAAGAAGAGCGAGCTTCTCGCGGCGGCGCAGGCGCTTGAGCTCGTGCTCCCGGCGGAGGGCGGCGGAGCGGGTGCGCGCCGGTTCCGAGTGCACCAGCGCGAGCGGCCCCCGCCCGCGCGTGTAACGGGCGCCGCGGCCCTTCTCGTGCGCGGCGAGGCGCCGGGGAAGATCGTTGGTGATGCCGGCGTAGAGGGTGCCGTCGCCGCAGCGGAGGAGGTAGACGCACCACATCGCGCACGGAGAATCGCGGGAGGCGCGGAGTTGCGCAAGCTTTTGCTCGGGGACAGATCCTCGATGTCAGTCCTGCGTTCACATGGACGAAAAGCCTTCGCCTGATGCATGCTTCGCGAACCTCCGATGCCCAAGCGCCCGCAATCCGACGTCGCCGGCCGCACCCTGATCGACGGGGACGAGACGGCCGAGGCCGCGCCCGACGACGCGCCGGGAGCCACGGCGTTCGTGCGCGTCGATCGCTCCGCGCCCGCGCCGCTTCCGCCCGCGCGCCGAACCGATGCGGCGCCGCTCGCGCCGCGCAAGGGCTTGCAGGTCTCGCTTCCCGACGACGAGCCGGCGCCGGCCGCGCCGCCGAAGCCCGCTGCGCCGGTTCCGGAGGAGAAGAAGGGGCGCCGCGGCGCGTGGTGGGACGCCAAAGCCGAACCGATCCCCGAGCCAGGCCCCGACGATCTTCCTGGCGGCACCGCGGTGTTCGAGGCGCCCGAACCCGCACCGCAGCCGGAGCCTGCACCGGTCGCCGAACCCGAACCGGAGGTCGAGCCCTACCGGCCGGTCCCGGCGCACGATTACCAGGGCCATGTGCCGCCCGGGCCGCCGCGCTGGAAGGTGCGGCTGCGGCGCGCATCGATCGCCGCGGCCGTGCTCGCGGTCTTCGCGATCGCGGCGATCGCCCTCGGGTACATCTACATCTCGCGCGAGATCCCCACCTTCGATTCCGTCCGCGACTACCACCCGTTCGTGGCCAGCAAGGTGATCGCGGCGGACGGCAGCGTGGTGGGCCAGTTCTATCGGGAGCGGCGCACGGTGGTGAAGATGGACAAGATCCCGCGGGTGCTGGTCCAGGCGGTGATCAGCGCCGAGGACAAGGACTTCTACAAGCACCCCGGCTTCAATTTCTTCGCGCTGCTGCGGGCGGCGGCGGTCGACGCGCTCAGCGGCAAAAAACGGCTCGGCGCGAGCACCATCACCCAGCAGGTGGTGAAGAACTTCTTCCTCAGCCCGGACAAGAAGTGGAAGCGGAAGCTGAAGGAGATCCTGCTCGCGTCGCGCCTCGAGCACAATCTCTCCAAGGACGACATCCTCTTCCTCTACCTGAACCAGATCAATTTCGGGAAAGCGCATTACGGCGTCGAGGAAGCGTCGCTCTACTACTTCAACAAGCACGTCGAGGACGTGGACCTCGGCGAGGCCGCCATCCTCGCCGGGCTGCCGCAGAATCCCTCGCGCATCAACCCGCGGCGGCATCCGGACCGCGCGAAGAAGCGCCAGGTCTACGTGCTCGACCGCATGCTCGCGAACCACGTCATCTCCCGCGAGGAGCACGACCGGGAGGTGGAGAAGCCGATCGTGCTCCCCCCTCCGCCGGCGCCGCCGCCGGGCGCGTGGTACGTGGACGAGGTCCGTCGCCAGCTGGTCGCACAGTTCGGCGATGCCGCGGTGGACACGGCGGGGCTGACGGTCGAGGTGGCGATGGACCCCCGGCTGCAGGACGCGGCCGAGGTCGCGCTGCGCGAGAACCTGCGCACCATCGACAAGCGCCAGGGCTGGCGCGGGCCGGAGCTGAAGATCGATCCCGCGCGGCTCGACGCGTACCGCGCCGCCCTCGGGCGCCGGCTGGCTGCGGTGGCGCAGACACAGGACGTGGCCTGGGTGCTGGATCTGGAGAGCATCCACTCCGCGGCCGTCCGGCGGAACGCGGATCGGAAGGCGCCGCGCCGTCCGGAAGAGGCGGAGGACACGGACACCGCGGCCGATGCAGTCGCCGGCATGTCCCAGGGCAACCTCGCGCCGGACGCGGTGGCGCGGGCGGCGAGAGTCCGGCCGCTCTTGCCCAACGAGATCTACGCGGGGATCGTCACCAGCGTCGGCCGGACCGACGCGGTGGTGGAGCTGGCGCCGGCCATCGCCGGGAACGTGCCGTTCTCGACCATGATGTGGGCCCGGCCCTTCAAGCCGGAGCACGCGACGCCGGCGCCGAAGTCGCCGGCGGACGTGCTGTCGGTCGGCGATGTCGTGGCCGTGCGCGTGGCGCATCTCGCCACCCAGCGCACGGCGACGGGCACTCGCGTGCAGCGGCTCGAGCTCGCCCTCGAGCAGACCCCGAAGGTCCAGGGCGCGTTCGTCGCCCTCGACCTGAAGACGCGCGGCGTCCTGGCGCTGGCCGGCGGGTACGACTTCGCGATCTCCTCGTTCAACCGCGCCACCCAGGCGCGCCGCCAGCCCGGATCGGCGTTCAAGCCGTTCCTCTATGCGGCTGCCATCGACACCGGGAAGTACACGCCGATCACCCGGGTGGATGACTCGCCCGAGGTGATCATCGATCCCTGGACGGGCAAGTCCTGGAAGCCGCAGAACTTCGAGAAGGACGAGTTCGACGGCCGCATCCTGCTGCGCAAGGCGCTCGCGGAGTCGAAGAACACCGTCGCGGTGAAGCTGCTCCTCGACGTCGGGCTGGACAAGGTCCGCGCCGAGGCGAAGGCCGCGGGCCTCTCCAGCGAGATCCCGCAGAGCTATACCGCCGCGCTCGGCACCGGCGAGGTCGGCGTCCTCGAGCTGGTGAACGCGTACGCCACCCTCGCTTCGCAAGGCCGGCGCGCCGACGCGGTGCTGATCCGGAAGGTGCTCTCGCGGGACGGGAACCAGCTGCTCGCGGCCGAGCCGAAGCTCGAGGAGACCGTGAAGCCCGAGGTGGCGTACGTGGTGGCGGACATGTTGCGATCGGTGATCGAGGATCCGTCCGGCACCGCGTACTCGCTCAGCGTGCTCGGCCGGCCCGCGGCGGGAAAGACGGGGACCGCCAGCGAGCACCGCGACGCGTGGTTCATCGGATTCACTCCGTCGCTGATCGCCGGGGGCTGGGTCGGGTTCGATACGCACGAGATGATGGGACCCGCCGAGACCGGCGGGCACGCGGCGGGACCGATGTGGCTGCAGTGGATGCGCGCCGCGACCGCCGGAACCGCGCCCGAAGAATGGCCGGCGCCGCCGCCGGGCGTGGTGCAGGCGCAGATCAACCGGAACACCGGCTGCCTGGCCGCCGCCGGAGACCCGTACGCCGTTCCGGAGGTGTTCATGGCGGGCAGCGAACCGACGCAGGCGTGCGGAGACGAGCGGGCGCCGGGGCAGGAAGACTGGTACCAGAACCCGCGCTGAGTGTGGCGCGCCCGCGGGCGCTGGTGTAGTTCACCCGGCCATGAACGACATCTTCCAGCAGACCTTGCGGCTCTCGCTGCCGGCCATCGGCATCGCCTTTCGCGACTCGCCGCCCGCCGGAGTCCCTCATGCGTCCACCGGTCCTGCGAGCTGCGAGTACTGGAAGCGGGCCGCGGCCGGCGAGGTGTTCTGGACGGACGCGGCGGATCACCAGAACTGCCCGATCGGCGCGCACACCCACGGCGTCCAGATGAGCGAGGCGAAGAAGCAGGAGCTGATGGGTCTCGTCGGCACCATGGTCCAGCTCGGCTACATCCGCATGGAAGAGGTCCCGGGCATCCCCCACCGCGAGGCGCCGCTCCGGGTCGCCGTCTATGCGCCGCTCTCGAGGATGCCCTGTCCGCCGGACCTGATCCTGGTGCGCGGGACCGCAGCGCAGCTGATGGTCCTGGTGGAAGCTGCGCAAGCGGCGGGCGTCGCGCCGGATGCTCCGGCGATGGGGCGGCCGACCTGCGCCGCGCTGCCGCAGGCGCTGGACTCCGGCCGTCCCGCGATGAGCCTCGGGTGCATCGGCAATCGCGTCTACACGGGGCTGGCCGAGGGAGAGGGCTACGTCGCGCTTCCGGCTGCCGCACTGGGCGCTGTGGCGGGCAAGCTCGCCGGGATGGCGAAGGCGAATGCGGAGCTGGAGAAGTTCCACCGGGCGCGGGCGGCCGCGACCTGACTCTGGAACATTCGTTCCTGAAATCGGGGACACGTACTCGTCTGCTGGGGATCGAAGGTCCCTGGTTTCGGGAAGCCCCAAGTGTTGCGGACTCGGGACCAGCCTCTGCGTCGCTGTATCTTCCGCTCCGAGCTGCGCTCGGAGCGGTGTTAGCGGATCGCCGACGCCTTGATCGCCGCGCGGCCGTCCTTTTCGTAGACGGAGAAGCGCACGCCCTTGCAGTTGTGCTTCGCCAGCAGGTCGGTGCGGTTCTTCTTCAGCTTGGCGGCGAACTTCTCGAACGAGAGGCGGTCGGCGGGCTCGCCGAGCTGGACCTTCAGCTCGCGGAAGCGATCGTAGGTCTCCCGCCAGTGCAGCTCGTCGGGATCCGCCTCCTCGGCGCCTGGCATGGAGAAGTCCTGCATGGTGACGTTGGCCTCGGGCGCCGGTTCCGCCGCGGGCTCCTCGTCGCGCTCGCGAAGCTTGTCGATCAGCGCCGCGCTCACCCCCTCGACGAGCGTCGGCTCGTCGCCGGGAAACGGCTCGGCGCGCGGCTCCGGCGCCGCCAGCGGATCGAGGATCTCGCGCACCGGGGACGGCGTCTCGCTGGCGTCGGCCGGCAGACCGTTGGTCACCTGGCCTGCAGGAAGCTGCCAGTCGTGCGCCGCGACCTCGTCCTGGGCGGGCCGCTCCCACTCCGCCGGCTCCGCGGCGGGCTCGCGGGCCGCTTCGGCGGACGGTCCAGCCTCGCTCTGTGGCGGAGGCCACGTCCCGGGCTCCGCCGAGGGCTCGTGGAGAGCCTCGGCCGGGGGCTCCGGCGCGGCCTTCGTCTCCGCAGCGGCCGGCGGCGGACGCGGCGGTTCCACCATCTTGTGCTCTCCCGACGGCCCGTCGCCCGCGGACCAGGGGACGTCGCGCGAGCGTGCCGGCTCGCTGCGCGGCTCACCGATGTCCGCCCCGATCAGCGTCGGCGTGCGCGGGGCGCGCCGCGGAGGGCTGACCACGCCATCCTCCGGCTCCACCGGCGGCGGCGCGATCACGTGCTGCACCACGGGCGCCGGCGTGCGCGCGAGCAGTCCCCAGACGAAGCCGAACAGCACGAGCAGCGCCAACCCGAGCAGGTAAAAGGCCTGGTACCGGCCCAGCCAGGCGAGATACGGCGAGGCGGGAACGGTCAGCGCGGCATGAACGCCGCCATCGAGCGGCAGCAGTGCGCCCCGCACCGCGTAGCGCGCCGTCCCGCGCGGGAGCTTGCCCGAGAGCGCCGTCCCGACGAACGGCAGGCGGATCTGCAGGACGCCATACCCGGCGGCGGGGGCGGCGGCCCAGCGGGTGAGCCGCACGCGGTCGTCGCCCTGCGGCAGCGAGCTGGCGAGGATCTTCCCGCCCTGGAGAAGCGTCACGTCCGCGTCGACCTGGCTCTTCAGCTGGGCCGCGAACCGGTCGTCGACCAAGGTTCCCACCACCGCAGCCGCCGTCGCGCCGGGGACACGCGCGGCCGCGAACCGGTACACCGCATTGTCGAAGGTGGCGAACGTAGGCGTCGGCATCGCGCCGCTCGCCGTCTGCGAGAGGGGAAGCTGGGCGGGATCCTCGAGCGTCTGCACGGGGCGAGCGCGCCGCGAGACGATGGCCCCTTGCGCAGTGACCACCGCGAACAGGTCGGGCTCGGGCGAGAGCACCGAGGCGGCGGCCCGCAGCGCCCGCTCGTCGGGACGCGCGGCGGGCTGTCGATCCTCGCCGCGCACCGCCTCGATCAGGTCGGGCATCATCGCCACCGCGCGGGGAGCCTGGCGCGCGTCGAGGAGCTCGAGCTGCCCGCGCAGGGCGGTGCTCGCGGCCGCCACCCGCGCGCCCATGGTGTCCTCTCCGGTCTGGGCGATGCTCAGAGAGATGCGGGCGAGGTTGAGCGCGAGGGCGAGCGCCACCACCGCTGTGAAAATCCAGATCCGTGCTCTCATGCGCATGCAGAGGTATCGCCACTTTCCGGCGCGGTCAAACCTTGTGCCAGCCCCACTCTGAGGCGGACCGGCGACAGGGACTCACAGGGCGACGTCCGCCTCGGAGACCTCCGTCTTGGTGATCTCGCGCAGGATCGAGACGGCGTAACTTCCTTTCGGGAGCGCGAACTGCACGGCGAGAGCGCCCGGCCCGGCGGCTTCCACCCGCAAGTCTTCGGAAGACACCCGGTAGGGCCGCCGTGCCCCCTCCATCTCCGCGCCGCCGGCGACGAAGCAGGCCGGGTCCACCCCGGCGTCCAGCAGCGTCGCCTGCTCGCGCCGCAGCGCCTCGCCCCGGGCGGCGAAGAGGGCGTGCCCCGGCAGGGGCCCCGCGGGATCCACTTCGAAGGCGGCGACCCGCCGCGCATCGGTCTCCACGTCGGTGGTGACGAACAGGCCGCCGGTGGCGCGCTTCTTCAGCACGTCTCCGTCGATCGCCGTCCCGAAGAGCCCGTCGGCGATCCGCGCCGCGAGGCAGCGGTTGAACAGCTCCGACTGCAGCGCCGACAGCGCGATGCGCCGGAGGAACCGGTCCCGCACCTGCGCCTCCCGGAGGAGGATCGCGTGCCCGAGGGCGGCGTTGTCCCCGCGCTTTCCGAAGCGCTGTGGCCCGAACAGGTTCGCCGCGCCCCGCTCGCGCAGCCGAGCGCAGATCGCCTCGGCCCTTGGCAGCGCGTCGGGACCCACGCCGCGGACGACGATGCGAAACCGGTTTCCGCGCAGATGCCCCGGGCGAAGCTTGTTTCCATGCCGCGCGGCGGAGAGCACGCGGTATCCGGGTCCCGCGATCCTCGCGGCCTCCTCGGCAGAAGCCCTGGTGGCGACGCTGATCCGCTGCACGGTCACGGCGCGCTTGTCCTTCAACCCCGCGGTCCCCACGTCCCGCTCTCGCGCGCCGAGCGCCTGCGCGATCTCGCGCGCGACCTCCTGCGTGGTCCGGTTGCGCTTCTCGACCGTCAGGTACAGGTGCTCGCCGCTGCCGGACGGTTCGTAGAGCGGCAGCTCCTCGACGAGGAAGTCTTCCTCGGCGACGCGGACGCTGCCCGAGGTGCCCGGCAGCTCGCCCGTGAGGAGCGGGATCGCCCTCTGCTGGAGCGCCGCGGACAACGCCGCTCAGCCCTTGTCCCAGCCGCCCTTGTTGCGCTGCCACTCGTCCTCGTCCTGGGCGGAGAAGACGAGGAACTCCGGCTTGATCGGGAGCGCGTACTGGCGCCCGTTGAAGAACAGCGTC
>DASREU010000404.1:0-5702 GCA_035651935.1 Myxococcales bacterium | reverse complement strand
CCTCTACCCGACCTTTACTATTTCCCCAACGAGTTCGTGCACCTCAAGGACCGCGCGAACGCGAGTCATTCCGCCCTCGGGAAGATCTCGCTCGAGACCGAGCGGATTCTGCCGATCACCCGGATCAAGGACGGCGTCTGGGGGGTCCGCCCGCGCAACAAGGAGCAGGCCTTCGCGATGGACCTGCTGATGGACGACAGCATCAAGCTGGTGACCCTGGTCGGCAAGGCGGGCACCGGCAAGACGCTGCTCGCCATCGCCGCCGGCCTGCAAAAGACGATGGAAGAGCAGGTCTACCAGAAGATGCTGGTCAGCCGGCCGGTGTTTCCCCTCGGCAAGGACATCGGCTTTTTGCCCGGCACGGTGGAAGAAAAGCTGAACCCCTGGATGCAGCCGATCTACGACAACGTCGAGTTCCTGATGGGGATCTCGCGCGCCGACAAGAAGGCGGGGCGCAGCTACCGCGAGCTGATCGATCTCGGGCTGGTGGCGATCGAGCCGCTCACCTACATCCGCGGCCGGAGCATCCCCAACCAGTACATCGTCGTCGACGAGGCGCAGAACCTCACGCCCCACGAGGTGAAGACGATCATCACCCGGGTGGGCGACAACACGAAGATCGTCCTCACCGGCGACCCGTACCAGATCGACAACCCGTACGTGGATGCGACCAGCAATGGGCTCGTGCACGTGGTCAACAAGTTCAAGCACGAGCGCCTGGCCGGCCACATCACCCTGACGAAAGGTGAGCGTTCGGCGCTCGCGGAGCTGGCCTCGAATGTCCTCTGAGCGGCTGGATTTCTGGCCGGAGGCCCGCGATCTGGCCTTCGGAATTCTTCTCTCCTGCGGTAAACAGGCGGAAGCACGGTGCGGATCCGCGGCACGGCGCTTGAACGGTCTTCACTGAAATGCCTTCCACGAGCTTCGTCTTCCCGGTGCGGTACGTGTCGGAGGGGGTCGCGGTCCAGACCACCTCGCGCGAGTTGAGCGCACTGGGGATCGCCGTCCGCTCGCTTGCGCCGCCGCAGATCGGCGCCCGGGTGTCGATGGCCCTCTACCTGCCGAACACTTCCGTCCCCGAGGTGGCGATCGGGCGGGTGGCCCGGGCGAAGGCCGGCGCCCCGGGCGACGCGGGCTTCTGGGCCGACTTCATCGTCGTCGATCCGCAGGCGCGCATGCGCATCTCGCACCTGCTCTCCGACCGGGATCAGGCGGACGGCAACCACCGCGGCTTTCCCCGCCACCAGGTGACGCTCGCCGTCGGCTTCCGCACCGAGCGGGACTTCGTGCTCGAGCATGCGACGAACATCAGCCGGGGCGGCATCTTCATCCAGACCGACGATCCGCCTCCGCTCGACACGCACGTGCAGGTCGAGCTGCAGCTGCCCGGCGAGACGGCGCCGGTGAGCACGAACGGCATCGTGGTGCATCGCCAGCTCGCCGTCGGCGGCAGGACCGCCGGAGTCGGCGTGCAGTTCATCGACGCGACCGACGGGTTCCGCGAGCGGATCGACCGCTACATGGATTCGCTGGCGAAGGACTGACCGGCCCGCGGCCGCCGGGGTCAGCCGCGGGCGCGGAAGTCGAGCAGGTCGAGAGGACGCTCCGCCATCTCCAGCACCACCTCGCGGCGGTAGCCCTCGGCGTCGCCGCCGACCTGCAGCGGCATCTCGCGGTCGAACTTGATCAGCACCTTGTCGCAATGGAAATCGAGGACTCCGGCCGGCGTCGGTCCGCCGCGCCAGAGCGTGCGCAGGTTGGCGAGCACCCGGGGGACGCTGAGCGCAGTGAGGCGGAGCTGGAACCGGCCCGGCGCGCGCAACGCGAACGGGAAGGCCTGGAACCCGAAGCCGAAGTTCGGCACGGTGGAGACCGCCGCGAACTTGCACGGGCCGCGGTAGATGATCTCTCCGGAGTCGATGTCGCGGCCGACGCGCTTGCCGTCCGGCCCGAGCTGCTGCGCGCGTCCGCCCAGGTTCACCACTTCGACGTTCGGGATGCCGCGCTGGAGCAGGTAGCTCGGCAGGGTCTTGCCGACGATGGAGCAGAAGTAGCCGAAACCCCCCGGACCGAACCGGTGCTTGAGGCTCACGTAGTCGTTGAGCAGGGCCGCGTCGATGCCCAGGCCGGCGAACGGCGCGCGCTTTCCGTCGTGCGCGATCAGGTGGAGCGGCCGGGCGATGGACACCTCGCCGGAGCGCGTGCGCAGGATGTCCTCGACGACGCCGAGGCGGCGCCCGCTGGCGCCGGCGAAATCGGCCACCGCGTTGCCGGTGCCCAGCTTGAGCACTCCGATCCGCGGGAGGTCGAGGGCGTGCGCGGGGACGGGCGCGAGCTTGTAGGCGCCGCCCGCGAAGCTCGCCCCGGGCTGCCGGGCCTGCTCGAACAGGCAGTTCACGTAGCCGACGAACGTCCCGTCGCCGCCGCCGGTGAGCACCGTGCGGTAACCCTTGTCGAGCACCTGGCGGGCGATGGAACGGGCGTCTTCGAAGCAACGCGAGTAGTAGAGGTCTTCGGGCGGGACGAAGTTCTCGAGCTCGCGCTTGAGACCGTCGGAGACGCTGCGCGCGTTCGCGTTCAGCAGGACCGCGACCCGTTCTGAGCTGCGGACCGGTAGACGCTCGACGTTGCCCATTGGCACTGGTAGATAGCAAACGTGAGGCCGCTCACCGCTGCGGCGCGTCAGGTGACAAAGCTGATACATTCCTGCTACTTGGAGTTCACCAAGGTACTCCCTGCTCCCACACCGCGCCGCGTACGAGGGGTGGCGGTGCGAAGTTGAATACGCAGCGCACGTTTGCTCTTGGCGAGTCGCTGTGCACGGCGTACACAGGGCGCTTCTACTGGAGGGTGCATGAAGGTCTTCCTCACGGGCGGCAGCGGGTACATCGGATCGGCAGTTGCGCTCGCGTTGAAGAAGGCCGGCCACGACGTGCTCGCGCTCGTCCGCTCGGAGGCCAAGGGAGAGGCGCTGAAGAAGGCCGGTGTGAAGCTGGCCGTCGGTGAGCTCGGCAATCCGGCCGGATATGCCGGCGCGGCCTGGGGGCGCGCCGCGTTCGTGAACGTCGCGCAGGAATTCACCCCGCAAGGCCCCGAGCTCGATCGCAAGACCATCGCCAGCGCGCGCGACCTGCTCCACGGGCAAGTCGGCGCAACCTTCATCTACACGAGCGGCTGCTGGGTGCAGGGAAACACCGAAGGAGTGGCGGACGAGAGCACGCCGGTGCAGCCGGCACGGCTGGTCGCCTGGCGGCCTGCACACGAGCAGGCGGCCCTGGCGATGGCGAAGGATGGAATCCGCTCGATCGTCGTCCGCCCCGGGATCGTCTACGGCGGAGCGCGCGGAGGCATCCCGGCGACGTTCTTCGGCACGGCGCTCAAGCACGGGGCCGCGCACACCGTGGGCCCCGGGGAGAACCACTGGCCGCTGGTGCACGTCGACGACCTGGCGGAGCTGTACGTCCGGCTCGTCGAGCGCGGGCCGGCGGGATCGATCTATTACGCGGCCGATGCGTCGCGACTGACGCAGCGGGAGGTCGCGGAAGCAGCGTCGCGCGCGGCGGGCAAGGACGGCAAGGTGCAGGCCCAGCAGCCCGACGGATCGCCGTACCACGAGGCGCTGATGCTCGACCAGCAGGTGTCCAGCGAGAAGGCGCGCAACGATCTCGACTGGCGGCCGAGGCACGAGAGCTTCATCGGCGAAGCCGCGCAGCTCTTCTCAGTCTGGCACGCCGCCCAGTAGTCAGCTCATCCCGAACGGCACTGCGCGGCCGCAAGTCAGGGCTCCGCTGCGGTTCCGTCAGGCCTTCTGCCCCTCGAGCGCGGGAGCGATGGCGTCGAGCAGGGCGCGGTCGCCCTGCACGGCCACGCGCTGCGAATAGAGCTGCAGGCCGCGGAGGCCGCCCAGCTCCTCGCCGCCGCCGGCGTGTCCCGGGCCGCCGTGGAGCAACTGCGGGAGCACGGTGCCCGGCCCGAGCGTCTGGCCCGCGACCTTCTCGCTGCCGACGTAGATGCGGCCGTGGTACGGCGCGACCGCGAGGACGAACCCGCGGAGGAACTCGCGATCGTCGCTGTACACGGAGCAGACCAGGCCGCCGCCGCCGCGGCGGACCAGCGCTGCCGGCGAGTCGGTTGCGGCCATCGTCGCCACCGGGCCGAACACCTCGTCCTTGTGCAGCACCTTGGCGCCGGCCGGGTCGCGCGAGAGGAGGAGGACGGGCGAGACGAAGTAGCCCTTCCCCTCGGGCGCCAGCGCTTTCACGCTGCCGTCGCCGCCGAAGAGGGGCTGCGCTTCCGCCGCGAGCCTCGCGATCCCGCTGCGCACTTCGCGCAGCTGATCGGCGGTGCTCACCGGCCCCATCGTCACCTCGGAGCGGGCGGGGTCGCCGACCCGGACCTGCGAGAGGCGATCGACGAGCGCCTCCTGCGCCGCCGCGAGCTGCCCTCCGCCGACGAAGATCCGGCGGACCGCGGTGCACTTCTGCCCCGCCTTCTGGGTCATGTCGCGGACCACGTCCTGGACGAAGAGGTCCCAGGTGGCGCTGCCGGGCTTCACGTCCGGTCCGAGGACGGCGGCGTTGAGCGAGTCGGCCTCGACGTTCAGGCGCGCGCCGCGGCGGGCGAGCTGCTCCCGCAACTTCTCCGCGGTGTCCGACGATCCGGTGAACGCCACCACGTCCTGCGGTCCGAGGCGATCGAGCAGGTCGCCGGAGGAGCCGCAGAGGAACTGGAAGGCGCCGCGGGGCAGCAGATCGGCGCCGAGCTCGACCACGCGCTCGGCGACCAGCGCCGTGCTGGTGGCGGGCTTGCTCACCATCGGCATCCCCGCGAGGAGCGTGGAAGCGGCCTTCTCGCAGGTGCCCCAGGCCGGGAAGTTGAATGCATTGATGTGCACCGCGACGCCGTCGCGCGGCACCCAGAGATGAATCCCGGCATAGCGCGAGGTGCGGCCGAGCTGCACCGCATCCCCGTCGCGCAGCGCGTGGAGCGATCCGAGCTGCGCCCCGAGCTCCGCGTAGTGGGCGAGGGTGGCGATGCCGCCGTCGATGTCGAACTTCGCATCGCCGCGGGTGTTGCCGCCGTTTTGCAGGGAGAGGCCGATCAGCTCGTCGCGCGCGGCGTGCAGCGCCTTGCTCCAGCTCTTGAGCAGCTCGCCGCGCTGCGCGAACGTCAGCTCCCGGAGCGCGGGTCCGCCCTGCGCCCGGCCGAACTCGAGGACCGCGCCGAAGTCGATCCCGCGCGTGGAGGTGCGGGCGAGCGGCTCCTCCGTCGAGGGATTGACGAGCGTCGCCAGCGGGTCCTTTCCCGCCACCCAGCGGCCTTCGACGAAGCTTCGCAGCGTCTTCATGTGTTCTCTCTCCTAGCGATGCGCCGCCGGCCGCGGCGCGTCCTGCGGCTCGTGCTCCGGCTGCGGCGGCCGCGGCAACGGTTCCGGCATCTCCGCCAGCGCCCATGCGACCACCGCGATGGCGGCGCTGTTCTTGGCGAGGTTCTCCGGATCGATCTTGTCGAAGGTATCCGCCGCGCTGTGGTGGATGTCGAAATAGTGCGTCCCGTCGGGGTGGACCAGCACCAGCGGGACCTGCGAGGTCGACATCGGGCCGAGGTCGGCGCCCGAAGCGTCTCCGTCCTCGAGCGGGATCTCCAGCCCGTCCAGCGCCGACAGCCAGGGACGGAGCAGCGCGCGCCCGCCTTCGCCGGCG
>DASREU010000403.1:0-3094 GCA_035651935.1 Myxococcales bacterium | reverse complement strand
TGAGCTGCTGGAGGCGCGAAGCGCGGGTCGACGGAGCGCCGCGGAGCTGGCGCGGAAGCGATTCCGGGAGGAAGAACGCCGCCGCGATCAGGTTCACCGCCGCGAGCGCCGCGGAGGCGAGACAGGGGAGCGCGTACGGGTTCTGCTCGAAGAGGCGGACGTGGATCACGCCGGAGAGGTTCGAGAGCACGCCGCCCAGCGCAGGACCGAGGATGAACCCGAGCCCGATGGCCGCGCCGATCAACCCCATCCCCTTTGCCCGATCCTGCGGCGCGGTCACGTCCGCGACGGCCGCCTGCGCGGTGGGGATGGTGGCCCCGAAGATCCCCATCAGCGCGCGGCCGACGAACAGCAGCGCGAGCGTTCCAGCGAGGCCGAAGAGCGTGTAGCCCGCGACCGATCCGATCAGGCCGAGGAGCAGGATGGGACGGCGGCCGACGCGATCCGAGATCCTCCCCCACACCGGCGCGAAGACGAATTGGGCCAGCGAGTAGCTGGACATCAGCAGGCCGACGGTCGCGGCGCGCGCCCCGAAGGACTCCACGTAATACGCGAGGAAAGGGATGATGATCCCGAACCCCACCAGGTCGATGAAGACGGTGACGAACAGGATCGGGAGCACGCGGCGCGCACCCTAGCATGGGGGATGCATGTCGGACCCTGCGGGCAGGATGCGAACCATGGCGAAGACTGCGATGCAGCACGTGTGCAGGGACTGCGGGCACAGGACGGCGAAGTGGTTCGGAAAGTGCGGTGGCTGTGGCGCGTTCGGCTCGGTGGAGGAACAGGCGCCGCGGGCGCCGGGGCGGCTGCTCTCGCTCGTGGTGCCCATCGATCAGGTGCCGCTCTCCATCGGACATCGCGACAAGACCGGGATCGGCGAGCTGGACCGGGCGCTGGGCGGCGGGCTGGTTCCGGGCGCGGTGGTGCTCCTGGCAGGAGATCCGGGGATCGGCAAGAGCACGCTCTTGCTCTCGGCGCTCGACCGGCTCGCGGGGCCGCGCCGCCCGGTGCTGTACGTGAGCGGGGAAGAATCCCTGCAGCAGATCCGGCTCCGCGGAGAGCGGCTGGGCACGCTCTCCCCCGCGTTGCACCTCGCCGCCGAGACCGATGCGCTGGTCGCGCTGGAGCACGCGCGCAAGCTGCAGCCCCGCGCGCTGGCCATCGATTCCATCCAGACGCTGGCGCTGCCCGGGCTGGAGAGCGCGCCCGGATCGGTGACCCAGGTGCGCGAGGTGGGGCACCGGCTCGCCGCCTTCGCGAAGGACTCGGGAACGCCGGTGATCCTGGTCGGACACGTCACCAAGGAAGGCTCCATCGCCGGACCGCGGGTGCTCGAGCACCTGGTGGACACGGTGCTGTTCTTCGAGGGAGACCGCAGCCACACGTATCGGGTGCTGCGCGCGCACAAGAACCGCTTCGGCTCCACCAACGAGATCGGCGTCTTCGAGATGAAGTCCGAGGGCCTGGTCGAGGTGCCGAATCCCTCGGCGCTCTTCCTCGCCGAGCGTCCGCAGAACGCCTCGGGGAGCGCGGTGGTGGCGGTGATGAACGGCTCGCGGCCGCTGCTCGTCGAGGTGCAGGCGCTGGTCGCCGATTCCACGGCCGCCGGGTCGCCCCGGCGCACCGCCATCGGCGTCGACCCCGCGCGGGTCGCCCTGCTCACCGCGGTGCTGGAGCGGAAGGAGCGCATCGCGCTCTCGGACAAGGACATCTACGTCAGCGTCGCCGGGGGCGGCACGCTGCCGGAGCCGGCGGGAGACCTGGCCGTCGCGGCGGCGCTGGTCTCCTCGTTGCGCGATCGCCCGCTGCCGGCCGACATGGTCGTGCTCGGAGAGGTGGGGCTCGCCGGCGAGGTGCGCGCGGTGGGGCAGATCGATCAGCGCCTCGCCGAGGCCGCGCAGCTCGGGTTCTCCCGGTGTGTGCTGCCGGAGGGAAACCGCGCACGCGCGTCCACCAGCGCCCTCGATCTTCGCGGAGTCGCGACCGTGCAGGACGCGATGAAGGCGCTGTTCGCGTAGACTGATCGGGTGGCCGCCGCCGACGACCTGGAAGATCGCCGGCGCCATCGCCGCGCAGCCGTCGACCTCCAGGTCAGCCTGCGGTTCTCCTCGGTGCAGCAGTTCCTCTCCGCCTGTGCCGGAGACATCAGCGAGAGCGGGATGTTCATCCGGACCGGCGCCACGGACCACCAGGTCGGCGAGCTGGTGACGCTGCAGTTCAGCGCCGGGCAGGAGCGCATCGTCCAGGGCAAGGCCCGGGTGGTGCGCAGCGACCAGACGGGAATCGGCGTCGAGTTCATCGAGCTCGATGCCACCTCGCGCAAGCTGATCGAGATGATCGTCCGCATCAAGCTCGCCGCCGGCTGACGCTGTCACGGTGGTCAGGGCCGGATCTGCTGCGCGCCGGCGCGAAGGCGGCGCCGTCCGTTGTTCCGCCCCTCTCCGTCTGGCTTGCGCCACACGCACTTCATCGTGCCGGGTTCGTGTTCGACGCAGCAGGTCGGAGTTGGCGTGGGGGAGTTTCGTATGGTGTCCCCGGATCGCTGTGGCGCCGCGCCGGAGCGGTAGCGCTACGGTCGGGAGGGAATGAGCGAATGATGTAATTTCGGGCGGTTGCGTGCGGCACGTCGGTTGCGAAGTGGGTCGCCGGGAGGTTGGCGATGCGCGCAACGACGGTTCTCGCGGGTGCGGTACTGGCGATGGCCGTCGCGGCGCCGCGCGAGGCGCGTTCGGCCGGGATGGGAAGGCAGTCCGGCGGCGCGATGGTGCTCAGCGTGGCGGCCGGCATCCGGA
The DNA here is from genome assembly GCA_035651935.1 of Myxococcales bacterium. Taxonomy (GTDB): domain Bacteria; phylum Myxococcota; class Myxococcia; order Myxococcales; family 40CM-4-68-19; genus 40CM-4-68-19. The sequence continues at coordinate 299 of DASREU010000403.1, read as the reverse complement.
CCGCAGGCGCGGTGGCGAAGCTGCGGGACTTGAAGGCGGTGCTGAACCTGACCCGGCTGGTGGGCACTTCGCACATGGTCCAGGCGGTGCTCGAGGGTCCGCAGCTCGCGCTCGGGATCGCGCGCTCCAGCTCGTCGATGCAGCTGGCGGTCGAGCCGACCTACGCGAAGATGGGCAGGAGCCGGTCCCCCGGTCTCGCCCTCTCCGGTCGCTTCTAGGCGCGGGTCACCGCTGCCCGCCAGCGCGCCAGGTGCGCCTCGCGCACCTCCGGTTTCATCTTCGGCTTGAACTGCTTTCCG
>DASREU010000402.1:0-2949 GCA_035651935.1 Myxococcales bacterium | reverse complement strand
CGAGCTGAAGGGGTACGACGCGACCGTGCACCTCGATCTCACCGGCCCGGGCGGCGGCGACTTCACCCTGCGCGTGGCCGACGGACGGATTCGCCTGCGTCGCGGAGTGCCGCGGCCGGCGAACGCGGTGGTCTCGATGAAAGCGCGCACGCTGCTCGATCTGCTCGCCGGGCGCGGAGACGTCGCCGCGGCGCAGCTGACCGGCAAGATCCGGATCGACGGCCAGGGCCACGCGGCGCTGGTGATCGGCGGCCTGGTGGCGGGTTTCCGGTCTGCGGGACAACGACCTGGCTGGCGCGGCTTCACGGCCCGCAAGCTCGCGAGGTGGATCAGCGCATGAAGTTCTCCATCTTTTTCGAGATGCAGCTCTCGCAGCCCACCCGCGCGAAGGAGGCACAGCTCTTCCGCGACTGCGTAGAGCAGGCGGTGCTCGCCGATCAGCTCGGCTACCATTGCGTGTGGGAGGTCGAGCACCACGGGTTGTTCGAGTACTCGCACTCCAGCGCTCCGGAGGTCTTCCTCAGCTTCGTCGCGGCGCGCACGCAGCGGATCCGGCTCGGGCACGGCGTGACGCTCCTGCCGTACCGGTACAACCATCCCCTGCGGATCGCGGAGCGCATCGCCACGCTCGACATCCTCTCCAACGGGCGGGTGAACTGGGGGACGGGAAAGTCGGCGTCGATGGTGGAGCAGATGGCGTTCGAGACCGACCGCGCGCTGCTGCACGATCAATGGCTCGAGGCGCTGGAGATGATCCCCCGGATGTGGGCGAGCGACGTGTTCGAGCACAAGGGGCGCTTCTTCCAGGTGCCGCCCACGCAGGTGATCCCCAAGCCGGTGCAGCAGCCGCACCCGCCGATCTTCGCGGCGTGCTCCAAGCCGGACACGGCGGCGCTGGTCGGGAGCCTGGGAGTCGGGGCGCTGAACTTCGCTTTCGGCAGCGACGAGTACCTCGCCGAGAAGGTCTCCGAGTACCGGGCCGCTTCGGAGAAGGCCCGGCCGGCAGGACGGACGCCGACGCGCTGGTTCGCCTGCACGCCGGCGACGCTGGTGCTGAAGGACGACGCGCGGGCGCTGCGTGAAGGGACGCGGGGGGCGCGCTTCTTTCTCAATGCGATGGGGAAGTACTACTTCGGGACGGATCGTCCGACCGGCCTGCTGGACATTCCCCGCGAGGACCTCAGCGACGAGGAGCTGGCGGAGGCGCGCGCGCTGCGCAATGCGCCGGGCTCGCAGCTCGCCACCATCGTCGGCGACCCGGTGGCGGCACGGGAGAGCGTGCAGCGGTTCGTCGAGACCGGCGTCGACGAGCTGATCCTGGTGATGCAGATGGGGACTGTCGGGCACGAGCTGATCCTCGAGTCGTTGCGCACCTTTGCCGAGCAGGTCATGCCTCACTTCGGATGATGTTGACAGCATTGCAGTAAGTGCCTAGTATGCTGTCATGCTTCTCGAGGAGCTGTCGGGGCGCGTCGCGGAGGAGCTGGGCGGGCGCGGGCTCCTGGGCGCCGCGCCGGATGCGCGGGTGTCGGCGGCGCCGGATGCGCGCACGGTGCGGTACTACACGACGCTCGGGCTGATCGACCGGCCGCGCATCGAGGGTCGGCAGGCGCAGTACGGGGATCGGCATCTGCTGCAGCTGCTGGCGATCAAGGCGCTGCAGGCGCTGGAGCTGCCGCTGGCGCAGATCCAGCAGCGGCTCTACGGGCGGAGCGACGCGGAGCTCAAAGCGCTGGTCGAATCGGTCGCGGCGCAGGCGAAGGAAGCGGTGCAGCTTCCAGCGAATCCGCTTCCGGCGATGCGGCTGCGCGAGGTGGCGATCGAGCCGGGAGTGCGATTGATGGTCGAGGAAGGATGGCAGCTGCGGGATCCCGCGGCGCTGGAAGGCAGGATTCGAGCGGCGCTGGCGGCGCTGGGAGGCATGCGATGAAGTTGGCAATCCCGATGGTGGAGATCCCTGCCGGCGGCACGCGCAGGCTGGGGTCGCTCAAGGCGAACGAGCAGCCGCTCCCGCTGGAGAGCGTGCAGATCCGCGCGCGCGTCGTCGATCGTTTCGCGGAAGTGACCGTCGAGGAGAAGTTCGGGAATCCGTTCACCGATCCCATCGAGGCGGTCTACGTCTTTCCCCTGGCGGGCGGGAGCGCCGTCAGCCGGTTCGAGATGCAGATCGGACAGCGGATCGTGCGCGGTCACGTCCAGGAGCGGGCCGAGGCGCGGAAGCAGTACGCGGAGGCGCTGGACCGGGGCAAGCGCGCGGCGCTGCTCGAGCAGGAGCGCGACGACGTGTTCACGGTGCAGGTGGGGAACGTCATGCCCGGCGACGCCGTCACCGTCCGGCTCACGTACAGCGAACGGCTGTCGTTCTTCGAGGACGGGCGGACCGAGCTGCGGCTGCCCACGGTGGTGGCGCCCCGCTACGTCGGCGGCAAGGAGTTGCCGCGCGAGCCCGTCGGGCATGGGGTGGCGCAGGACAGCAGCACCGTGCCCGACGCGTCTCGGATCACGCCTCCCCGGCTGGTGCCGGGATTCGACCCCAAGGTGTCGCTGGGGATCGAGGTGGAGTTGTTCGGGCAAGCTCCTCCCGACCTGGCCTGCTCGCAGCATGCGGTGAGCACGTCGGCCGGGCCGGAGAGCCTGCGGGTCGCGCTCTCGCGGGAGCACGAGCCGCTCGACCGGGATTTCGTCCTCCGCTGGCGGATCGCGTCCGAGCAGGTGAAGTCCCACCTCCTGGTGAACGGCGGGTTCGCGCTGCTCTCGCTCGTGCCGCCTGCGCGTGCGGGGTTCCTCGGCGTGCCGCGCGACGTCGTGTTCGTCCTCGACCGGTCGGGGTCGATGCAGGGCCCGAAGATGGCTTCGGCGGCGCGCGCGTGCGCGCTGCTCCTGCGGACGCTGGGGCCTCGCGACCGGTTCATGGTCCAGGCGTTCGACAACGTGGTGGAGTGGATGGCG
>DASREU010000401.1:0-30818 GCA_035651935.1 Myxococcales bacterium | reverse complement strand
GGATTCCGGTGCTCGAAGGCTGGGGGCTGACGGAGACGTCGCCATGCGTGACGATCACCCGGCGCGAGCAGGCGTCCCGCAGCCCGGGGGTCGTCGGGCACCCGCTTCCGGGAACCACCGTGCGGCTCGATCCGGTGGAGGGCTTTCCGGAGCGCGGCGAGATCCTCGTCCGCGGCCCGCAGGTGATGCGCGGCTATCACAACCGCCCGGCGGAGACGCGAAAAGTCTTGCAAGAGGGGTGGCTGCGCAGCGGCGACCTCGGCGAATGGATCGACTCGGGGCTGAAGCTCTTCGGCCGGCTAGACGGGCTCTTCAAGCTGGCGAACGGCGAGAAGGTCTCCGCCGGCGAGGTCGAGGCGCGGATGCTCGCGGCCACTCCCCTGCTCGACCAGGCGGTGGTGCTCGGTTGGGGGCAGCCGTACGTCACGGCGCTCTGCTGGATCGCGCCGGGCGCCGCCCAGAGATGGCTCGAGGAGCGGCAGCTCGATCTCCCCGAAGGACCGGCGGGATTGATCCAGGTCCCGGAGCTGCGCCGGGCCATCGTGGAGGCGCTGCAGTCCGCCAACCTGCTCGCGGCGGTCCACTTCGAGCGGGTCCGCCGCATCGCGCTCGTCCCGGAGATTCCCGCGCTGGAGACCGGCGAGCTGACCCCGACCCTGAAGATGGTGCGCTCCGTCTCCACCTCCCGCCACGCCGCCCTGATCGACGCCATGCGCGACGAACACCCCCACCCCCAGGTCCTGGAGATCTTCCGCCACGGCGACGCCTTCGGCCACGCCTGAGCTCCGGAGATCCGGGGACACCATACGTAAATTGACGGTGCCAACCGTGGCACGGGCGAATTCCGTACGTGTCCCCGAAATTATTCGCCGGCGTCGGAGAAGCCGATGGGCTTGTCGGGGCCGAACCAGAAGCGAATGGCCTGGGGGTCGACTTCGTAGATGCGCTTTGCGGCGTCGCCCGGAACGACGGCGCAGTCGGGGGAGCCGGGATCTTCGACGACGGCTGCGCCGCCCTGCTCGAGGAGCTTCTGGGTGGCGAGCGAGACGTCGAGCCGGCCGATCTTCCCGCTGCGGCGGACGTAGTGGAACGCCACCTCTCCGGGCTCGCGCATGCGGTGGGCCTCGACGAGCTGGCGCAGGCGGCGCGCGCGCTCCGACTGCATCCGCGCCTCCGCCTGCTTCGCCGCTTCCTTGCGCCGCTCCTCTGAAACCTCGGCCTCCCGCGCCGCGAACGCCTCCCGGCGCTGGCGCTCCTCCTCCGAGATCTGCTTCTCGCGCTCGCGGTGCGCCTTTGGCGGTCCCTGCCGCTGATCGCGGGCCGCCTCCTTCGCCTGCTTCTCGGTGACCAGACCCGCCTTGAGGAGCTTGTCGCGGAGGTTCTGCATGCGAGCGCGGAGCTTAACCTGCCCCGGAAGCGCCGCGAAAGCGGCGATTGACGGGACGGCGGCCCGGTGCGCGCGTTAAGACACTCGCGTGCGCGTGATGTTCGTCGAGCAGCCGGGAAGCCTTCCCCCTCCGCCGGAAGGGCGCGTGGCGGTGGTCGACGTGGCGTTCGCCGGCGGCGAGAACTTCGAGAAGAGCACCGTCCCCTTCCTCGAGGCGCTCGGCGATCGCCTGGCGATCTGGATCGATCACCACGAGCACCCGGTCGGCTGGGCGCGCTATCGCGGCGATCCCCGCTTCGTGCTGGTGCCGAACCAGATCGCGCACGCCTGCCCCGAGCTCGTCACGCCGGAGACCGTGCGGCGCGCCGGCCACGTGGACGTGGTGGTGGCCCACGCCGACTTCGACGGCCTGCTCTCGGCGGTGAAGTTCCTCCGCGGCGGCATCCCGCCCTGGCCCGAAGCGGACGAGGACGCCCGCGCCGCCGACAGCCCCGGTCGCGGCCACGCGCTCTCGCCGCGGGCGGCCCTCCTCTCGGCGGCGCTGGACCACGCCGCGGCCGAGCTGCGCACCGCCCAGCGCGAAGCGCTGCGGCAGCAGATCGTCGAGGCGCTGGTCCGCGAAGAATTTCCCCCGGCGCTGCAGAAGCGGGTGGAAGACCTCGCCCGCGCGCACCAAGAGGCGCTGGCGCCGGTGGACGCGCTCGCGGCGCAGGCGCGCGAAGAGGCCCGCGGCGTCCTGGTGGTCCGCGTGCCCAAGCCCCTCGCCCGGCCGGTGAAGAAGGCGCTCCTCTCCCAGCTCGAGGCGCGCGCGCCCGTCGGCGTGGTGGTCGAAGGCCGGGCCGTGACCGCCGCGACGTTCAGGAGCGAGCTGGATCTCGCGCTCTGCGACGAGCTCGGCGCCGGCCGCAGCGACTACCGATTCGCCCAGGCCGACGACGGCGGCCGCACGATCGTCGCCCGCCTCGGCGAGCTGGTGCGGACGGGGTTACAATGAGCCGATGGCCGATCTGCCCCAGGGACAGGCGCTGATCGAAGGCATCTCGCGGCTCCGCGCCGAGCTCGACGCGGTGATCCTCGCCCACTACTACCAGGACCCCGAGATCCAGGATCTCGCGGACTTCGTCGGCGACTCGCTGCAGCTCTCGCAGCAGGCGGCGGGGACGAAGGCGAAGGTGATCGTCTTCTGCGGCGTCCACTTCATGGCGGAGACGGCGAAGATCCTCAACCCGGACAAGCAGGTCCTCCTGCCCGATCTCGACGCCGGCTGCTCGCTCGCCGATCGCTGCCCGCCGGACCAGTTCGCGAAGTGGCTGCAGGCCTATCCCGGCCACAAGGTGGTCAGCTACATCAACTGCTCCGCCGGAGTGAAGGCGCTGAGCGACGTGATCTGCACCTCCAGCAACGCGGCGAAGATCGTCAACAGCTTCCCCGCCGGCACGAAGATCGTCTTCGCCCCCGACCGCCATCTCGGCGCGTGGGTGGAGCAGAAGACCGGGCGCGAGCTGGTGAAGTGGCCGGGGTTCTGCATCGTCCACGAGCAGTTCACCGAGCGGCAGTTGACGAAGCTGAAGGTGCGCCACCCGGGCGCGAAGCTGATCGCCCATCCCGAGTGCGAGGCGGGCGTGCTCTCGATCGCGGACTTCGTCGGGTCCACCAAGGCGCTGCTCGAGTACGTGAAGACCAGCCCCGCGAAGAGCTTCATCGTCGCCACCGAAGTGGGGATCCTTCATCTCATGTCGAAGGCGCGGCCCGATGCCGAGCTGATCCCGGCGCCGCCCAGCAGCGGATGCAACTGCAGCATCTGTCCCTACATGCGCCTCAACTCTCTGGAAAAGCTCTACCTCTGCATGCGGGATCGGAAGCCGGAGATCCTGCTCCCCGAAGATCTGCGGGTCCGCGCGTTGCGGCCCGTCCAGCGCATGCTCGAGCTGTCCGCCTGACCGGCTGAAAAGTGGCCGTGCGTCGCCTGGGGTGGTCCTATGCGTACGGACCTCAGGAGGCCCACTGTGAAAAAGATCGTCCTCGCCGCCGCTCTCCTCGCCGCTCCCCTTGCCGCTCGCGCCGACACCGGCCTGCGCCTCGGACTCGAAGCCAACATCGCGACCCACACCGATGCGGGCACGTCCTGGATCAGCGACAACTGGCCGTTCGCCGCGGACCTGATGCTCAGCTACTGGACCCCGGGCTCGATCGTCTCGTTCGACCTCGAAGTCTCGGAGCAGTTCTTCTTCAACGCTCCCGCCGGCGCGAATGCCCGGATCGGCACGGTCCTCCGGCCGGGCGTCCGGATCAGCCCGCCGGTGATCCCGTTCTATATCCGCGGCGCGCTGCCCATCAACGTGGAGACCGCGAACGGCGAGCGCGAACTGCTCGACCTGCGGCTCGGCGCCGGCATCAACATCCCGCTGGTGCTCTTCAAGATCTACGTCGAGGCCGACGTGGACTTCCCGCTCAGCTCGAAGACGACCGGCACTGGATCCTCGATCAGCGCCTTCAACACCCAGGCGATCTGGCTGAGCAGCGGTCTGGATTTCCGCTTCTAGCAGCGTCGTGACGGAGGCCGATTCTCCGATCGCTCTGGTGCTCTCCGGAGGGGGAGCGCGCGGCGCCTACGAGATCGGCGTGCTCCGCTACATCCTCGGGCAGCTTGCACCGCGGCTGGGCGAATCCGCCCGGCCGCGGATCTTTTCCGGGACCAGCGTGGGAGCGATCAACGCCTGCGCGCTCGCGGCCCACCACGACATGGCCGATTTTGCCATCGCCCAGCTCGCGGAGAGCTGGCGCCAGCTCGGGCTGGAGCAGATCTTCCTCCTCGGGTGGCGCGACCTGGCGGGATTGATCCGCTGGATCCTCGGGTCGCCCCGCGTGACCGGCCCGCACAGCCTGCTCGACGCGGCGCCTCTCGCCGAGCTGGTCCGATCCGTGATCCCCTGGCGCGGGCTGCACCAGGGTGTCGCCGACGGGCGCGTGCACGGGGTGACGGTGTCGACCACCGACGTGGAGACCGGCCATACGGTGGTCTTCATCGAGACGGGAAGGGTCAGCGAGACGCTGCTCGCCTCCGGCGATCGCGCGGTGGACTGGGCCGCCGTCCGCCTCACCGCGCAGCACGCCCTCGCCTCGGCCGCCATCCCCATCATCTTCCCCACCGTCCGGGTCGCCGGCCGCATGTACTCGGACGGAAGCCTCCGGCAGAACACGCCGATCGCTCCCGCCCTGCGGCTCGGGGCTGGAAGGGTGCTGGTGATCGGCCTGCGCACGCCCGTGCCCGTCTCCCCAGCGAAGGCGGGGCGCCAGGATGCCGAGGATCAGAAGGCGCTCTCCTCGCCGCTGTACCTGTTCGGCAAGCTGCTCGATGCGCTGCTGCTCGATCGGGTCGAGAACGATCTGGCGAACCTGCGCATGGTCAACCTCGCCCTGCAGGAACTGTCGCGCGTCTCTTCCGCGCTGACGCCGCCGGTGGCGGCCGCGCTGCAGGCGGCGGGAGGCGGGCTCCGGCCCGTCTCCGACGTCCTGATCAGGCCCTCGCAGGATCTCGGATCGCTCGCGGCCCACGTGCTCGGGCGCCCCGCGGTGCGGGCGAGGCTCTCCGGTCCGGCCGGGTACCTGCTCCGGCGCCTGGGCGAAGCTGCCGGTCGCGGAGACCCCTCCGACATGCTCAGCTACCTGCTCTTCGATTCCGAATACGCCAACGAGCTGATGGAGCTCGGCGAGCGGGATGCGAGGGCGCGCAAGGACGAGCTGGAGGTCTTCCTCGGCCAGCCTGCGGCGGCGCCTGCGCGGGAACGGGCGTCCTGAGGCCCTACTCCTCGTCCACCTTGGGCTGAGGCCCGGGGATGATGCCGGCGATGTCCGGATCCTCGCCTTCGGGCGTCACCCGCTCGGTCTTCTCCTTCTTGCGCTGCTCGCGGCGCTCGTCCTTCTCCTTGCGCCGTTCCAGGCGCGCCAGCTCCTTCTGTCGCTTGTTCGATCGTGGCTGCACGCGTCCTCCAAAGACCGAAAAAGCCCGGCCTTGGAGAAGGCCGGGCCCATCCACACCGTCCCTCGTCGCTTACGCGACGGGGCGGACGTTCGCGGCCTGAAGGCCCTTGGGGCCCTTCGTGACCTCGAACTCGACCTTCTGTCCCTCGGCGAGGGAGCGGAACCCATCCGCCTGGATGGCGGTGTGATGGCAGAAGACGTCGGGACCACCGTTGTCCTGCACGATGAACCCGAACCCCTTCGCGTCGTTGAACCACTTCACGGTGCCAGTAGCCATTGAAACACTCTTTCGATGTTCAGACAGCACCTTGCTGCCTGGTGCCGCGACTGCGGCCGGAGTGGTTTAACAAATCGCGCGCCGGTTTGCATCCCCCGGTGTCGGGACGATGCGCACCTGCCGGCGCGTCGCGCCCCCGGCGGACGCCGGCGAGCGGTCGCCCGCCCGGGGACCGGATCTGGACCCCCGGGAAGGAACAAAACTCCGGCGACATGCTACGTTCCGGAACGATTCCGTACCTATCATGGTGCACGGAATGGCTTTCGTTCTCGGCGATCGGGCGAGCGGCGTCCTCCTCCACCTGACGTCCCTCCCCGGGGCGCAGGGCTGCGGAGATCTGGGCCCACAGGCGCACGCGTTCGCGCGGGCGCTGGCAAAGGCGGGCCAGGGCTGGTGGCAGATGCTGCCGGTCGGCCCGGTGGGATACGGCAATTCGCCGTACAGCGCGCAATCGGCGTTCGCCGGCGACCCTCTGCTGATCAGCCTCGACCTCCTCGTCGAGGACGGCCTCCTTCCGCGCCAGGCTCTCGAGGGTGAGCCGCCCTCTCCACCGGGGCGGGTCGATTACGCGAGGGTGCGCCCGGCCCGGGAGCGGCACCTCGCCACGGCGTTCAACGCGTTCGGGCGGCGGACGGCCGATCACTCCGCGTTCGAGATGTTCTGCGCGGAAAACGCGGGGTGGCTCGAGGACTTCGCGCTCTACACCGCGATCAAGAGCGCCAGCGGCGAAAAAGCCTGGACCGGCTGGCAGCCGGAGCTGCGCGCCCGCGATCCGGGGGCGCTCGACCGCGCCCGCCACGCGCTGCGCGACGGGATCCACCAGCGCAGGTTCGAGCAGTTCGTCTTCGCCCGCCAGTGGCAGGCGCTGCGCGACGAGTGCCGCCGGCTGGGCATCGGGCTGCTCGGCGATCTCCCCATCTTCGTCGCTCACGACAGCGCCGACGTGTGGGCGAATCGCGACCTCTTCTTCCTCGATCCGCAAGGAGAGCCGACGGTGGTCTCGGGCGTTCCTCCCGACTACTTCAGCGCCACCGGCCAGCGCTGGGGCAACCCCCTCTACGACTGGGAGAAGCTCGAGCGGACGAAGTTCCGCTGGTGGTTGCAGCGGTTCCGGCAGACCTTCGCGCGCTTCGACGCCGTCCGGCTCGACCACTTCATCGGATTCACCCGCGCCTGGGAGGTGCCGGCCTCGGAGCGTACCGCCGAGAACGGCCGCTGGACGCAGGGCCCGGGAGCGAAGCTGTTCGAGGCGCTGGGGCCGGCCCAGTTGATCGCCGAGGACCTGGGCGCCGTCACCCCGGAGGTGACCGCGCTTCGCGACCGGTTCGGGCTTCCCGGGATGAAGGTGCTGCAGTTCGCCTTCGGCACCGATCCGCAGGCGGCCACCTTCCTGCCCTACAGCTACGAGCGCAATTCGGCGGCGTACACCGGGACGCACGACAACGATACGAGCGTTGGCTGGTTCAACGACTGCGGGTCGCCCCAGCGTTCGCAGGAGCAGTGCGAGAAGGAGCGGCGCGCCGCTCTCGCCTATCTGGGCTGCGGCAACGACGCGCGCGACATCCACTGGCAGATGATCCGCGGGGTCTGGTCGTCGGTGGCGAATCTCGCCATCGCTCCGGCGCAGGACCTGCTCGGCCTGGGCTCCGAGGCGCGCATGAACCTGCCGGGCACGTCCTCGGGCAACTGGGAATGGCGGCTCGCCGGCCCGTTGCCCGACGACGTGCTCGAGCGGCTGGGAGAGCTGACCCGGATCTACGGGAGGACCGGGCGGTGAAGCGCAAGCCCTGGGAGACGCGCCGCGGCCAGCTCCGCGAAGATCCGCAGTGGTACAAGGACGCCATCATCTACGAGCTGCGCGTGCGCTCGTTCATGGACTCGAACGGCGACGGCATCGGCGATTTTCCCGGCCTCACCGCCAGGCTCGACTACCTCCAGGACCTGGGCGTCAGCGCCCTCTGGCTGCTCCCCATCTGCCCCTCGCCGGGAAAGGACGACGGGTACGACATCTCCGACTACACCGACGTCCACCCCGACGTGGGGACGCTCGACGACTTCCGCGTCTTCGTGGAGGAGGCCCACCGGCGCGGGCTGCGCGTGATCACCGAGCTGGTGCTCAACCACACGAGCGACCAGCACCCCTGGTTCCAGCGAGCCCGCCGCGCGCCGGCGGGATCCCGCGAGCGCGACTTCTACGTCTGGAGCGACACGCCCGCCCGCTACAGCGACGCCCGGATCATCTTCAAGGACTTCGAGCCCTCCAACTGGTCCTGGGACCCCATCGCCCGGCAGTACTACTGGCACCGCTTCTTCGCCCACCAGCCGGACCTGAACTTCGACAACGAGGCGGTGCACGACGCCATGCTGGCGGTCGTCGACTTCTGGTTCGGGCTGGGAGTGGACGGGCTGCGCCTCGACGCCGTCCCCTATCTCTACGAGCGGGACGGGACGAACTGCGAGAACCTGCCCGAGACGCACGCCTTCCTCAAGAAGCTGCGCGCGCATGTGGACGCGCGCTTCAAGAACCGGATGCTGCTCGCGGAAGCGAACCAGTGGCCCGAGGACGCCGCCGCCTACTACGGCAACGGCGACGAGTGCCACATGAACTTCCACTTCCCGATCATGCCGCGGATCTTCATGTCCATCCACATGGAGGACCGGCTCCCGATCGCGGACATCCTCGCGCAGACGCCGCAGATCCCGGAGAACTGCCAGTGGGCGCTCTTCCTCCGGAACCATGACGAGCTGACCCTGGAGATGGTCACCGACGAAGAGCGCGACTACATGTACCGCGCCTTCGCGCACGACCCGACGATGCGGATCAACCTGGGAATCCGCCGCCGGCTGGCGCCGCTGGTGGGCAACGATCGGCGCCAGATCGAGCTGATGAAGGCGCTGCTCGCGTCGCTCCCCGGGACGCCGGTCCTGTACTACGGCGACGAGATCGGGATGGGCGACAACGTCTTCCTCGGCGATCGCAACGGCGTGCGCACGCCGATGCAATGGAGCCCCGACCGCAACGCCGGCTTCAGCCGGGCGAATCCGCAGCGGCTGATCCTGCCGGTGATCATCGACCCCGAGTACCACTACGAATCGCTCAACGTGGAAGCGCAGCAGGCCAATCCGAACTCGCTGCTCTGGTGGACCAAGCGGCTGATCGCGCTCCGCAAGCGTTTCCAGGCGTTCGGGCGAGGCAGCATCGAGTTCCTCTCCCCGGACAATCCGAAGGTGCTCGCCTTCATCCGCCAGCTCGACGACGAGACGGTGCTGGTGGTGGCGAACCTCTCGCGCTTCACCCAGTACGTGGAGCTGGACCTGCGCAGCTTCAAGGGGCGCGTGCCCCGCGAGCTGATGGGGAGGACGCGCTTCCCGCCGATCGGCGATCTTCCTTACCTGCTGACGCTCGGGGAGCACGCCTTCTACTGGTTCTCCCTCGAGGAGCCGCGCAGCGCGGAGGCGGACGCGCGCGAAGCCTCGTACCAGCCGCCCACGGTGGAGGGCCCGAGCGCGTGGGAAGGCGCCTTCTCCCCCTCGGAGCGATCGGTGCTGGAGATGCTCCTGCCGGCGTGGCTCGAGGGCCGCCGCTGGCTGCGCGGGCGGACGCGCGAGATCTCGCAGGTGCGCGTGCTCGACGTCATCCCGCTCGACTCGATCCGCTTCGCCATCCTGCACGTCGAGTTCAGCCACGGCGAGGCGGAGCAGTACGTGTTGCCGCTCGGGGTCACGCCGGGAGACAAGCCCGCCTCCCCGCAGGCGGTGATCGCGGCCGTGCGCCGGCCCGACTCGCAGGCGCTGCTCGTCGACGCGCTCTTCGACCCCCAGGCGGCGGCGGCGCTGCTGGAGGCGATCCGCACCGGAACCCGGAGCCGCGGCCCCGCGGGGCTGCTCGTCGCCACCGCCCGGCCGGGGCTTCCGGAGGGCGAGGCGCGCCTCTACCGCCAGGAGCACAACTCCGCGTCCGTGCAGTACGGGGAAGCCTTGCTCCTCAAGTTCTACCGCCGCCTCGGCGAGGGCGTCAGCCCGGAGCTGGAGATCTGCAGGGCGCTGACCGAGCGCGCGCCGTCGGCGCCGATCGCGCCTCTCTGGGGCTCCCTGGAGCTGCGGCCGCGCCGCGGCGAGCCGATCACCGTCGCCACCCTGCACGGCTGGGTGCAGAACCAGGGCACCGCCTGGCAGTTCTTCCGCCAGGAGCTGCGCCGGTACTTCGAGCGCGTCCTCGCCACCAGCAGGGATCTGAAGCCGCCGCCGCGCCCTCCGGGCTCGATGGTGGACCTCGCCGGCGCGGAAGTGCCCGCGGCTGCGCGCGAGATGCTGACCAGCTCGCTCGCCGCCGCGTCGCTCCTGGGAAAGCGCACCGCCGAGCTGCACGCGGCGCTGATCTTTCCCGACGACCCGGCCTTCGCGCCCGAGGCGTACACCGCGCTCGACCAGCGCTCCGTCTACCAGGCCAAGCGCAACCTGACGGGCAAGGTGCTCCGCCTCCTCCGCAGCACCCACTTACAGGGCCGCCCGGCGGAGCTGGCGCAGCAGCTTCTCGCGCGCGAGGCGGACATCTACGCCGCGTTCGATCCGCTGCTCCGCGGCCGCCTCACTGCCCATCGAGGCCGGATCCACGGCGAGTACCACCTCGCCAACGTGCTCTGGACGGGCAAGGACTTCGTGGTGGTGGACTTCGGCCAGTCGCCCGACAAGCCGCTGGCGGAGCGCCGGCGCAAGCGCAGCGGCCTGCGCGACATCGCCTCCATGCTGCGGTCGTTCGACATCGCCGCAACGATGGCGCTGCGCGATCCGGCCACCGTCCGCGAGAGCGAGCGCGGCGCGGCGGAGCCGTGGGCGAAGCTCTGGTCCACCTGGACGCCGGCGGCCTTCCTCTCCGCGTGGCTCGAAAACGCCAGCGGCTCGCCTTTCTTGCCCACCTCGCGCGCCGAGCTGACCATGCTCCTGCACACGCACGTGATGGAGAAGGCGCTGGACGAGCTGGGGGCGGAGCTGGGTCGCCGCGACGACTGGGCGCTCGCGGCGTTGCGCGCGCTGCTCGAGCTACTGGGCTGAGGCGAGCTGGCCGCCTTCGCAGGAGATCGTCCCCAGGTTCACCGACGGTCCCGCGTCGTTCGGCACCACCAGGTCGAATCGGCAGGTGCCCTCACGGAACTCGACCTGGGCGACGTGCTTGCCGACCCGCAGATCGCCGAACCAGAACTGTCCCTCGGCGCCGAGCGGCGACTTGAGGTTCGCATCCACCGTGAGCTCGCCGAAGGCGGGCACCGCGGAGCGGTCCCCGAGATCGACGCGGACCGCGCCCTTCACGCTGGTGACCTTCTGGACGTCGAATCGCACCAGCGCGCCGCCGCGCAGAGGGGTCGCCACCACCTGCTCGACCGCGCCCAGCTGGTACTCGATCGGGATGTCCGAGTCGCCGATGCGGAGGCGGTTGCCGTAGTAGGGCTGCAGGGAAGGAATGAGCAGGTTGCCGCTCCCGTTGGTACGCCCGATCTCCTGGTTGTTCAGGTACCCGCGGACACCCTCGACGCCGGGCACCTGGACGAGCGCGAATCCGTCCCGCACCGGCCGGCTGGCCATGACATTGCCGTCGACCAGCACCAGCGCGCCGGCGGCGGTGGCGCTGCCGCTGTTGGCGCCGCCGATCCGGTCGTAGTTGCCGATGTACGTGCCGTACGCGCCCTGGTACTGCACCTGGCCCAGCCCGGAGGTGGCCTGATCGCGGTCGACCGTCGAGCGGAGCTGGTAACCCCAGCCCTCGCCGAGGGGCAGCGACCTCTGGATACCCGCCGAGGCGGAGCCCGCGTTCGTCCCGCCGCTGCCGCCGATGTCGCCCGTGGTGCTGGCGCCGAAGCTGTACATCAAGGTCGCGAACCCCAGCCATTCCGGCTGCGCCCCCACGCTGCGCAGGCGCGAAGCGCTGAGCGAGAACGAGAGATCGTTCGTGATGTGCACGTCCGTGCGCAAGGTGAGCGCGGAGGAGCCGCCGGTGTCCCGCATCGCGTTCAGCTGTCCTTCGAGCGTCAGGTTGACGCGCGATACCACCGGCGCTCCGATGGCGCCGCGGAGTTGCAGCAGAGCGCGATCCTGGGTCGCGGCGAGGGAGAGATTGGCGTATCGCGCGCTCATCGCGCTCACCGAAGCGCCCAGGGAGATGCGGTGGACGAAGAGGGCGTAGGAGATCGAGCCTGCCCCGCCGTAGTCGGCGCCGTCGGCGCTGGCGGCGGCGTCGAGGTCGAGCTCGCCCTTCGGCAGCGCCACCGCCAGGGTGGGACCGCCGCTCGCGAGCAGCGAGGTGCCGCCGGCGCGCTGCAGCGCCGATTCGAAGCGGTAGCCCGCGGTCATCCAGCCGCCCACTCCCACGCGGTGGCGGGCGAGCAGCTGGGGAGGACCGTAGTGGAGCGACTCCTCGCCGAAGCCGAGGCGGCTGAAGCCGAGATGGTAGCCGTACTCGCTGATGCCGTCGGCGAGCACGCCCGCCGCCGCGTAGTACGGCGAGGCGAACTCCTGCGTGCGCCCGAACGCGTCGCGCACGACATAGCTGATCTCCCCCACCCCGCTGGCCACCGGCAGGTTGCGCACCTCGAACGGTCCCGGCGCGATCTGCTCGTGCCGCAGCAGGGCACCGTTCACGTAGACGTCGAGCGTGGAGGGCGAGAGGATCGCGCCGGACATCCTCGGCAGCGGCTGGCGGACGAAGTAGGGATCGAGCGAGAACTCGCGGGTGATGCTCACGCCCGAGAGCTGGGCGGTGCCCCCGAGCACCGACGAGAGCGCGATGGTATCGCCGAGCTGGATCCGCCGCATCGCCGCCGGGTCGTCGATCACCACGTAGGAGAGCCCGCGGACGAACTGGTGGTCGGGGAGGACGGAGAAGCCGGTGAAGGCGAGATTGCCGGCGAGGCTCGCCCCGACCTCGCCGGCGCCGCTGAAGTTCCCGGCGCCGTCGGCGGTCGCGGAGTAGTTGAAGAACCCGCTGGCGTCGCGGTGCAGCACCATCCCCTGCGGGCGCAGCACCGGCCGGAGATCGAGAGCGGTCCCGTCCAGCAACGAGGTCTGCGCGAAGACGCGCACCGCGAGCGCCTCGCGATCGAACTTGAACGTGATCTGCGGGGCGAGCGAGCGGAGCGAGACGAATTCGCGGCCGTCGTGCTGCTCGCGCGTGCCGCCGAGGCCATGCAGCCCGCCGCGCGTCAGGTCCTCGACCGCCACCAGCGCGTCGTCGGGAGTGTCGGCCCCGCGCAGGTACACGAGCACCGTGTCGCGCGAGACGTCGTTGACGAAGAGCTCCAGGTACGCGCGCTGATCCACGCCCGGCTGGGCCCACAGCGCCGGCGCGCACAGCATCAGCAGTGCTGCCGCGCGCGCGCCCATCGCCTCAGCTTCCGCAGGCCCCGCCCGGGGTCTCGAGCGGCTCCTGGATCACCTGGTCCTTGTCCGTCTTCACCGAGACGACCAGCTTGCGGACCTTGGCGCAGCCGTCCTTCGGGAGCTCCACGTCGTACCGCTTGTGGCCGCCCGCGAGCACGTACCAGCCCTGCGCCTGCTTCTCGAACATCTTCACTCCGCCCTGGCCGAAGCCCTCGACCCGGACGCTGTCCACGCGCAGGTGCACGTTGCCGGTGTTCTGCACGTCGACGGATGCGCCCGCCTTGGCGAGCGAGACGGGCGAGACCCGGACGTCCTCCAGCGCCTTCACCGGCGCGAGGAAGACGGGGATCCCCACCCGGGTGAGCACGCGGACGGTGGAGCGCGCCTGCGGCTTCTCCGGCGCCGGCAACTCCTCCAGGAAGATGCGGTACGTCTTCTCGATCGGACCGAAAGGCACCACCGCGCCCAGGCGAAGGCTGCGCGTCTCCCCTGCCTTCAGCTCGAGGACGGTGGGAAACACGATGATGTCCTCGGTGGGCGCGAGCTTCATCCCGGTGCGGGAGTCTTCGTCCCAGGCCATGGCGGACACCTGGTATCGCGCGTCCTCCGGCCCCTCGTTGCGCAGCGTGAGCAGCGCTTTCGAGGCGTCGGGGGAGAGCCACACCTGCACGGGCGAGATGTTCAGGCCCGCGGCGTGCACGCGCCCGGCCCCGCAGAGGAGGCCGAGCGCGAGAGCGACATGGCGTACGGCGGTCACTTAGAAGTTGACCGTCGCGGTGACGCTGTCGGTGTACGAGCCGACCGCCACGTCCTGGCCCGAGAGCACGGCGCCGAAGATGGTGATGGTCTGCGCGGCCACGCTGGGGACCGAGGGAGAGAACGTCGCGGTGCTGCCGGTCCCGTCGCCCCAGAGCGCGGCGGTGGGAGTCGCGGTGGCGGAGGTGCCCGCGCCGCTCGGCACGTACAGGTCGTAGGACAGGTAGTTGCCGGCGGCCGGCGAGGTGGTGCCGTTGTTCATCGCCCGCTTGGCGGCGAGCCCCTGCCCGAAGTTCGCGTTGCCCACCGACAGCGAGATCGTGGGCGCCGCATTGCGCGTGCAGGTGAGGGTGAAGCTGGTGCTTCCCTGCAGGTCGGTGGCGGCGTTCGTGACCACCGGGTCGTACGCGCCGAACGCCAGGTCGCTGACGTTGCTCATCACGCACTTGGCAGCCACGCTCGCGGTGGCGTTGAACGTCTTGTTCACGCTGCCCGCGGCGAACGCCGGAGCGTCAGCGAGCAGCAAGGCAGTAGCCGCAACGGCGGCCAGCATCGGGATCGACTTGCGGTTCATGTTCCCCTCCTCGGTTTGCAGGTCAGAAGTTCACCGTGGCAGTGACGGTGTCGGTGTAGCTGCCGACGGCGACGTCCTGACCCGCAGCTGCGGCGCCGTCCATGTTGAAGGTGCGCGCGGCCTTGCTGGGCGGCGCAGAAGGGATGTAGGGGGCCGCGGTGGTCCACGACGTGTTGGTCCCGGGCCAGAAGATGTCGTACCCCAGGTAGTTCGCGGTGGCGCCGAGGCGCATCGCGCGCGGGCCCGACGGGCCAAGGCCCGCGTAGAGGCCGTTGTTCAACCCGATGCTCGGGGCGGAGCCTTTGGTGCAGGCGATGGTCACGGTCCCCGTCGCCAGGGCGGCCGTGGCGGAGATCGGGTCGTAGGTGAAGTTGATGCCGGTCGCGCTGATGCTGCAGTTCGCGACCACGTTGCCCGTGACCGTGAACGGCGTGCTGGCGGTCCCGGCGCGAACCCCGGGCGCTGCCGCGAGCAATGCGAGCGCGACCGCGGCGCAGGCCTTCCGTGCGTGTCGAATCAGGTCCCGGTTCTTCACTGGCTCCCCCTCTGGCTGGCAGGGCTACAGTACGAGCCGGGCGGGCAAGCGTCAAGCGATTGACTATCGAAAATTACAGATAAAACGTGGAGATAAGTCGAGAGAAGTGATCGCTTGCGCGGGCACGTATGCGTTTTGCACACATGCCGCTACCCTTACTCATGGATTTGGAATTTTTTTGTGGTGCTTGAACGGCTCCTGAAGCAGGATCAGCGCGTGAAGCGCGCTCTTCTCGCCGCCGCGATCGCCTGTCTCGCAGCCGCCGGCGCGGAGGCGGCGCCGAGCTGCAAGAGCCTCAGCGTCACCGCGCTGGCGTTCGGCAACTACAATGTCTACAGCGCGGTGCCTCTCGATTCCGCCGGCACCATCAGCTACAGCTGCCCGCCGCCGACGACTCCCACCGTCACCATCGACGCCGGGCTGGCCTTCGGGAACGGCACCCGCCGGATGACCCTGGCCGCCGGCGGCGACTGGCTCGCCTACGAGATCTTCGTCGACGCCGCCCGGTCCATCGTCTGGTCGTCGACGCCGGTTTCGGTCCCGGCCGGCAACGCCGCGACCGTCCCGTTCTACGCGCGCGCATTCGCCTCGCAGGACGTCTCGGTCGGCAGCTACAGCGACACGCTGACGGTCACCTTCAACTTCTGAGCGATCCCAGGAAGGCCGCCGTCTCCGGCAGGAGGCGCTCGCGCAGGGCGACGTCCGCGCGCAACCGCTCCAGCGTCTGCGCCACCGCCTGCCGCGCCGCGGAGAGCTCGTGGCGGGCGAGGAACTTGTCCACCTCGTCGAGATGCCTGCGCTCCGGCAGGCTCCCGAGCGCCTCCACCAGGCGCCGGAGGATCATCGGCGAGTCGCCCTTCTTGCGCACTTCCTCCCACCTGTGTTGCACCAGCCGCCAGGCCGCATCGCGGGTGGCGCGGTTCGCGAGGAGCGTGCCGAGATAGCTGGCGAAGTCCTGCATCTGCACGAACGGGTCGAGGGCGAGATCGACCGCGCGCTGCACCAGCGCCGGCTGCTCGACCATCGCGAGCGCGTGGAGGTACCGGCGCTTCGCCGCCGGATCGAGCTCGCTGGCCGCGCGCTGGCGAAGCTCGTCGAAGCGCTTCCCGTCCGCTGCGCGCGCTGCCGCCGCGACCACGATGTCGAGGAGATTCGGATCCAGCGCCTGCGGGTGCTGTTCGACATGGCGCTGGTACCGCTCGATCGCATCGGCGCCGACCGCCGGATCGCGGGCGACGAGGACGAGCGCGCGCAACACCGCCGCACGCCTCAGCCGCCGCTCGTCGTCCTCGCCCGCCGCCGGCTCCCAGCCCAGCTCCGCGCCCGAGCGCGCGAACAGCGCCCGGATGAAGCGGTGCAACGCCGGACGCGCGGTCTCGTCGACGCCGCGGTGCTCCAGCCAGGAGAGCCGGCCGACCACCTCGTCGAGGACGGTGTGGTCCTGCTCGTCTTTCAGGCCGGCGAGGAGCTGGAGGAACGGCTCGAGCTTCACCGCGCCGGCGCGCACGAGCGCCCACTGGTCCGAAACCAGGGCCATCCGCTCCTCCGGTCGCAACTCCGGAAGAGCGCTGATCAGGCTGCGCAGCAGCGCGGGATCGTAGGCGGCCCGGTAGAACCCGCGCGCGCCCGAGTTGGCGAGCACCCAGCCGGCCTTCCCCCCGGGATCGAGAGTCTCCTCCGCGCTGCGGAGCAGAACGCGGCGCTCGCGCCCGTCGACGCGCAGCACGAGCGGCACCAGCCACTGCGTCGGCTCCGGTTCGGCGTCGGGATCGGAGAAGAACCGCCGCTGCGCGATCCGGAGCTTTCCCTCGTGCTCTGAAATGGTGACCAGCGGGTACCCGGTCTGCCGGATCCAGCCATTCGCGAGCTCGAGGATGGGCTGGCCCGAAGCCTCCGCCAGCGCGCCCCAGAGATCGTCGGCGGTGGCGTTCGCTTCGCGGTGCCGCCGCATGTACAGGCGGATCCCCTCCCGGAACTTCTCCTCTCCGAGGTACCCCTCGATCATCCGGAGGATGGCGCCGCCCTTCTCGTAGGTGATGGCGTCGAAGCTCTCGCCGGCCTCCTCGGCATTGCGGATCTCCGCCCGGATCGGGTGGCTGGACTTGAGCGCGTCGAGGTGCAGCGCGGCGCCTTTGCCGACCTCGAAGTCCATCCACACCCGCCAGCGCGGGCGCCACTGGTCGACGATCTTGTAGGCCATCCAGGTGGCGAAGGCCTCGTTGAGCCAGAGGTCGTCCCACCAGACCATGGTGACCAGGTTCCCGAACCACTGGTGGGACAGCTCGTGGGTGATCACCTCGGCGACGCGCTTCTGCACGTTGAGGGGCGCCGTCTTCGGATCGAGCAGCAGGGCCACCTCGCGGTAGGTGATGCAGCCCGCGTTCTCCATCGCGCCCGCCTCGAAGTCCGGGACGCCGATCTGGTCCAGCTTGCCGTACGCGTACGGCTGCCCGAAGTAGTCCTCGAGCAGCGGCAGAACCGCGCAGGCCACCTCCTGGGCGAACGCGGTGAGCGACTGCTTCTGCGGAACCGCCCAGGTGCGGACCGGAACCTCGCGCGCCTTCTGCTCGGGGCTCGAGCCGAGCTCTCCGATGCAGAGCGCGATCAGGTAGCTGCTCAGCTTCGGCGTCTCCGCGAATTGCACGGTGCGGCCGCCGCCGGGCTCCTTCTGATCCTTCACGATCGGGCTGTTGGAGATGGCCGCGGCGCCTTCGGGAACGCCGACCAGCTGCAGGTTCCAGCGAGCCTTGAACGCGGGTTCGTCGAAACAGGGAAACACCCTCCGCGCGTCGGCGGCCTCGAACTGCGTCACGGCGACCGGACCGGCCCGGTAGAGGCCTCGCAGCCCCGGGCTGAACTTGCCGCTCCACGCCACGTCGAGCATCGCGCTGCCGGCAGGCACCTCCTCGTCGAACCGGAGGGTCACGGTTTCGCTCTCGGGCTCGGCGCTGACCGCCGCCTTGAGCGAGCGATCCTGCACCCGCGCCCGCGCGCGGGACACGTCGAGACCGACGGCGTGGAGGAAGATCTCGCGCCGCGGAGCATCGAGCTGGAGCTCCACCTCCATCCGCCCTTCGAAGGTGCCCGCTTTCAGATCCGGGGCGAGATGTGCGCTGTAGCGGACGGGCCTGCAGGCGGTCGGGAGGCGGAAGTTCTTGCCGAGAGCCACGTGGGACCTCCGTTCGGAAAGCCGTTTCTACGCACAGACCGGGATGTCCGTCACCGGGGAAAACGGGGCGATGTATCCTGCGCCCGCATGATCGTGATCCAGCATGAGCCCGGGGAAGGTCCGGGAACGCTCGCTCCATTCCTCGGCGATGCCCGCTTCGTCCGCACCTTCGCGGGCGACCCCGTGCCCGCGGAGGCGGACGCCTTGGTGGTGCTGGGCGGCGGGATGGGAGTCTACGATCAGGATCGGCTGTCCCACCTCCGCGACGAGGTCCGCCTGCTGCGCCGCTGCGTGGAGCAGGAGCGGCCGGTGCTCGGCATCTGCCTGGGCAGCCAGCTCCTCGCCTGCGCGCTCGGCGGCGAAGTGGCGAAGGCGCCGCGGAAGGAGATCGGCTTCTATCGCGTGCGCCTCTCGGAGGCCGCGCGCGAGGACCCGCTCTTCGGCGCGGCGCCCGAGAGCTTCGTGGCGTTCCACTGGCACGGTGACGCCTTCACGCTCCCGCGGGGCGCGGTGCCTCTCGCCTCTTCGACGATGACGCCCGTGCAGGCGTTCCGTTTCGGCGCGCGCGCGTTCGGGGTGCAGTTCCATCTGGAGACCGACGAGGAGGTGCTCTCGGCGATGCTGCAAGGCGAGGAGGAGCTCGTCGAGGTCGGCGTGGAACCCGAGGCGCTGCGCGCCCAGGCAACCCGCGAGCTGCCGCGGTTGCGCGGGATCGCGCAGCCGATCTTCTCCCGCTTTGCCGCGCTCCTCCGAGAGACTCGATGACCGACATCGACGCCCGCGCCCTGCTCGACTTGATCGCCGACCCGCTGGTCGCGGCCGACGGCCAGGACCGCATCGTCTACGTGAATCCAGCCGCGGAGCGGCTCTTCTCCTGGCCCGCCGGCGAGCTCCGCGGCCAGCCGTTGGAGGTGCTTCTTCCCGAGCGCCAGCGCGGACAGCGGCCCGGGTTCTTTCGCGCGCTGCTCGAGCGCGCCTCCGGCGCCCAGCGGGTCCACGCGCTCCGGCGGGACGGCGTCGAGCTGGACCTCGAGATGACGCTCGGCGAGGCCGGCCCGCTGGTGGTCGCGAGCATCCGGCCCGTCCGGGAGGAGACGCGCACCGTCGCCGACGAGCGGTACCGGCTGGTGTTCGACCACGCCCCGATCGGGCTCCTGCACTGGGATGCGCACGGCGTGGTCACGGACTGCAACGCCGCCATGGCGGAGATCCTCGGCTCCTCCAGGGAGAGGCTGATCGGCATGCACATCCTCACGCTGCATGGCGACCCGAGCCGGGAGAAGATCGCGAAGATCGTCGCACGGACGCTGCGCGGCAAGCCGGCGCGGTACGAGGGGCCGTACACCTCGACGGCCGGCAAGACCACGCACATCCAGTCTCTGCTCGCGCCGCTCAAAGGCCCTGACGGAGTGATCGGAGGGCTCGCGATCGTCGAGGACATCAGCGAGCGCAAGCGCATCGAGGCCGGGCTCGCCCGGGCCGATCGGATGGTTTCGATCGGGACGCTCGCGGCGGGCGTGGCGCACGAGATCAACAACCCGCTGGTCTACGTCACGCTCGGGCTGGAGCTGATCGGGCGGGAGCTGGAGAAGTTCCGTTCGACGGCGCAGCCGCCGGGCGAGGAGGACTGGGCGCGGGTCCGCAGCCTCTGCGCCGATGCGCTGGACGGGGCCGAGCGCGTGCGCTCGATCGTCCGCGACCTGCACACCTTCTCCCGCGGCGAGGAGGAGCGGACCGGACCGGTGGACGTGGAGAAGGTGCTGGACTCTTCGATCAACGTGGCGATGAACCACATCCGGCCGCGCGCACGGCTGGTGCGGGACTACCAGCCGCTGCTTCCCGTCCTGGCCGACGAGAGCCGCATCGGCCAGGTCTTCCTCAATCTCCTGGTGAACGCCGCGCAGGCGGTGCCGGAGGGGGCGCCGGACGAGCACCGGATCGTCGTGCGCACACGGCAAGGTCCCGGACGCGAGGCGATCATCGAGGTGGAGGACAGCGGCGTCGGCATCGAGCCGTGGAAGATGAAGTCGATCTTCGAGCCGTTCTGGACGGACAAGCCCATCGGGGTCGGTCTCGGGCTCGGCCTCTCGATCGTCCACAACATCGTCTCCTCGCTCGGCGGGGACATCCAGGTGCGAAGCGAGCCGGGCCGGGGGAGCACGTTCCGGGTCGCGTTGCCGGCGCGGGACGTGGTGGCGGCGAAGGACCACCGTCCCCCGCCCCCTGTGCACGTCCACACGGGGAAGCGCCCGCGGGTGCTGCTGGTCGACGACGAGGCGCACCTCGGCATCACCCTGGCGGTCGGCCTGCGCGATCAGGCTGATCTGGTGGCCGTGCGCAGCGGGCGCGAGGCCGTCCACACCTTGATGACGGACGACGCCTTCGATCTGGTCCTCTGCGACCTGATGATGCCGGACCTGACCGGGATGGACGTCTTCGAGCAGGTCGCAGCAAAGCGCCCGGCGCTCCGCGGGCGCTTCGTCTTCATGACCGGCGGCGCGGTCACCGAGCGGGCGCGCAAGTTCCTCGAGCAGATCCCCGGCCAGCGCCTCGACAAGCCCTTCCGCCTGGAGCAGGTCGAAGCCCTGCTCCGCCGCGCCGCCTGACCTTCCGCGGCGGCTGCGCTTACTTCTTCAGCGGCGCATCGCCGAAGGCCTGGTCGATGAGCATCTGCTGCTCGTACCTGTGGCTCTTCTCGCTGCCGGTGGCCGGGCTCGCGCTCTCCGTGCGGGCCACCGGGACCAGCCTTCCTTTCCCGACCACCTCGGGCCAGCGCGCACGGACGTGGTACCAGGCGCCCATGTTGAAGGGCTCCTCCTGGACCCAGATCAGCTCGGCGCCCTTGAACGGCTTGACGGTCTCGGCCAGGAGCGAGTCCGAGAGCGGATAGAGCTGCTCGAAGCGCACGATCGCCACGTCCTCGCGCTTCTTCGCCTCGCGCGCCGTGATCAGATCGTAATAGACCTTGCCGCTGCAGAGCAGGACGCGCTTCGCCGGCTTCGCCGCCTCGTCGACGATGATGCGCTGGAAGGACCCGCTCGACAGGTCGTGCAACGACGAGACTGCGAGCTTGTGCCGCAGCAGACTCTTCGGCGTCATCACCACCAGCGGCTTGCGCCACGGGCGCAGGACCTGCCGGCGGAGCAGGTGGAAGATCTGCGCCGGCGTCGTCGGATAGCAGACCTGCATGTTGTCCTCGGCGCAGAGCTGGAGGAAGCGCTCCAGCCGCGCCGAGCTGTGCTCGGGGCCCTGCCCTTCGAACCCGTGCGGCAAGAGCAGCACGATGCCGGAGAGGCGGTTCCACTTGTCCTCT
The DNA here is from genome assembly GCA_035651935.1 of Myxococcales bacterium. Classification (GTDB taxonomy): domain Bacteria; phylum Myxococcota; class Myxococcia; order Myxococcales; family 40CM-4-68-19; genus 40CM-4-68-19. The sequence goes on along the minus strand of DASREU010000401.1, from coordinate 9,455 downwards.
GCCGAGGAGATGAACTGGTCGATCACCACCTGGGCGCCGTTCGCGAAGTCGCCGAACTGCGCCTCCCAGCAGCAGAGCGCCTCCGGCATGTCCAGGGACCAGCCGTAATCGAAGCCCAGCACCCCGGCCTCGCTCAGCGGAGAGTCGAAGATGTCGAACGGCGCCTGCCCGTCGCGCAGGTGCGCGAGCGGCGTGTAGCGCTTGCCGTCGCGCGTGTCCGCCAGCACCGCGTGGCGGTGGCTGAAGGTGCCGCGGCGCGCGTCCTGCCCGGAGAAGCGGATGGGCGTGCCTTCGTCGAGCAGGGTGGCGAACGCGAGGTGCTCGCCGACGCCCCAGTCGAAGGGCTCGATCCCCTTGCCTTCGGCGAGCTTCCGCCGCCCGTCGAGGAGCTTCGCCACCTTGTCGTTCGGGGTGAACCCCGCGGGCACCTGGGAGAGCTTGAGCAGCAGCTCGCGAAGCTTCGCCTCGGGCACCGCGGTGGACACCTCCTTCGTCTCCGCATCGGGGCCGCCCCGGTACTTCGACCAAAGGCCGGCCATGGCGGAGAAGGTCCGCTTCGCTCCTTCCTTGCGCGTCCGATCCAGCTCTTCCTCCAGCCGCGACATCCGCGCGCGCAGGAGCTTGTCGGCCTCGCCGGCGGGCGCCACTCCTTCCGCGGCGAGCCGTTCCGCGTAGACCTCGCGCGGCGGCTTCTTCGCCCGGATCACCTCGTACATCACCGGCTGCGTGAACGCGGGCTCGTCGCCCTCGTTGTGGCCGTACTTGCGGTAGCAGTAGAGGTCGATGAGGACGTCCTGCTGGAAGCGCTGCCGGTACTCGACGGCGAGCTGGACGGCCCAGACCACCGCCTCCGGATCGTCGCCGTTGACGTGGAAGACGGGCGCGCGAAGCACGCGGGCGATGTCGCTCGAGTATGGCGTCGACCGCGCGTCCTCGGGGTTGGTGGTGAACCCCACCTGGTTGTTGACGATCACGTGGATGGTCCCGCCGGTGGCGTAGCCTTCCAGGTTCGCGAGATTGAGGACCTCCGCCACCACGCCCTGTCCGGCGAAAGCCGCGTCGCCGTGGATCAGCACGGGCAGGACCTTGCGGCGCTCGGGATCGCGCGGCTTGGGCGCGCCCTCCCAGTTCAGGGTGCGATCCTGCTTGGCGCGGACCCGGCCTTCCACTACCGGATCGACGATCTCGAGGTGGCTGGGATTGAAGGCCAGCGAGAGGTGGAGGCTGCGGCCTCCGGCGACGGTGCGGTCGCTGGAGTAGCCGAGGTGGTACTTCACGTCCCCGCGGCCGAGCATCGTCTCGACGTCAGTGTCCTCGAACTCGGCGAACAGCTCGTTGAAGCCCTTTCCCAGGACGTTCACCAGCACGTTCAGCCGGCCGCGGTGGGCCATCCCGAGGACGATCTCCTCGCCCCCCTGGGCGGCGAAATCCTCGACCATCCAGTCCAGCAGCGGGATCAGGCTCTCCGCGCCTTCCAGCGAGAAGCGCTTCTTGCCGATGTACTTGCGGTGGAGGAACGTCTCCAGCGTCTCGGCGTCGGTGAGACGGGCGAGGATGCGCAGCTTCTGCTCGCGCGAGAGGCGGGCTTCGTTCTCCGTCCCTTCCATACGCTCCTGCAGCCAGCGCTTGATGGCCGGATCCTCGCCGTGCATGTACTCGACGCCGATGGTGCGGCAGTACGTGCGGCGGAGGCGGGCGACGATCTCGCGGAGCGTGAGCTCGCTCAGTCCGGGAGCGAAGTCTCCGGTGGCGAACGTCTTGTCGACATCGGCTTCGGAGAGGCCGAAGTGCTCGAGATCCAGCTCGGCCGGAGGAGGCCGGAGCAGGCCCAGCGGATCGAGATTCGCGAACAGGTGGCCGCGGATCCGGTACGCGTTGATCAGCTCGGCGACCTTCTCCTGGAGGATCTCCGCCTCGAGACGCTCCGCGACGGGCGGGATCGGGATCAACGCCCGGTCAAAGTCTCCTTGCGGAGGCAGCGACAGGGCATGGCCATTTCCGTTCCCGTCGGCGGCCGGCGCGGCGGGCTGCGACCAGGCGCTCGCCTGGAACGGCGGAACGGTGGGCAGCCCGTGCAGCTTCGCGAAGTACTGCTGCCAGTCCGGAGAGACGGCGGCCGGGTTGTTCCGCCAGCGCTCGTACTGGTCCTCGACGAACACCTGGTTCACGCCAAAATCGCGATCGAAGTCCATGGGGGCGCGAAAATAGCGGGTGTGAACCGGAAGGACCACAGCAATTCCGGGAAATGTCAGACTTGAAAAGCGTGTCGTCGCTGCAGGCCTCGAGTCACCTCGATGCGAGGAATGCGGATGGGCGCAGCGGTCTCCGGATCGCTATCTCCCGCTGGAGCTGGATCACATCAATGGCGTGATTACCGACAACCGCATCGAGAACCTTCGTGTCCTCTGCCCGAATTGCCACAGCTTGAAACCGACTCACCGCGGCAGGAAACTACGTGGGAGAAGGCATGCCCGGGTGGCGGAACGGTAGACGCGGAGCGCTTAAAACGCCCTGAGCGAAAGCTCGTGCCGGTTCAAGTCCGGCCCCGGGTACTTCAAGTCAGTCGTAGAAGGGGCGGTACATCTGGCCCTTCACGTAGCCGAGCAGATCCTGGGGGCGCGGCTTGTCCGAGAGCCCGCGCGCGAAGGCCACCTCGCAGACCGCGGCGGCGATCTGCGCCGAGACCTCCTGGATGCGCGAGAGCGCCGGATAGATGCGCCCGCTGGCGAGATCCTCCTCGGTGACCAGGTCTGCCAGCTTGCGCGCAGTGGCGAGGAACATCTCGTCGGTGATCCGGCGGGCGCGGCTGGCGATGGCGCCGAGGCCGATCCCCGGGAAGACGTACGAGTTGTTCGCCTGCCCGGGGACGAAGGTCCGGCCGGCGCACTGCACCGGCGGGAACGGGCTGCCGCTGGCGAAGATGGCGCGGCCGTCGGTCCAGCCGTAGGCCTGCTCCGCCGTGCACTCCGATTGCGAGGTGGGGTTCGAGAGCGAGAAGACGATGGGCCGCTGCCGCTGCGCCGCGAAGGTGGTGAGCACTTCGTGCGTGAAAGTGCCGCCGTGCCCCGCCGCGCCGACCAGGATCGTCGGGCGCAGGTCGCGCAGCGCGCCGAGGAAGTCCGCCGGCGCATGCGCGTGCGCGTACGGCTTCTTGTGGCCGGCGAGGTCGGTCCGCGAGGCGACGACAAGGCCCTTGGAGTCCACCAGCCAGCAGCGCTTGCGCGCTTCGGGCTCGATGAGCCCGTCGGCGATCATCGAGGCGACGATCAGATCGCAGATCCCGGTCGCGGCTTCTCCGGCGCCGAGGCAGAGCACCTTCTGGTCGCGCAGCTTCTCGCCGGTGATGCGCAGGGCCGAGTAGATGCCGGCGAGCGTCACCGCCGCCGTTCCCTGGATGTCGTCGTTGAAGCAGCAGACCCGATCGCGCCAGCGCTGCAGCAGGCGGAAGGCGTTGGTGTTGCCGAAGTCCTCGAACTGGATGAGGACGCCGGGGAACACCTCGTTCGCCGCGGTGACGAACTCGTCGACGAAGGCGTCGTACGGCGCGCCGCGGATCCGCTTCTGGCGGAGGCCGAAGTACAGGCGGTCCTCGAGGAGCTTCGGGTTCTCGGTGCCGACGTCCAGGGTGATGGGAAGCGTCCGCACCGGAACCACGCCGGCGCACGCCGTGTAGAGCGAAAGCTTGCCGACCGGGATGCCCATCCCGCCGGCGCCGAGGTCGCCGAGCCCGAGGATTCGCTCGCCGTCGGTCACCACGATCACGCCCACGTCGGGATAGGGCCAGTTGCGAAGGATCTGCGCGATGCGGCCCTTGTCGTTCGCGGAGATGAAGAGCCCGCGCGGCTGCTGGAAGACGTGCGCGTATTCCTGGCAGGCGCGGCCGACCGTCGGCGTGTACACCAGCGGCATCATCTCTTCGGGCGAGTCCATCAGGAGCTTGAAGAACAGCGTCTCGTTGCGATCGTGGAGGCTGTTGAGGAAGACCCACTTCTGCAGGTCGTCCTCCTGCCGCGCGAGGCCCTCGCGGACGCGAAGGAGCTGCTCCTCGATGGTGTGCACGTGCGGAGGGAGGAAGCCCCGCAATCCGAGCAGATCGCGCTCCGCCTCGGTGAAGGCGGTGCCCTTGTTCAGCACGGGGTCATGGAGTCGATCGAGGGCGTTGGGCCGGATCTGGGTGGGCATCCCCGGACTCGTAGCAAACCGTGTTCCCGAGCCCTGAAAGGAGGGGCGGAAAGGAGAGACGCAGGAATTGCGCCGCCTCGGAGGGGCGCGCACCTTCTACGCCGCGCGGCGGCGGTGCAGCCGATGCGTACGGGGCACATGTCTTGCTGAACGGAGGGGGATGCCCCGCCGGATCGCGCGCGGATTCGCGCTCCTCCTGATGGTTTTGCTTGCCTTTCCGCTGGCGCGATCCGCTGGCGCGGAACCCGGGGTGGCGAAGGGCGCGAGTGTGCCCGCGGTGCAGCTGAAGGGCGCGCCCAAACGCGCCGCGGAGAAGTCGAAGCGCACGAAGAAGGCCGCCGCCAGCATCGAGGCCGCGAAGAAGCCGGCTGCTCCGACGGCGGCGGCGGCGAAAACTGCGGTCATCGAAGCTGCACCGGCGAAACCCGAGGCTCCTCCTCCCGCGGTGGTCACGGTCTCGGCGCCCGTCGCGCTCGCGGAGGCGCCGCGGAAGGGCGCGGATCTTTCGCAATGCACCGCCTGCCACGCGACGCTCACCGAAGGGCGCAAGCCGCACAACCCGATCAAGGAAGGCAAGTGCGACTCCTGCCACGTCGCGAATCCCGGCGCGGTCGGCAAGTGCAAGAGCCCGGCGGGTTCGGCCTGGAAGCTGGTGGCGGAGCAGCCGGCGCTCTGCGCGAAGTGCCACGACACCAGCGGCGCGGCCCCGCCGCATCCGGTGATCAAGGCGCAGGGTTGCACCGCTTGCCACGACCCGCATGCCTCGAAGAACCCGACGCTGGCGAAGATCTGGCCCGTCGAGGCGCTCTGCTACAAGTGCCACGCGAAGTACGACGACGCGGAGTTCATCCACACCGCGGTGAAGCAGGGCAAGTGCCTCGGGTGCCACAGCCCGCACGCCGGGGACGCGAAGCCGCTGCTCGTCGACAAGCGCGAGGTGCTCTGCTCCTCGTGTCACAAGACGGCGGAGCTGACCAAGGCGGCGCACAAGCATGCGCCGGTGGTCGAGGGGCAGTGCCTCTCCTGCCACGATCCGCACCGCAGCGACTACAAGGCGCAGACAGTCGAGAAGGGCAAGAAGCTCTGCCTCACCTGCCACGACGCGAAAGCGAAGCCCGGTCCCGCGACCGCCTCGGTGAATTTCCGCGTCGACCTGACGAAGAAGCTGGTGCACAAGCCCGTGTCCGGCGGCGACTGCCAGGATTGCCACACGCCGCAGCACAGCTCGGAGAACGCGGCATTGCTGCAGAAGACGCCGCCGGACCTCTGCTTCAAGTGCCACACGAAGTTCGACGAGCTCTACAAGTTCCAGCACTCCGCGGCGAAGCTCGGGGAGTGCGCGGTGTGCCACGATCCGCACTCGAGCGAGAACAAGGGGCTGCTCACCGCCGCACGCATCAACGACGTCTGCTTCAAGTGCCATGCGGACGACGCCTCCTCCCGGAAATGGGTTCACAAGCCGATCACCGAGAAGGGCTGCACCGCCTGCCACGACGCGCACGGCGGCGATTTCCGGTTCAACCTCGCGGACGCCGAAGGGAACGCTCTCTGCCTGAAGTGCCACGCCGGCGTCGGCGACAAGGTGAAGGTCAAGCACAAGGCGCTCGACCGGTACGGCTGCACGGCCTGCCACACTCCGCACGCCAGCGACAACCCGAAGGGCCTGCTCAAGGCGGCGAATGCGCTCTGCACCGGGTGCCATGCCGAGCAGCAGGACGGCGGGCACATCAAGACCTTCAGCGGCAAGCACCCTGTCTCGGGCCCGGCCGATCCCAAGCGGAAGGGCGCCGATTTCTCCTGCGTCAGCTGTCACGCCCCCCACGGTTCCGACAACCCGAAACTCTTCTATGCCGGCGCCACACCCCAGGACGCCTGCAAGTACTGCCATTGAGGTCCGTCATGAAGAAATTCTTCAGCGCTCTCTCCTCCCTGAAGCTCGCGGTGATCCTGCTGGTCCTGCTCCTGGTCGGCCTCGCGGCCGGGACCATCCTCGAGTCCGCGCGCGGCACGGAGGTCGCCGGGCGCGTCGTCTACTACTCGTGGTGGTTCCTCGGCCTGCAAGCCGCGTTTGCCGCGAACGTGATCGCCTCGATCGTGAAGCTCTTCCCCTGGGGGAAGAAGCGGGCCGGGTTCCTCACCACCCACACGGCGATCATCGTCATCCTGGTCGGCGCCTCCGTCACCTACTTCTTCAAACAGGAAGGCCACCTCGAGCTGTGGGAGGGCCAGGGCACGAGCGAGATGGAGAGCGGCGCGCTGCCCTTCGCCATCAAGCTGGAGAAGTTCACCATCGACCGGTACCCGGGCACGATGCGGCCCTCGAACTTCCGCAGCGACGTGACCGTGGTCGATCCGCAGACCGGCCCGCAGCGGCGTGCGATCTGGATGAACCATCCGCTCGAGTACCGCGGGTACAGCTTCTACCAGTCGAGCTACCGGCAGGAGGGCGGGCGCAGCGCGACCATCCTCTCCGTTTCCAAGGATCCCGGACAGGCCATCGTCTTCTTCGGTTACGGCCTGCTCCTGGTCGGCATGTGCACCGTGCTGGGAACCCGCATCGCGGGCGTGCGGGCGCGCGACAAGCGGCTGGTGACGCCGAAGGACGTGAAGAAGGTGGCGGCGATCGCGGCGATGCTGGTGGCGGGCCTGCTCGCGGGGCCGGCCCGGGCCGACGCGGACCATTCGCGCCGGGAGGCGGTGCTGCACGACGGGCGGGTGATGCCGCTCGATACGCTCGCGCGCGAGGCGGTGTGGAACGTCACCGGCCAGCGCTCGTGGAATGGCCGCGACCCGGTGGACTCGATCCTGTTCTGGAGCACGGAGCCGGAAGTGGCGATGGACGCGCCGATCGTCAAGATCACGCCGGACATCGCTTCCGTGGCCCGGCTGCCGGCGGGGACGACGCATGCCTCGTTCGGGCAGCTGGTGAACGACCGCGCGCTGATGGGGCTGCTCGACCAGGCGCGTGAGCAGGAAGGGGCGAAGCAGGGCGTGCTGGCCTCCGCGTCGAAGCTGGAGGAGCGGCTGCTCTGGATGCAGCGGTTCTTCGCGCACGAGGCGATCAAGAAGGTGGACTCCGCGGACGCGAAGGAGATCCAGCGGGAGATCACCTACAACGCGGTGCGGCCGACGCGGGTCGCCTGGATCGTGCTCGGCGCCGCGCTGGTGCTCTCGATCTTCGCCTGGAACGGAAAGCGCAAGGTGCTCGATGCGCTGGCGTTCGCCGGACTGCTGGGCGGCTTTGCGGTGATGACCTGGGGCATCGCCACGCGCTGGATGCTGGCGGGGCGCATCCCGGCGGCGAACATGTACGAGTCGCTGCTCTTCCTCGCCTGGGGAGTGGGCCTGTTCGCGGTCCTGGCGTTCGCCATCATGCGAAACCGGCTGGTGGTGCTGAATGCGAACGCGATGGCGTTCCTCACCATGGCGCTCACCGACCTCTTGCCCATCGACGGATTCATCCATCCGGTGCCGCCGGTGCTGGCGGGGACGCCGTGGCTCGCCATCCACGTGCCGATCATCATGGTCAGCTACTCGGTGCTGGCGCTCGGGGTGGTGATCGCGCACATGCAGGTGGGGTTCACCATCTTCAAGCCGCAGAAGCGCGAGCTGATCGAGCGGATGAACGACCTGCTCTACTGGTACATCCACGTCGGCTCGATCCTGCTGATCGCGGGGATCCTCTCCGGTTCGGTCTGGGCGGCGTCCTCCTGGGGCCGGTATTGGGGATGGGATCCGAAGGAAGTCTGGTCGCTGGTCGCATTCCTCGCCTATGCAGCGATCCTGCACGCCCGCTGGGACAAGCAGATCGGCCGTTTCGGAGTCGCCGCGATCAGCATCGTGGCCTTCCAGACCATCCTCATGACCTACCTGGGAGTAAACTTCGTCCTCGGCACCGGCCTGCACAGCTACGGCATGGGCGACTCCCCCGTCGTGGTCTGGATGACGATCGTCGCCTTGGCCGAGGCAGCCTTCCTCATCTGGGGCTGGATCAAGACGAAGCGCCAGACAGCGCTCCTCGCCGCCTGAAAGACGCGCACCCGAAGGAACCGAGGGGCAGACCTCCACAAAGGTCTGCCCTTCCCGTCTAAACCGGCCGCCAGTTTCGGGGACACGCACGAAACTCCGCACGCTCCAGAGGAGATCCGGAGATCCGGGGACACCATACGGAATTCGTCCGACCCCCCACTGTCGAGATTCGGGGACACCATACGAAATTCCTCCGGCCCCACCGTCTGTGGAGTTTCGGGAAAACGCAGCGACGCCGTGAGCCGCCAAAATCTCGAGCTCGTATTGTCTGCCCCGAGTTCCTCATCCCGAGTTTCGTATTGTGTCCCCGAAACTATTTTGGGGCGGTGAAGGCCTGGATGCGGTGGTTGCCGCGGTCGGCGACGAAGGCGTCGCCGCGGGAGTTGATGCAGACCTGGCCTGGGTAGTAGACGAGGCCTTCGCTCCAGCCGATCGAGAGGCGGCGGCCGAGGTAGGCGCCGTCCTTTCCGAGAATCACGAGTCCGTTGCCGTGCTGATCGACGAGAACGATCGGGCCCTGCGCGGTGAGCGTCAGGTACGTCGGGAAGTTGAGCACGTCCTTGAGCGGCCTTCCCAGCGGGGCGAACGTCGACGCTCCCGGGCGCGCGAGGAAGAGCTGAGCCGCCACGCCGTCGACTGCGTACACCGTGCCCTGCGCGTCCACCGCGATGTCCGTGAAGGAGCCGCCGCGCGGCAATTCCAGCTGGCGCTGGAACGCTCCGGCGGCGTCCACCACCACCACGCGCGCGGAGGATGCGTCGAGCAGATACACCGCGTCGGCGGGACCGATCTTGAACGAGATGGGGAAGAACCCGTTCGCTTGCGGAATCCCGGCAAGCTGCAGAAAGCCCGCGAACGCGCCCCCGGCCCCGATGCGCGCGATGCGCCGGCCCTTCCCGTCGAGCGCAAGCACGTTGCCCTTCGAGTCGAGCTGGAGCCGGATCGGACGCCCCAGCTCCGGCGCACGCACGTCGCGACCCGCGACCAGCTTGCCGTCCTGAAACGTGAACAGGACGAGGCGGCCGTTGCCGGTATCTGCCGCGACGACCGTGCCGCTGTCGGTGCACGCGACGCCCTCGGGGCTGCGCAGCATCACGCCCTTCTCGTCCGCATACCCGGAAGACGCCGGATCGAGCGGCAACGCTGCGGCGAGCACGAGCGCGAGTTGCGCGATCATCGCTTGAACCCCTCGTGACACTTGACGCACAGATCGGTCGTGGTGGGGAACGGAACCATGTGCTTGT
>DASREU010000400.1:0-5168 GCA_035651935.1 Myxococcales bacterium | reverse complement strand
TTCGGAAGTGCGGTCGGCCGATCGCCCGGCGTATTGCGGCGCGCGCTCCACGAGCACGATGCGCTCGCCATGCGCATCGGCGACCACGTTCCCCTGGGCATCGACGTCGCTGACGCCTTCGAGCACCACGCGACCGTTGCTCCTCGTGACCGTGTACACCGTCCTCGGTCCCGCGCCGCTCGCGTCGCCGAGGTGGAATTGATCGCCCTCCACCCGCCAGCTGCACGGCCGGTCCGAGATGCCCGGCTCCTCGCCGTCGACGGAGACCGCGAGCGCCAGTCTACATGTACCGTTCTCTTCGAGCACCAGCGCGCCGCGCTCGCTGAGCACGTGCTCGGCGCCGTTGGCGTCGGTGAGTTTGGTGCCCGCCTCGGTGATCTCGATCAGCTGGTCCTGCCCGTCGAGCTGCGCGCGCGAGCGGATCGACTCGACCGCGTACTTTCCCGCGGCAAGCACCGGCCTGTCCGGACGCGACGCGCCGACGTGCGCGCACCCGATCCCCGCCGCCAGCGCGACGATCACCCCGACCCGCCCAGCCGCCATCCGCCCCTCCCCCGCCCGCGTCCGCAGGAGAGCGGTGCAAGTGGACGGCCATCGCGGTCCCCCGGATTTCCGCCCCGGGATGGGCACCCAAGTTCCCAGCCGCGGAAGCGCCCGGACTCAGGAGAGCGCGCGGCGCGACTTGAGCTGTTTACGGACGAACCACGCCACCGCCACGATCCCGACGGCGACGAGCACCGCATCGAAGCGATGGAACCAGGGCTTCAGCTCGTCGATGTGCTCGCCGAGCTTCATCCCCACCCAGGCCAGTCCGAGGCACCAGGGGAACGATCCGGCGAACGTATAGGCGACGAACTTGCCCATCGGCATCCGCGCCACTCCGGCGGGAAAAGCGATGAACGTGCGCACCACGGGAAGCAGGCGGGCGACGAACACCGTCACGTCGCCGCGGCGGGCGAAGAAGCGGTCGGCCCAGTCCAGGTGCTCCTTCGAGAGCAGGATGTAGCGCCCGTACTTGAGGATCAGCGGGCGGCCGCCGTACGCGCCGAGGTAGTAGGCGGGGATGCTGCCGGCCACGCAGCCGATCGCGCCGGCCAGCCCGCAGCCGAAGAGGGTGAAGCGCAGCGGAACCAGGCTGCCGGCGAAGGGCATGATCACTTCCGAGGGCAGCGGGATGCAGGCGCTCTCGATCGCCATCAGCCCGGCGATGCCGCCGTAGCCCATCGCGGAGATCACGCCCTGGATCCAGAGCGCCACCGCTTCGAGGACCTGCGAGATCACGGGAGCACCCGCAGGCGCGGCACAGCCGTCTGCTCCGCGCCGTAGAAGACCTCGTCGTACGGCACGCTGCAGTCGGTCTCCCGCGGCTCGGGGTAGGCGAACCGCTCGCCCCGGTAGTTGCGGAACACGGTCTCGTGCGCGCGCTTTTCCACGACGTACTCCGGCTGCACGGTCACCTTCCCCCCGCCGCCCGGCAGGTCGACGGCGAGGTGCGGGACGGCGAGGCCGCTGGTCCAGCCGCGCAGCTCGCGGAGGATCTCGACGCCGCGGGCGAGGGGCGTCCTCAGGTGCTCGAGGCCCTCGGCGACGTCCATCTGGTGGAGGTAGTACGGGCGTACGCGCATGGTCAGGCACTTCTGCATCAGGTCCTTGATCGCGCGCGCGCTGGAGTTCACGCGCCGCATGAGCACCGCCTGGTTCTCCACGGGAATGCCGCGATCGACCAGCAGCTCGCAGGCCTCCCGCGCCTCCTTCGTGATCTCCTTGGCGTGGTTGAAGTGCGTGACCACGAACAGCGGAGCGAACCTGCGCAGGGCCTGAGCCAGCTCGGCGTCCACGCGCATGGGAAGGCAGACCGGGATGCGGGTGCCGATGCGGACGATCTCCACGTGCGGCACCGATCGGACCTGCTCGAGCAGCTCGACCAGGCGCGCAGTGGAGAGAAGCAGCGGGTCTCCGCCGGAGATCAGGACGTCGCGGACCTCCGGATGCGCGCGCAGGTATCCGACGGCCTCCTGCAGCTCCTCACGGGAGATGCCGCCCTCGTCGCCGGAAGTGATCCGCCGGCGCGTGCAGTGCCGGCAATAGACGGAGCAATGGTCGACGGCGAGCAGGAGCACCCGGTCCGGGTACTTGTGCACGATCGCGCGCAAAGGCCGGTGGCGATCCTCGCCGAGGGGATCGCGCAGCTCGCCGGGAGCGATCCGCGCCTCCGCGCGCACCGGGACGGACTGCATCCGGATCGGGCAGTACGGGTGCTGCGGATCGATCAGGGTCAGGTAGTAGGGCGAGATGCCCAGGCGGAAGACGTCGCGGGTCTCGAGGCACCCGAGGCGCTCGTCCTCGGTCAGCTCCAGGTAGCGCGAGAGGTCCGCGGCTGATCGCACGCTGTTGCGGAGCTGCCAGCGCCAGTCGCGCCACTCGGCGTCGCTGGCCTGCGGGAACAATTCTGCGCGTCGGGACCGCATCGGGCCGCGGAAGATGCTTCGCGAGGACGCTCCGGTCAAGGAGACAAAACGCGAGCGCCCCGCCCCTGCGGCGAGCAGGAGCGGGGCGCATCCTCGTCGGAATCAGTACCCGTACGTGCCGCCGGTCGAACCGACGGTGGAAGCGTTCGGACCCTTCACGCTGACGTCGACCTGGAATCCGGCCACATGGGTACCGGCGGTGCTGGCGCCGCAGGCATGACCCGGCGCCGCCGTTGCAGGCGTCTTGCCAGAGTTCGCGACCTCGAGCGCCATCGTCGATCCGTCGTCCCAGCCGCCGAATTCGCTGAGCATCTTGCAGGCGCCGTTGACGGTGTTGGCGACCGTGCAGGGCAGGCCCGGGTTTGCAGCCGACACCTTCTCCCAGCTCAAATCCATGGACCCGAGATTGTCGAGCATCGCGCCGGTGCCGCCGAAGGTGGTGAGCTTCAGCGATCCTTGCGATGCCGTCAGCGCGGCGCTGAACGTGGTTCCAATCGTGGGGATGTTCAACCAGGGATCGAGGACCTTGACCGTCGCGGTCGAGAGACTCGGATTCGCCACGTTGTTGTCGATGTAGTCCAGGCAGCTGCTCGGAGCCCAGGCGCTGATGATCGGGTCGCCGACGGCGGTGAACACTTCCCACGTCGGCACCCAGAGCGTCCGGTCGGAGTCCCAGACGCCGTTCGGCCCGTGATACGTCGCGCAATCGGCGCCTCCGCAGAAACGGGGCTCCGTGGCGGGGTCATAGAGGTTGTCGTCATTGGAGTCGACGAAGGGATCGCCCTGATCGACGAACAGCTCGCCGGGGTCGTACTGCCCGTTGAGGTTGCTGTCCACGAACGCTTCCTCTCCACGGACCATCGCGATGATCGTGACCAGCTGGTCGCGCGGATTCGCCCCTCCGCGGAAGGGCTCGGCGAGGCGCGGCTTGGGGAACTGGGTCGGGTCCGCCGCGAAAGGCGTGGTCTCCGCAGGGCTGAAGCCCGTCCCCATGTCGCTGGAGAAGGTGACCGTCACGCTGCCTTCATCCGGATCGGTGGGGTTCGCGAAGTCGAAGGGCTTCGTGACCGCACTCGCGCTGATCGCGCCGGCTTCGGCAGCAAAACTGACGGGAGTCGCGATTCCAACCCGGTTGCCGTAGCGATCGGCGAGGCGCACCACGCAGCTCGTGGTCTCGTATTCGAGGGTGGTGGTGTACACGGGGAGGTTGATGCGGTTGCAGCGGAAGTAGAATCCGGATGCGGACGGCTTGGCGCCGCGGACCGCGATCGGGTGCGAGCCGGTGATCGTGGTGCTGGCGACCGTCGCCGTGATGGCGCTGATGCCGACCTGCGAGCCCGCGTTGTAGGAGACGTTCACGCTGCCGTCCGCGACGGTCACGCCGGTGGCGTTCGCGAGCGTCACCAACGCCGGCTGGGTCTGTGCGAAGTTCACGGTGACGCCGGAGACGCCCCTGCCGCTGGCGTCCGTGACGGTGAAGCTCATCACACCGGTCTCCTGGATGCCGGATCCCTTGATGCCGAGGAGGGCAGGAGCGGCGGCGGTTTCGAAGACGGCGGCCGGCGGGCCGACCGGGCCGACCACCACGGGGCCTGCGTCCGGAGGAGTGCCCGCATCGATCGTCGTCCCGGCGTCGCTCCCCGAGCCGCCGGCGCCCTGCAGGGCGATGTGCGTCCCGTTCGTGACGCTCGACCACGCCGCCGTGATCAGCACGGTTCCGGCGCCGCAGTGGGCCGGGTCGACGGCGACGTCGCAGGCGTAGCTCACGACCGCGTGGCCGTCGACGTCGAGAGTGGCGGTCGCGGTGAGGGTGCCGGTCCCGTTGACGCTTCCGCCCGAGGCGGTGAACATGACCGATCCGGTCGCGGGTGCTCCCTTCGCGTCGGTGACGATGGCGGTGACGTGCGCGAGCGCGCCATTGTTCGCCAACGAAGCGACGTCTGCGATCACCCCGACGCTGCCGGCGGACGGCGACGCGGAGGAGCCGGAACACGCGGAAATGAGCACGACGATGGCGCCGGCCACGACCTTGCGAGCGAGAGTCACGAAGATCCCCTCCGTCGCGCCACGGAGGCGCGGTCCCCCGGTTATCGGGGCGGCTCCGGAGTGGAGTCAATTTTTCAATACTTAGGAAATGAATGGAAATGTAGGCAATTCAGGCGGCGATCGAACCGAGCTCGGGGTCCGCCCGCACCGCCGCGGCGGGCGCGCCCGCCTCCAGCGCCCTGCGCAGCCAGTTGCGGGCCCGATCCTCGGCCCCGGCGCGCAGGTTTGCCCGCGCGGCCACCACTGCCGCATCGGCGCTCTGCCAGATGGAATAGCTCTGTCCGGCAAACATCGCCGCCGACTCGTTGTCGCCCCGCGCGAGCTCGACGCCTGCCCGAAGTCTCAGTCCGGCGGCCTGCCGGTAGGGGCCGCCGGCGCCGTCGAGCCGGGCGGCGGCGGCCAGGGCGGAGTCGTAGTCGCGGCGGAGGAGCGCCGTGCGCGCCTCTTCCATGGCCGCATGGACGTCCGCGCGCTCCGTCGCGTCCTCCGCCGGAGCGGCCGCCGCGCCGGGCATTCCCGGCTGCGCGCTGGCAGCCCGCGCCCGCTGGAAGTTCTGCAGGGCGAAGAGCGCCAGCCACACCAGCACCAGCGGCCGCGGTCCGTACACCAGCGTGTATCCGCCTGCGACGAGCACCACGGCGGCGAGCGACACCC
>DASREU010000399.1:0-3639 GCA_035651935.1 Myxococcales bacterium | reverse complement strand
GCGCCGGGAGCGTCCCGATCGCGATCGACGCGGTGCTCGGATACGTGGAGCGGCCTTCCCTCGGTCGCTTTGCCTGGGGCGGCGCCGCGGTGGCGCTGATCGCGTACGCCGGCGAGCCGCAAGCGATGCTGATCGCCGGGCTGCTCTCGGGAGCGTGGGCGTTGGCGCTCGCCATTCCGGATCCGCGGGCTGTGGTGCGAAGCCTCCTGCGCGTCGCGAGCTGCGGCCTTCTCGCCGTCGCTTTCTCCGCCCCGGCGGTGTTCCCGGCGGTCGTGGAGCTGCGGCGCAGCGATCGCGGCGCCCCGCTTTCCGAGCGCGAGCGCGTCGCGTTCGCCAACCATCCGCTGCGGCTCGTCGGGCTGCTGGTCCCGCGCGCGTTCGACGACGCCCCCGAGGTGCTGGAGCGCGCGCAGACCGTCGCTTCCACCTACACGGAGTACTTCACCGAAGGGAGCGCCGCCTTCGCGGATTCGATCGTGATCGGCGCGCCCGCGCTTCTCCTCGCCGCAGCCGGCGCCTTCGGACGGCGCAAGGGGGCGCTGCTCTTCGCCGGAGCGGCCCTGCTCGCGCTCGCGTCCGCCGGCGCGGCGTTCGGCATCGACCGGATCCTCTTCGCAGCGGTCCCGCTGGCCGGGATCTTCCGGTTCGCGGAGAAGCTCACGGCGCCGGCGTCGCTGCTCTTCGCGCTCGCCGCGGCGCTGGGCATCGACGTCGCCCTGGCGGGCACCCGGCGCGCCGCCTTCCGCCTCGGCGCGGCCGCGCTGCTCCTCGCCGTCGCCGCGGGAGCCGGCACGCTCTTCATCCGCGGGCACAATCTCCAGCTCGCGAATGCGCTCGCCGCGTACGGCAAGACGCATGCTCCGCTCTTCGCCTTCGGGTTCTGGCGCGAGGCCGCCGCGGGCCTCTTCGACTGCGCGGGATTGTCAGCGGTCGTGGCCCTGGTCGCCTTCTGGCGCTGGTCCCGGCAGGTGCCGGCGGCGGGCCTGGGAGCGGTCTGTTGCGCGGCTTCGGTCTTCGCCTCCTGCGGAGGCCTCCTGTACAGCGCGCCTCTGCGCGTCGTCCGCGGACCGTTCGACCTCGCCGAACGTCTGCGCGCCCGGGCGGGTCCCAGCCCCGGCCGCTGGCGCCTCTTCGTCAACGACAAGGATCCCCTCTGGCTGCGCGGCATGTCTCCGCGCGCGGCGGTGACCGCCAGCATGTCGCAGGCCCTGCTCCCGCAGTTCAACTCGGTGGCGGAGATCGAGGGGATGTCGCCCTACTTCAGCGCGAGCGATCCCGGCTACGTCCGGGGGATCGTCGCCGTCCCGCGCACCTACTTCAACCTCTTCGGCGTGCGGTTCGTGGTGGACATGCCCGCCTCGTTCACCACGCGCTCCGCTCGCGAGCACAACTTCCACCGCGTCGGGCGCGGCTACTGGGTCGGCGAGTTCGCCCTCCAGTCCCGCGCGTTCGTCGTCGCGCGCGCTTTGCGTGTCGGCTCCATCGACGAAGGGCTTTCGCGGATCGAGGCCCCGTCGTTCGACGTCCGGCGCGAGGCGGTCGTGCGCGGCGCGGTTCCCCCGGAGATCGAGGGAACGGCGGCCGAAGGGGAGTGGGAGCGGACGGCGTCCGACCGGATGCGGGTCCGGGCCCAGGGTCCGGGCTTGCTGGTCGTCGGCGAGCATTTCGATCCCGGATGGCGGGCGACCATCGAAGGCCGCCCCGCGCAGGTCGCCGAAGTCGATCTCGCCGCGGTGGGGGTGATCCTGCCGCCGGGGCCCGCGACCGTCGAGCTTCGCTTCATCCCGGCGGGGCTGATGCCCGGGCTCGTGCTGGCGGCCGCAGCCGCCGCGGCGCTGGCGGGGGTAGCCATCGGTCGTCGGAGGTCGGTGCAACCCGGCTGACAAATTCTGTCAGCCCCGGACAGATCCTGTCGCTCCCCGGGCCGGCCCGCGCACCCAAGGTTGCGGAAGGAGACATTTTCTTGCGTGGCCCGAGGCTTGCTCTAACCTCGTCCGTCGTCTTCCTACGGAGAACCCCAATGAAGAAGCTTGTCCAGAAGGGCTTTACGCTCATCGAGCTGATGATCGTCGTCGCGATCATCGGTATCCTTGCGGCGATCGCGATCCCGAACTTCATCAAGTTCCAGGCGCGGTCGAAGCAGAGCGAAGCCAAGGCGAACCTGAAGGCCATCTTCACCGCCCAGAAGGCGTTCTTCCAGGAGAAGGACCGCTTCTCCACGCTGACCGGCGAAGTGGGCTTCGAGCCGGAGCGCAACAACCGGTACGCGTACTTCCTCACCGGCACCGGGACGATCGAGGACCGGAGCGCTTCGACGATCCCCCAGGCGACCACCTTCACGGGCGTCGGCGTGGACACGTTCAAGTACGGCACCGCCCTGGCCCAGACGTACGTTGATACGGTGTGCGGCAGCCCGAACGGCGTGGCCGGCATCACCGGCACGCCGGCGACCGCGTTCATCGCCAGCGCGATCGGCAACGTCGACGCCGACCCGACGACCGACCAGTGGAGCATCTCGAGCTCCTCGCGCGTCTACACGGCCTCGGGTAACTGCACGGCCGACGCGAACAACCCGTCGGGCGAGCCGGCGAACGACCAGAACGACGTCAACCTGTAAGCGCAGTTTCGCAGTGAAGGAAGCGGGGATGGCCGGGAGGGGCCATCCCCGCTTTCTTTTCTGGTGCGGATGGCCCCCCTTGCTACTATCGCGCGGTGCCCGTCTTCCTCCGCGCACCCGCGGCGACTCTCCTCTTCGCGCTGGCGGTCGCAGCGGCCGGGGTCCTGCGCGTCTCCGCGCAGCGGCACGTGCCGGCGGACATCGAGGACGAACTGGACGTGCCGCCGATCCCCGGCGAGATTGCCAAGGCCCTCTCGTTCGGCTTCCACTCCCTCCTGGCGGATCTCACGTTGCTCGAGGCGATCCAGATCCTGCCGCAGAGGCACGGCGACATGACGCCCGAGGTGGCCGGGCCGCTCGATCGCCGGCTCTACCGTCTGCTCTCGTACTCGGTGGAGGTGGATCCCAAGTTCGCGGGCGCCTACCGGTTCGTCGGCGCGGCGCTGCCGCACGAAACCATGGACGGCAAGGTCTACGGCGTGCTCAACGCCGTCCAGCTCCTGGAGAAAGGCCTCCGCGAGCGGCCTGACGACTGGCACATGGGATTCTTGCTCGGCTTCCTCCAGTCGTACTACCTGCACGACTTCTCCGCCGCCGCGCGCAGCCTCTCCGTCGCCGCGAAGCAGCCGCACGCGCCGCCCTGGGTGGGGCTGCTCGCGACGCGGCTCGCGGCGCAAGGCGGAGAGCTGGACGTCGCCACCTCGCTCGCCGAGGCGATGCTGGCGCAGGCCAACGAGGAGGAGACGCGCAAGCAGTGGCAGGAACGCGTCGACGCGCTGCACATGGAGCGCGACCTCCGCGCCATCGAGGACGCGGCCCGCCGGTACCGGGAAGCGAGAGGGGTCGTGCCGCGATCGGTCCAGGCGCTGGTCGCGGCGGGATTCCTCCCCGCGGCCCCGCGCGAGCCCCACGGCGGCCGCTACCTGATCGCCGCCGACGGCAGCGTGAGCTCGAGCGCGGCGGAGCGGCTGCGCGCCTATGGCCTCGCGACCAAGTTCGAGATCCATTGATGACGCCGATCC
>DASREU010000398.1:0-7286 GCA_035651935.1 Myxococcales bacterium | reverse complement strand
GAGGACACCGAGATCACGAACTTCGGAGAGCACCTCATCCGGCGCACGGTGGAGGAGCTGTTCTACGAGCTGGTCGCGCCGCCCCGGCTGCTCGCGGGCGCGCACGTTCCCGGCATCGGGCTCGCCGACGCGCTGGAGATGGCGTCGGTGCCGCAGCTCCCCTCGATCACGGCGGCGATCCGTTCGCTCGCCAAGGCGGAACCATGACCCTCCTGCTCGCGATTCTCCTTGCCCAGGCCGCACAGCACCCTTGCATGGACGATGCGAAGAAGCTCTGTCCCGGCGTCGAGCCCGGGGAGGGCCGCATCGCCGCCTGCCTGAAAGAGCACAAGGACCAGCTCTCGCCGGCTTGCAAGGGCAACATCGCGCGGTTCCGCGAAGGGGCAAACGCTTGCGAGGCGGACGTGCAGAAGCTCTGCCCCGGGACGAAGCCCGGCATGGAGCGTCACCAGTGCATGCAGCAGCACAAGGACGAGGTCTCCGCCGCGTGCCGCGACTTCTTCGAGCACGCGATCGAGGAGCGCGGAGAGCGGCGCGAGGCGATGCGCGCTTGCCGCGCCGACGCGCAGAAGTTCTGCAAGGACGTGAACGCCGGCGGCGGCCGGATCGTGCAGTGCCTGCGGCAGCACCAGAGCGAGCTCTCCGAAGGGTGCGCCAAGCAGCTGCGGTGAGCTACGCCTTCTTTTCCGGGATCTGGCAGGCGCGCATCCCCAGGGCCGCGGAGACCCGGTGCCGGTTTTCGGCAAACCTGTCGTAGCCCCAGTCTGCCAGCCGCCGCATCCCGGGCGCGCGCAGGATGGCGCCGGCCACCCTCCATCCGCCCAGCTCGCGGAGGATCCGCGCCACGCCCGCGGCGCGCACCAGCTTCTCCGAGCCGTCCAGGACGACCATGGTGTGCTCGGTCTCGTCCCGCGAGACGCCGGCCGGCAGCTCCGCCACGTCGTTGCCGACGAACTGGAGCACGCCGCGATGGTCGCGCTTCTTCGCCCAGGCCACCGAGGCCTGGCAGACGCCGCAATCCGCGTCGTAGACGACGAGCACATTCCAAGGATAAGGGGCAGAGGAAGCGGGTGCCACGCGCCTCTGACGGCGCTTGCGGACCGTACCCCGGGGCGCGTGCTAGAAAGCCGGAATGGTTCCCGAGAAGTACCGCCTTGCGGCGGTTGGGCACTTCCTCCTCGAGCAATTCGAGCTTCGCCGGCCCGGGTTCCGCGAATGGTCCCCGTCGGTGGAGGCGGCGCTGCGCAAGGACGCGGAGGGCGAGCTGCAGGTGATGGAGAAGCAGCTCCGCGAGCTGGGGATCGACGACGCCGGATACTGGCAGCGGGTGCGCCGCGCGCTCGACGAGATCCTCGTCCCGCGCTACGCGGCGCTGGCGAGCGCCGAGCTCGAGCTGGCGAAGCGCGATTACGGCATCTGGCGGGGCGGCGACCTGATCGCGCGCGCAACCTTCGCCCTCGCCGGGTTCGTCCTCGGCATCATCTGCGTCGAGGTGCCGTACATCCCCATCCAGGCGAAATGGTTTCCGGCGCTGCTGCTCGTGCTCGGCCCGCTGTTCCCGGACGCCGTGATGTGGCTGCACCGGCGGCGCTGGCGCAAGAAGCTGGAAGCGCTGATCGAGGATCTGCGGCACGCGAGCGAGACGCTCGACAAGTACCGGCCGCTGTCCGAGCTGACGGGCGCGCTGGGGATGGCTTCCGAACTCGCAGAGGCGCCGGCGATCGCGGCGCGAGAGAGAGGTTGAAGTGGAGCTCAACGTTCCGCGTGTGAACGTGCCGCAGGGGAAGAAAGCGCGTGTGCTGTGGGTGTTCGGGGCGCTGATCGTCGTCCTGCTCTTCAGCTACAGCTCCTGCACCACCTACGTGAGGCCCGGCGAGGCCGGGGTGAAGCAGATCAAGCTCGGGCTCGGCAAAGGGATCGATCCCAACGTGTACGGGACCGGCCTGCACTACGTCGGGGTCGGGGAGACGATGCACCGGTTCCCCCTCCGGGTCCAGGTGCTCGAGCTGAGCAACTCGCACAACGAGGCGAGCGAGGATCTGGAAGGTCACCGGGTGGCGCCGGGCGTGAACATCCAGACCAGCGAAGGCTACACGGTGCAGGTGGACGTCACCGTCCTCTACCGCATCGCCGATCCGCTCAAGGTGATGCAGACCATCGGGCCGGGACGGCTCTTCGAGGACAGCGCGGTGATCCCAAGGTCGCAGCAGGATCTGCGCCGCGCGCTCGGCGAGCTGGACGCGGAGGACTTCTACCGCGGGGACAAGCGGGTGGCGAAGGCGCACGCGGCGCAGAAGGCCGTGGAGGTGGAGCTGAGGGACAAGGGCATCGAGGTGCTCCAGGTCCTGATCCGCCGCTACAGTTACGACCAGCGCTACCAGCAGGCCATCGAGCAGCGGAAGATCCAGGACCAGACCGTCTACAAGAACGAGGCCGAAGCGAAGTCGGCGACGGCGGCCGCGGCGAAGAACAAGATCATCGCCGAGGGCGCGGCGGCCGTGCAGGTGGAGCTGACGCGCGGCGAGGCCGAGGTGAAGAAGCTGGAAGCACAGGCCGACCTGTACAGGCGCACGAAGGCGGCCGACGGAGATCTGCTGGTGAAGCTCGCCGAGGCGAAGGGCACCGAGCTGGAGAACCAGGCCCTGCGCGGGCTCGGGAGCGAGAACATGGTGGGGTTGCGGATGGCCGATGCGTTGAAGGGCACGCGGGTGATCGTCCTTCCCACGGACGGCGAGGGCGGGATGAATCCACTCGATCTGAAGATGCTGCTCAAGCGCTTCGACGTGAAGGAGTGACCATGCGCAAGATCGCGTTGCTGCTCTCGCTCACCGCCGGGTGCACGTTCCACAACACGGACTCCACCGAAGTGGGCGTGCTCACCCGCAAGATCACGCTCTTGGGGAAGGCCGGGGTGCAGCCGGAGACTTACCCGCCGGGCGCCACGTACTTCTTTCCCGCCTTCATCACCGACTGGAACGTCTACAACGTCGCGCTGCAGAACCTGGGCATGGTCCGCACCCTCCAGAAGGGCGGGCGGCCGAGCGCGACCGACGACGTGGAGTTCAAGACCCACGACGGCAACGACATCGCGGTCGACGTCACGGTCGCCTGGCGGATCGACACCGCGAAGACGCCCTGGATCCTCGAGCACGTCGGCGGTTCCACCGAGGAAGTGAAGGAGAACCTGGTGCGCCCCGCCTGCAGGAGCATCGTGCGCGACGTGCTCAACACCATGACCAGCGAGGAGTACTACGTCTCCGACAAGCGCTTCCAGAAGGCCGAGGAGGCGCGGGAGATGCTCGCCAAGGTGCTGGCGCCGGAGGGAGTGATCGTCGAGCGGGTGATCCTCGGCGAGCACCATTTCCACCCGGAGTACGAGCGGGTGATCCACGACAAGAAGCTCGCGGAGCAGACCGCGGAGCGGATGGTGAGCGAGGGACATGCGGCGCAGCAGGAGGCGCTGCGGAATCTCGAGACGGCCAAGGGGCAGGTCGCGCAGAAGATCGCCACCGCGCGCGGCGCGCTCGATCAGGTGAAGCTGCACGCGGATGCCGACTACTTCCGTTCGCAGCGGGAAGCGGAAGCCATCCTGGCGGAGAAGAAGGCGCGGGCGCAGGGCATCGCCAAGACGAACCTGGCGATGAGCGGCGCGGGCGGGCGCACGATGGTGAAGCTGAGCGTCGCGGATGCGCTGAACGGGAAGCAGATCCTCTTCCTCCCGTCCGGCGGAAAGTCGGGCGGCCTGCAGACCATGAACCTCAACGAGCTGCTCGCGCGGTACGCGTTCACCGAGACGTCGTCGAAGCCGACGGTGAAGGTGCAAGACGACTCGAAGTGACCTGCCTCAAGCTCACCCTGGAGTACGACGGCGGCGGCTTCGTCGGCTGGCAGACGCAGCCCAACGGGCGGAGCGTGCAAGCGGAGCTGGAGAAGGGGATCGAGAGGCTCTGCGCGGAGCGGATCCGCATCACCGGCGCCGGCAGGACGGATGCCGGAGTGCATGCGCGGGGGCAGATCGCCTCTCTCCGGACCTCGCGCGAGTTGCCGCTCAAGGCGTGGACGGCGGGGCTGAATGCGCTCCTGCCCTCGGACGTGGCCTGCGTGAACGCGGAGATTGCGCCGGAGGGGTTCGATGCGCGGCGCTGGGCGCGCGGCAAGCGGTACGCGTACACCATCCTCCAGACCGCGGTCCGCTCGCCGCTGCAGCGTGGCCGCGTCTGGGAGATCCGCCGTCCGCTCGACGTGGAGAAGATGCGAAAGGCGGCGCCGGCGCTGCTCGGGTCGCACGACTTCTCCGCCTTGCGCGCCGCCGACTGCCCCGCGCGCACCACCGTCCGCGAGATCCGCAGGCTGGGCATCGAGCAGAGCGGGGCGCACATCCGCCTCGTGATCGAGGCGACGGCATTCCTCAAGCACATGGTTCGCAACATCGTGGGCACGCTGGTGGAGATCGCCCACGGGCGCCGGGCCCCGGATTCGCTCCCGGGCTTGCTCGAGGGTCGCGACCGCACGCGCGCCGGCCCCACCGCTCCTGCGCACGGCCTCATCCTCGACGAAGTCTTCTACCTGCCAGGCAATGCCGATCCCCGCGTAGACCTTCCCGAGGACGACTGAAGCGGGGACACGATACGCGTTCTTTTTTTTGCGCCGCAGCGGCCGGGCAAATTTGTGCGTGTCCCCGTAATTACCTGACGGGTTCGGGGCCGGGATCGTGGCCGATCCGGAAGCTTTCGTTGGCGAGTTGAAGGAGGAAGCCGGTTGGGTCCTGGCGGAGCGAGTCGCTGAGGGAGAGTTGGGCCGCGCGGGTCAGGCGGGCGCGCTCCCCGCGGACACGGGCGTAGAGGGCATCGTCGGCGCCCGCCGCGAGCGTGGCGGGATCGAGGTCGACCCATTCGCCGGAGGCGAGCTGAGCGCGGAGGCGGTTCCCCTGCGGCTCCAGGCGGCGGATCCAGAGCGCCGCATCCTCCACGTCGAGGTATCCCCATTCCTTGCCGATGCGCGTGGCCCAGCGCCCGTCCGGCGCCCGGTGGATGCCCTGGTGCAGCACCGCCGCCGTCCGCGCGTGCTCGACCAGCTCGCCGCGGTGCCAGAAGCGGCCCTCCTTGTCGAGCCGCAGCCCGCTCTGTTCCCGAAGCTGCTGCAGGGCCGCCGGGTCCACGCTTCCAGTGTAGCCACGATGCGCGGGCCGCGGGGCGCGGCGTGCAAAAAAACAGATCCGGTCCGCTGTGGGCAGAAGGTCCTGGTTCGCTGCGGAGGTGCCGTACCTCAACACCTCGATCCCCCGGAGTGCGGTTGCCTCGCACCGGCGCGCAGCGAATCCGGGAGGCGCCGGCGCTAACATCCCGGGCATGAACCCACCAGCTCCGGTCGTCGGGTGCTCGGCTTGTGGCGCCCTCTATCCATCCGATCCCGAGGATCAGGGCGTCTGCGCGCGGTGCCGCATGTCGCTTCCGCTGCCGCCGACCCGGGCTCCGGCGCCGGAGGAGTTCGCGCCTGAGCCCGAGGTGGCGGAGCCGGAGACCCCGGCACGAAGGTCCGCCCGGTCCGGTGCGCCGCGCGCAAGCAGGCGGGGGCTGCGCGGACTCGCGACCGGCGCCGTCATCGCGCTGCTCGTCGGAGGGCTCGTGGGTTCGACGGCGCTCGGGTGGCGGGCGCCGGCGGAGGCGTGGAACGGCATCCGGCGCCAGTCGTCCGGCGCATGGGCCAGCGTCCGGGGCCACTCCTTCACCGATGCCTGGGTCTCGCTGCGGAAGCACGCGTGGGACGCGTGGCTCGCGATCCGCCGCCATACGCCGCTCGACCAGCCGGACGCCGAGGCCTCGGTCGCCGCCAAGACCACTGGAGAAGGGGCGACGATCGCGCGCGGGACGCACCGGCGGACGAAGGGACATTCCGGGAAGCGGCGCGGAGACTGATCGGCCTTCGCGAGCGGCCTACCAGGTCTCCGCGAACGGACGCGCTTCCACCTCGAACGACCAGGCAGACCGGCCCTGCTGCGAAAGCTGGAAGCCGATCTCCGCCACGTCGGCGGGCTTGATGAAGAACGAGTCCGGCTTGTCCGGCATCCGCTCCCGCGTCCTCGGGAGATCGACGACGCCGTCGACGACGATCAGGCAGACGTGGATCCCCGCCGGCCAGAGAGCGCGCGCCATCGACTCCGCGAGGCTCCGCTGCGCTCCCTTCGCCGAGGAGAACGAGGCGGACCTCGCTCCTCCCTTCCGCGAGGCGGTGGCGCCCACGAAGACGATGCTGCCGCGGCCGGCGCGCTTCATCGCCGCGATCACCTGCTTCGAGGCGAGGTACCCTCCGAGCGCGTTGACCCGCCAGGCCGATTCGAACTCTTCGGGCGTGGCCTGCTCGATGCTGCCCCAGACGCCCGATCCGGCGTTGTAGACGAGGACCTCCGGGTCGCCGAGATCGCGGCGGATCCCGTCGAATGCTCGCCCGATCGAGCCGGCGTCGGTGACGTCGCAGGCGTACGCGCGCGCGTCTCCCAGGCTGGAGGCGAGCTTCCCGGTCAGGTCCGTGCTGCGCGCGAGCAGGGCGACCGCGTATCCTCCGCCAGCGAACCGGCGGGCGAACGCGGCGCCGTTTCCGGGACCTACCCCAACGACGGCGCAAACGGGCTTCATCGTCGCTCCTCTCTCATGGCGTGAGCACCGCGCGGAAGCGGACGCGATTCTCCATCATCTTCGTGAACGCCTCCTCCGCCCGCTCGAGCTTGAAGACTTCGACGCGCGGCCGCACCCCGGCGAGGACGCTGAAGGCGACGGTCTCCTCCGAGTCGAAGGCGCTGCCGCTCGGCCATCCGGCGATGCTCTTCCCGCTGAGCAGCGGCAAGGCCGAGAGCTTCAACGCGTCGAACGGCGCGGCCACGATGAGGAGCTTGCCGCGGGGCTTCAGTCCTCCCACGGTCGCGGCGATGGCCTCGCTGTTCGGCGCCGTCGCGAGGACGAGGTCCGCTCCGCCGAGCTTCGTCAGCCCCTCGGCGGCGCCGCCGCTCGCGGTGTCCACGTACTCGTGCGCGCCGAGTTGACGCGCGAGGTCCCTCTTCTCCGCCCCGTGCGAGACCGCGATGGTCCGACACCCCATGCGCGCGGCGTACTGGATCCCCAGGTGGCCGAGGCCGCCGATCCCCTGCACCGCGACGGTGTCGCCGGCGCGGACGCCGCTGTTCCGAAGCGCATTCCAGGTGGTGACGCCGGCACAGAGCAGCGGCGCGGCGTCCGTGGCGCCCAACCCCTCCGGGATGCGCGCGACGGCTTCGTGCGGCACGACGACGTATT
>DASREU010000397.1:0-3404 GCA_035651935.1 Myxococcales bacterium | reverse complement strand
CGTAGTTCGGGCGGAAGTCGATGGTCCGCTTCGCCAGCTCCTGCACCAGCTCGGCCGCCAGGGCGGCCAGGCGGCACTCCGTGTAGCGCATCGCCGCGGCGGCATCGCCGTCGAGCGAGCCGAAGTTGCCGTGCCCGTCGACCAGCGGGTACCGCAGCGAGAAGTCCTGGGCCATGCGCACCAGCGCGTCGTAGATGGCGACGTCGCCGTGCGGGTGGTACTGGCCCATGATGGTGCCCACGACCTTGGCGCACTTCTGGTACTTGGCCTCGTGGGTGAGGTGGTGGTCGTGGAACATCCCGTAGATGATCCGCCGCTGCACCGGCTTGAGTCCGTCGCGCACGTCGGGCAACGCGCGCGAGGTGATCACCGACAGCGCGTAGTTCAGGTACCGCCGCCGGGCCTCCTCGTGCAGCGGCGCCGACAATTCCGCCGGCGGCGGCGGAGCTCCGTTCCCTCCGGCTCCTCCGCGCTTTCGCTTCTTCCCGCCCCCGCCCTCTCCGAACATGCTCATCTGTTCAGACATTGCGGCGTCTGTAACACAGCTCCGCCCCCCCGCGGAGTTTTCAGATCAGGGCCAATTTCGGCTGGGGTCAGGCGCGGCCTTTGCCGGGCTGGGTTGGCTTGGGCTCGTCCTTGCCTTGCTCGGCGGCGCGCTGCGCGAGGACTTTTTGGGCTTCGTGGGTGGGGACTTCGTCGTAGCCGAGGACGTCCATGGTGAAGTAGCCGAGGCCCTTGGTCAGGGAGCGCAGCTCCGGCGCGTAGGTGCGCAGCTCGGAATGGGGCGCCTGGGCGTGGATCAGGGTGCCCTTCGAGGTCGGCTCCATCCCGAAGATCTTTCCGCGCCGGGACGTCAGGTCGGCGATCACCTCGCCCAGCATCTCGTCCGGGACCACCACTTCCAGCCGCATCATCGGCTCGAGCAGCACCGGCCGGGCCGAGGCGAGCGCGTTCTTCAGCGCCATCGACCCCGCGATCCGGAACGCCATGTCGGAGCTGTCGACGGTGTGGAACGACCCGTCGACCAGCCGCACCTTGAAATCCACCAGGGGAAACCCGCCGAGAGGCCCCTGCTTCGCCGCGTCGCGAATGCCGTGCTCCACCGAAGGGATGAAGTTTCGCGGGATGACGCCGCCGACGATCGCGTCCTCGAATTGCACCCCCGACCCGCGCGGCAGCGGCTCCAGCTCGATGTGGCAGTCGCCGTACTGCCCGCGCCCCCCGCTCTGACGCTTGTACTTGCCCTGCGCCTTCGCCTTCCCGGTGACGGTCTCGTGGTACGCGGGATGCGGCAGTTCGAGGTGCACGTCGACCTCGAACTTCCGCTTCAGCTTCTCCACCGCCACCTCGATGTGCACCTGGCCCATCCCCTTGAGCAGCGTCTCGTTCGTCTCCGGGTCGCGCACCATCTCCAGCGAGGGGTCCTCCTCCAGGAGCCGGTGCAGCGCCACTCCCACCTTCTCCTCCTGCTCGCGGTCGATCTTCAGCGCATACGCGATCACCCGCTGCGGCTGCGGCATGAACTCCAGGCGGATCGGCGGCGCGTCGTTCGAGCAGAGCGTGTCGCCCACGTGCACGTCCTTGAGCTTCATCAGCCCGATGATCTCGCCGGCGCCGGCGTCGGCGATCTCCGCGCTGTGGTTGCCGTCGATCCGGTACACGTGCTGCACCGTCTCGCTGTGGCCGGTGCGCGGGTTGAGGATCACCGTCCCGTGCCGGACGGTTCCGGAGAACACGCGGCAGGCCGTCAGGCGCCCGACGAAGTGGTCGACCGTGTTGCGGAACGCGAGCATGGTGAGCGGAGCGTCGCGCTGCGCCGGGCGCGTGACCTCGCCGTTCTTCGCGTCCTTCCCCTTGACCTCCCGGCGCACCGTCGGCGGCGGCAGGTACCGCACGATCGCGGAAGCCACGTCGTCCACGCCGATGCCGGGCCGGGCCGCGCAGGCGAGCACGGGAAGGAAACGCCGCCCCAGCACGGCATGCGCGATCCCCTCGATCAAAGCCTCCTCGCCAGGCTCCCTGCCGTCGAGGTACGCTTCCAGCATCGAATCGTCCGTTTCCGCCACCGCCTCCACCAGCCGGGTGCGCAGCCGCTTCGCTTCGGCCATCAGCTGCTCGGGCGCGTCCTCCAGCGTGAACCCGCCGAACTTTCCGTCGGTCTTCCGCGTATAGGCGTGCGCGCGCATGGTGATCAGGTCGATGACGCCGCTGAACCCGTCCCCCAGGCCGATCGGAAGCTGCAGAGCGACCGGCTTCGCCTTCAGCGTCTTCTCGATGTCGTCGAGAGCGCGAAGGAACGAGGCGCGGTCCTTGTCGAGCTTGTTCACGCACGCGAGCAGCGGAAGCGAACGTTCCGTGGCCATGTCCCAGTGCGCTTCCGTCTGGTGCTTCACACCGGAGACCGCGGAGACCAGCAGGAGCCCGCCCTCGCACACGGCCATCGAGCGGTCCGCGTCGGTGAGGAAGTCGGAGAAGCCGGGGGCATCGAGCAGGTTGAGCAGCGTTCCCTCGTGCTCGGCGAAGGTGATGTGCGTAGCGACGGTAAAGTTCCGCTTGGCCTCCTCCGGATCCACGTCGAGGTGGCTGGTCGAACCATCCTTCGAAGCCCTGGCCGGCGCGTCGTGGCGGAGCAGCGCCTCGGTGAGGGCGGTCTTGCCCGCACCATCGTGCGCGATGATGGCGACGTTGCGGATGGTCTTGGGATCGAGCATGCGTTGTTCTCCCCGGGATGCTGCTCTGGTGTCGGGAGAGTAGTCCAACCCGGTGCTCTTGTAGAGGAGGAGTGATGCGGGGCCTTCTGCTCTGTTCCATAGCTGTCTCGCTGACGTCGTTCGCCAGCGCCGCGCAGGTCGTCGGGCAAGGGACCGGGCCCAGCACGCAAGGGGCCGAGACGCCGGGACAATCATTCGCGTTGCAGGATGACGGGACGTCGCTCGGCGGCAACCCCGCGGGCCTCGGGTTCCTCGGCGGTCTCGAGCTCGACTTCCTGCACAACGGGTACCTGGGCACGGGTCCCGCGGACGCGAACGCGCTGTACCTGACCGGCGGGACCGGACATCTCGCGCTCGGTCTCGGGCTCGACTGGCTCAACAACTACACGGCCTGCACTCCCGCCGTTTCTCCGGCAGGCCCGACGCCGTGTTCCTACCGGCGCACGAGCGTCGGCGGCGCGCTGCGCCTCGGAGAGCTTTCGATCGGCGCCGTCCATCGCTGGTTCTCGGGCGACTCGTTCTTGGATTCGGCCTGGGACTTCGGTGCGCTGGTGCGGCCTGTCCGCTGGCTTTCGCTCGGAGGCGCGGTGCTGGATGCGACCCGGCCCGCCGATCTTCGCCGATGGGTCGCGTCCGCGGCCGTGCGTCCCTGGCGCGAGCACATCGATCTGGCGGTGGATCTCCGCTGGGGCG
>DASREU010000396.1:0-2884 GCA_035651935.1 Myxococcales bacterium | reverse complement strand
GTCTCGGCGCGCGGTTCGACCCGCTCCGTCCACCGCTCGGAAACGCGGCTCCGCGACAAGGGGCAAGACCGGCTGGACGCGCTGCTCCGGGATTCGGGCTCCCGGGTGGCGATCTGCCCCCCGACCGACAACGCAAGTACTGCGAATCCGGCTGTAAATCCCCGACGCCACGACGTCGATTCGCTCATCGGAGCCTCCGCGCACGGGTTGAAACATCCAGGGCGCGACATCCTTCCCCGGGTAGTGATCTTAGATGTGGAGTGGTTTCCCGCGCACGCCTAAAGCGGCTTCCGTCAGCGCTTCCGACAGCGTCGGATGCGGCCGCATGACGTGCAGCATCTCCTCGCTGGTGGTCTCCAGCCTGAGGAGCGAGCAGGCGTCCGAGATCAGCTCGGTGGCGCGAGGGCCGATGATGTGGACGCCCAGGACCTCGTCGTATTTCTCCTCGGCGACCACCTTCACCATCCCCTCGGGCAGGTTGAGGATCCGCGCCTTGCCGTTCGCCGAGAACGGGAACGTGCCGATCTTCACCTTGTACCCGCGCTCCTTCGCCGCCTTCTCGGTCAGGCCGATCGACGCGACCTCGGGCTCGGAGTACGTCGCGCCGGGCACCAGGTCGTAGTTCACCGCATGCGGCTTCTTTCCCGCCAGGCGGTCGGCGACGAACTCGCCCTCGACGAACGCCAGGTGCGCCAGCTGCGGGTGCGGCCGGCCGGGGATGGCGACGACGTCGCCGATCGCCGAGACCCAGCTCTCGCCGGTGAGCAGCGTCTTCGGATCGATCAGTACGAACCCGCGCTCCACCTTGATGTTGGGGAATCTGTCGAGCCCTACGTCCTCGCTCACCGGACGCCGGCCGACCGCACAGAGCAACAGATCCGCCTCCAGCACCTCGCTCCCCTTCGCCGAGGTGACCGTCGCCTTCACCACGCCCGAGGCGACATCCACCTTCTCGAGCTTCGCCGCGGTGAGCGCCTTGATCTTCCGCTTCCGGAACGCCTTCTCGAACTCGGCGGAGATGTCCTCGTCCTCGAGCGGCAGCAGGTGCGGGAGCAGCTCGATGATGGTGACCTCGCTTCCGAAGCGGCGGTAGGCGCTCGCGAACTCCGCGCCGACCGCGCCGGCCCCCAGCACGATCAGCCGCTTCGGAACCTTGACGTTCTCCAGGAGCTCGTCGCTGGTCATCACCGAGGGCCCGAGCGTGATCCCCGGGAGCAGGCGCGGAGCGGACCCGGTGGCGATCACCACGTGCTTCGCCTCGATCGTCTGCTCCTTGCCGTCCGGCGCGGTGACCGAGACCTTGCCGGGGCCCGCGAGCCGGCCGTGCCCGTGCAGCCGCTCGACCTTGTTCTTGCGGAAGAGGAACTCGATCCCCTTGCTCGACTTGCTGGCGACGTCCTCCTTGAACTTCCGGACTCCCTCCATGTCCAGCTCGACGCCGGAGGTCTTCACCCCGATCGCGGCGCCGTGCTGCGCATCCTCGAGGACGTCAGCGCTGTGCAGCACCGCCTTGGTGGGGATGCACCCGCGCAGCGTGCAAGTGCCGCCCACGCGCGGGTCCTTCTCGACGACCACCGTCTTCAGGCCGTTCTGGCCCGCGCGGATGGCGCAGACGTAGCCGCCGGGACCGCTGCCGATGATCGCGAGATCGTAGGTCGCCAAAGCCCGCCTCCCTCGTGCACAAAGAGGCGCGGTTGGTAGCTCCCGCGGAAGGGGATGTCAACCGCGCCGCGGAGGCAGTCCGGCCGACTCGCGGATCACCGCGGCCATGCCGCCCCAGTCCCATTTCTCGCGGCCCTTCGCCAGCGATGCGAGGAAGTGATCGCGGAGCAGCGAGGCCAGCGGCAACGGCGCGCGCAGCTCCTCCGAAGCCTTGAGCGCGAGGGTCACGTCCTTGAGCCCGAGCGGCATGGCGAACGAGGCCGGCTCGAACTGCGTGGCCGTGATCCGCGCCGCGTAGCCCTT
Source organism: Myxococcales bacterium (assembly GCA_035651935.1). Lineage (GTDB taxonomy): Bacteria > Myxococcota > Myxococcia > Myxococcales > 40CM-4-68-19 > 40CM-4-68-19. The sequence goes on along the minus strand of DASREU010000396.1, from coordinate 919 downwards.
GGGGATCGGCGCGTCGGCGAAGAGGATCCGGGCGAGCGCCGCGGAGAGCTTCTCCGGATCGAGCCCGGCCTTCTCCCCGAGCACGAACGCCTCGCCGAACATCTCGATCATCGAGGCGATGACGAAGTTGCCGCAGATCTTGAGCAGCGACGCGTGCTCCGGGACCTCGCCCATCTCCACCACGCCCTGCCCCATCGCCTCGAAGAGCGGCTTGCAGCGCGCGACCGCCTCGCGCTTGCCGCCGGTGATGATGAAGAGCTTCCTTGCCGCCGCCGCCTCCGGCCTCCCGAACACCGGCGCCGCCACGTACCCCTGCCTGCGCCCGGCGTGCTCGCGCGCGAGCCGGCGCGAGAGCTCCATCGAGACGGTGCTCATCCCGCAATGGATCGCGCCCTCGGGAAGGCTTTCGAGAAGCTCGCGCGAGACGCTCTCCACCGCGCCGTCGTCGGCGAGCATGGTGATGGCGACTTCCGCGCCGCTCGCGGCGTCCCGCACCGACGCGCTCTCGCGGGCGCCGGACGGCGTCTTTCCCGGCGTGCGGTTCCAGGCGCGGACCTCGTGTCCGGAAGCGGCGAGGTTTGCGGCCATCGCCCGGCCCATCTGGCCGAGCCCGCAGAAGGCGACGCGCATCACTGCTTCCCGAAGAGCGCCTTGAGCCGCCCGCCGATGCCGCGCCCGAGCAGGGTGCGGTAGACGCGCAGGCCGGTGTTCCAGGCCGCCTTGCTGTATGGGTAGTACCAGAAGGCCGGGAAGTTGATGCGCTCCAGGTTCACGTGGCGGACCTCGGAGAACTCGCGCAGCGCGTGCTTGCCGTGCACCCGGCCCAGCCCGCTCGACTTGACGCCGCCCCAAGGCGTTTCCGGCGCGGCGTGCGTGTACAGCGTGTCGTTGTGCATCACCGTCCCCGCGGCGAGTTGGT
>DASREU010000395.1:0-13135 GCA_035651935.1 Myxococcales bacterium | reverse complement strand
TGCCGCGATCGACCAGCACGTCGAAGGAGCTGAAGCTCAGCTCGACGGAGTTCTTGTCGTTGTGCGCGTGGCCGCCCGTGCCGCCCTGCCCGTTCGGACCGGCGCTCAAGCAGAGCCAGCCGTCGCCGGACCGGAGCACGGCGATGCCGGCGTCGGGGAGAAGAACGCTGCTCTCGCGCGCCGGCGCGACGAACGTGCGCGCGGACGGGAGCCACGCCCACTCCTGCGCCTGCGCATCGGCCAGGAACGAGCTGTCCAGAGCGGCGCGCGACGCGAGCGGCAACCCTCGGCAGGAGTCGAGATCGCCGATCTGCGGCATCTCGCCCGACGGCTTCAGCATCGCCGCAAGACTGCGGAACAGCCCCCGGACCGCCTGCTCCGCGCGAACCGGCACGGGGAGATCCGCGGCACGAGCGGCAAGCACGGCGGCGAGGAACAGCTCTGCGCACAACCGCTGGTACCCGGTGGACGACTCGAAGTGGGTGCCGTCCGGGCGGCACTGCCGGACGATCTCGTCCCAGAGCTTCTTCGCGAACGCGTCGTGCCAGTGCCGGAGCCCGGGGAAGAGCGCGCCCGCGATCACGATGCCGGTCAGATCGGCGGCGTAGTGGTTGGTCCGGATCGCTCCAGTCTCTTCCAGGTGGCCGGCGACGTACGTGCAGTGCCGGTCAAGCAGCTCGGCGGGAAACGCCGGATCGACGGAGTCGGCGACGAGCCCGTAGGTGAGCGCGACGTTCATCGCCCGCAGGCTCACCTCCATGGCGCAGGCCCACTGCACGCCGAGGCCGGTGGGATTCGCGGCGTCGAACTCGCGCACGACCTGCTCCCACGCGCGGGCCCAGCTTGCGTCAGCGGTGATCCGGTACGCCTGGCCGAGGCGAAAGAGTTGCGAGAGGCGGCCGACCTCCCACATCACTTTCGCGTCGGCGCCGGGCCGGAAGAGATCGACGCTCTCTCCGGGGACCTCCGGGTCGTACGTCACGTGCGGCGCCAGCGGGTCGCGGTGGTACTCGATCGGCGTGCCGCAGCTCTTGCGCTGGCCGAACAGGATCAGCTCGCCGCGTCGCGCCGCTTCCGCTTCTTCGAGCAGCTCTTTCACGGCCGCCGGCTGTAGGGTCAGCTCGCCAAAGAGCGCTGCAGGCGGCTTGACGCCCATCGGGGCGCGCTGCGCGGCAGGCTCGAAGAAGAACGGCTTTCCGCGGAGCAGCACGCGCCGGGCGCGCACGGCCAGCGCCCGGGCGATCTCCCGAGGCGGGATCGTCCGCGTCAGGTACCCGTAGTACGACAGATCCATCACGCCGCCTTCTTGCGGGCGACCAGCGCGGCGGCCACGATCTCCTGCATCTCGGCGACGCGCGCCTCCCAACCTTCGCTGCGCACGTGCGCGGCGCGGATCTCGCTCGGCCCGGGGCCGGCGGCGATCGCGGCGGCGATCTCGCGGACCACGGCGTCGGCGTCCCGGCCGATGCGGCAGATGCCGAGCCGTTCCACCTCCGGAATGGCCGTCGAGACCACCGGCAGGCCCGCCGCCAGGTACTCGCGCACCTTCAGCGGATTCGCCGCCAGCGTCAGCTCGTTCACCCGGAAGGGCATCAGGGCGACGTCGAACGCCTTCGCGTACCGGGGCAGGTCGGCATACGGCTTGCGGCCGAGGATGCGGACGTTGCGGGCGCCATCCAGCGGCTTCAGGTCCGTCGTCGAGTTCCCCAGCAGCACCACGGTCCCGCCGGAGAACGCGTCCGCGACGTGGCGGATGAGCTGCAGATCGACCCAATCGGCGATCAGCCCCCAGAACCCGATGATCGGGCCGGGCGCGCCCTTCAGCTCCTCGGGCAGCGGCGTCCGTGGGTCGTACGCCTTCGCGAAGTGATCCAGATCGACGCCGTGCTGGACCAGATACGAGTTCGGGTTCACCCGGGCCTTGTCCGCCCGCAGCTTCTCGGACGAGCAGATCACCACGTCCGCCTTGAGCAGCAGCCGCCGCTCCAGCTCGCGGATCTCGTGCGCCGGCGCGTCGCTGAAGGCGCTGAACTCGTCGACGCAATGGTAGACCACCAGCGACTCTCCGAGCATGCCGGAGACGGGCGCCGAGCTGGGCAAGAAGCTCCAGGAGATCACGTCGTCGAACCCGAGCTGCTGCATCGCGCGCTGGATCTGCGACTTGAGGAGGGCGCCGTTGGCGGCGCGGACCAGCTCGCTGCCGTAGAAGGGGATGGCCAGCGGAGTGAGCACCCACAGGTTCGGGTGCCGCTCGCGCAATCCCTGCACCGCGCCCGAGATCTTCTTCAGCATCCGCTTCGCGTCGCGGGCGGTGGCCGTCGGCCGCCGGTTCCCGATGCTGTTGACCCAGAGCACGCGGTTCTCGCGGGCCAGGATCTTCATCGCATGCATCTTCGAGAGGGGATCCCCGTCCCAGTCGTTGGAGAAGCACACGATGTCCCGCCCCGTCAGCGCTCCCATCCCCGTCCCCGCCTTTCGTTGCATGGTCCTCACCCGCGGCGCCGGCGCGCTCGGCGCCCGCACCTCGAATCGCTTGCGCCACAGCTCGAGCACCCAGAGGGAGTACAGCTCCTCCTTGCGGTCGCTCCGCCCGCGCAGGTGATCGTCGAGCAGCCGCCGCACGGCCTTGTCGCCGAAGCGCTCGCGCGCCAGCGAATCCGACGCGAGCAGCGCCTCGCGCAGGGGCGCGTGCAGCTGCTTGCGGAACCAGTTCGCCACCGGGACGGTGAACCCGCGCTTGCCGGGCGCGGTGCACTCCGCCGGGAGCCGGGCGCGTGCCGCTTCGCGGAGCAGCCACTTGCCGGTGCCGCCGCGCAGCTTCACGTGCGCGGGCAGCCCGGCCGCCCATTCGATCAACCGGTGGTCGAGGAACGGCACCCGCAGCTCCTGCGAGGCCGCCATCGTCATCTTGTCCGCCTTGACCAGCAGATCGTCGGGCAGCCAGACGCGCCGGTCGAGCTCGAGCATCCGCTCCAGCGGCGGCAGCGCCTCGGTCTCCGCCCACTCCTGCGCGAGCCGGCGCACCAGGCGCTCGCTGACGCGCGAGGCGGGGAGTCCGGTCAGCCGCGCCTTCTCGTCGTCGGTGAAGGCGACGGACACGCCGCGGTAGCGCTGCTCGAGCGGCAGCGTGGCCCAGCGCAGGTACTTGCGGGCCTTCGGATGCGTCACGAACGGGAGCGCGAACGAAGCCGCGGCAGAGAACGTCCGCAGCTGCTCCAGCGCGAGCATCGTCCGGTAGATGGGGTATCCGGCGAAGACCTCGTCGGCGCCTTCGCCCGAGAGCACCACCACCACTTCCTCGCGAGCCTTCCGGGAGAGGTAGTAGAGCGGGACGCAGGCCGCGTCCGCGACCGGCTCGTCCATGTGCCAGACCAGGTCCGGCAGGAAACGGTGGAAGTCGGCGGCCGTGACCAGCACCTCGCGGTGCTCGGTCCCGAGCGCGGCCGCCACCCGGCGGGCCTGGTCCAGCTCGGAGCTGCCGTCGTCGGCGAGATAGCCGACGGAGAACGACTTCACGCCGCCCTCGCCGCGCTCCTTGCGCAGGTCGAGCATCTGTGCGGCGATGCAGCTCGAGTCCAGGCCTCCGGAGAGGAAGACCCCCACCGGTACGTCGGCCATCAGGCGCGCCTCGGTGGCGTCCTTGAGCCGCTTCCACAGCTCGCGCGCCAGCTCGTCGTCGCTGCGCGCGTCGGCGTGGTCGGGGAACTCGCACTTCCAGTACCGGCGGATCTTCAGCGTCCCGTTCTCGAAGACCGCGGAGGACGAGGGCGGCAGCTTGCGGATCCCCGCGAACATCGTCGCGGGCGCCGGCACGTACCTCGCGCTGAGATAGAGATCGAGCGCCTCGCGGTCGAGCTCGCGCGGCACCGCCGGGTCGCAGAGCAGCGACTTGATCTCCGATCCGAAGAGGAATCGGTCCGCTCCGAGATGGTAGTAGACGGGCTTCTTCCCCAGCCGATCGCGGGCGAGGAGGAGCCGCTCCCTGCGCGCGTCCCAGATGGCGAACGCGAACATCCCCGCGAGCCGCTCCGGCAGCGCCTCGCCCCACTCCTCGTAGCCGTGGACGAGGACCTCGGTGTCGCAACGCGAGCGGAACGTGTGCCCCTTGGCGATCAGCTCGTCTCGCAGGGTCAGGTAGTTGTAGATCTCGCCGTTGAACGTGACGGTGACCGTCCCGTCCTCGTTGTGCATCGGCTGCGCGCCGTTCTCGGAGAGATCGATGATCGAGAGGCGCCGGTGGCCCAGCGCCACGGGCCCTTTGCAGAAGTGCCCGCTGCCGTCAGGACCGCGGTGGGCGATCACCTCCGTCATGCGCCGGAGCAGCGCCTCGTCGGCGGGCCGTTCGCGATCCCGATTCAGGAAGCCGCTGATGCCGCACATGACGTCACTCCGTAGAAAGAGAGGATCCGCTCGAGATTCTCCGGCGCCGGCGAGGCCGAAGGGCGCGCACCCGTCTCCGCCGTCGAGGCCAGAAGCGCCTCTGCCAGAGCCTCTGCGTCGCCCGGGGGCACGAGGCGGACCTCGCGGGGCCGGTGGCCGACCGCGGTCGCCACGACCTGCCGTCCGAGCGCGAGCGCCTCGCGCACGCTCACCGAGTCGCCATCCGCAAGCGTGGGCCGGACGAACACGTCGCAAGCCGCCATCAGCGCCAGCGCCTGTGCCCGGTGCAGCTCGCCGAAGGCGCGCACTCCGTCGCCCTGGACGGTGTCGCTGGCCGGTCCGTACAGCGCAAGCGCCGCTCCCGGCAATCGCGCGCGCACCTCCCGGAACGCGCGCAGCAGGATCTCCTGGCCGTATTCGGGGCGCGGCGCGATCATCGCGCAATACAGCGGCGCCGCCTTCGCCCGGAGCTCGACCAATCCCTCCGGCGGGGCGCCTGGAGTGACGAACTCGCGGAGGAAGGCCGAGACCACCTCGACGTCGCGCACGCCGCATTGCCCGAGCACGTCGCGGATCGGGCCGCTGACCGCGATCACGCGGGCAAACTGCACCAGCACTGCGCGCGCCAACACCCGGCGCGCCGGGCTCGCCAGGAGCCACGCGGGGCCGAGCCCGGAATGGAGCGTGATCAGGGCGCCGCCGGAGAGGCGACCCGCCGCTGCGCAGGCCTGCGCCAGCATCCAGGACTTGGGATTGGCGCCGCTGGTGTGGACATGGATCCGGTAGCCGCGCGCGGCATGCGCCGCGAGCACGGCGGCGAAATGAGCGATTCCGCCGGCGGGAATGACACCCTGCGCCGGAAGCTGCCCCTTCCCGATGTCCAGCACGGAACATGCGGCGCCGCGCGCGCGCAGGGCGCGGAACAGCTCTTCCACATGTGTGGCGACGCCGCCATTCGGAGGCGGATGGTCCCCGACCAAGAGGACCCGGGTATCTCTCCGCGCCTTCATCGTCCCGCGCAGGTGTGCAAGTGTCAGGCCCGCTGCAACCGCCTGGATGCCGGCAGGTACATTCCAGCGAACGGCTGGGCGGGCACCCGGGAGACCGCTGCGTAGCAGCGCGCCAGCTCTTGCGCGACGGCCCGCGGCGCGGCGAGCTCGAGCGCCGCCTGCCGCGCGTTGTCGCCCACTCTCCTCGCCAGAGCGGGGTCGTCCACCACCTGCGCCAGGCGGGCCGCCAGCGCCACCGGCGCGCGAGGCGGCACCAGCCATCCGGTGCGGCCTTCGCGGATCCAGGTCGAGTGCGCGCCGACCGCGGTCGCCACCACCGGCGCGCCGACGGCCAGGGCTTCCGGAACCGGATCGGGGTTGCTCCCGGCGCGGCTCGGCCCCACCACGGCGGCGGCGCGCGCGAATACGGACGGAAGCTGCTGCAGCGCCAGCGGATGCACCACCACCCGGTTGAGCATTCCGGCCGCCTCGGCCTGCGCGCGCAGCTGCCGCGCCTCGACGCCTTCGCCGGCGATCAGGAGCTTGAGCCGCGGCCGCGTCCGGGCCAGCGAGAGGAATGCGAGCAGCAGGTCCTGGTGCCCCCGATCGGGGCCGTCGCAGGCGGAGGCGGCGACCACCCAGCGGAGCGCAGGATCGAGCATGGGCGGAAAGGTGGCGGCGACGCGCAGGTCCTCGTTGACGTCGAGGAGGCTGCGCAGCACGCAGGTGGAGGACCGCGACGCCCCGTCGGCGAGCAAGGCTTCGCGCACGGCGGCGCCGCCGCACAGCGTGCGGCTGGCCATCCTCGACGCACGCGTGGTCAGGGCGCCGAGATCGGGAGGCGACACCTCCAGGAGCAGCGGCACGTCGAAGAGGCGCGAGACGATCGCCGCGCGGAGGAAGCTCTCGCGGGCGTGCACGGCCGCCGGACGGATCCGGTGCAACTCACGGGCGAGGGTGACGACGCCGTCGCCCGGCACGGGCTCGATCCGGTACCCGAACTCGCGCAGCGCTTCGGCGACGCCGGGATGCGGCCTGCCGATGAATGCGATCTTCTTCAGGAGATTCCGCATGCCCCGCCTCCCCATGCGCTCGAGGGAGCGCCCGGTTGCCAAGGTGGGGAGCGGTCGGAGCAGCCGCAAGTCCGCGACGTCACGCGCGCCTGAGGAGAACACTGTCGTGCAGGCGACGGATCAGGCGGCGGCGGCCGAGGAGGTATGTCCGAGCAGGACGCGGCGCAGCCGGGCCAGCGGGGACCCTTCGCCCGGGATCATCGCGATCACCGCGAGATAGGTAGCCCCGTACATGGCGCCAGCCGCGCAGAGCGCCAGGAACGGCCGGGGCCCGTCCGCGGCGAGGCGGGTGATCACCAGGGCGGGTGCGCAAGCCACCAGGGAAGCGAGCGCGATCACCGCGAGCTGCCGCCAGGGCAGGACCTCGCGCCAGGGAGCGTCCAGCTCCCGGCGGACGCGGTCGAGCATGACGAGGCGGATCGCCGACTCGGCGATCGCGTGCCCGGCGATGGCGCCGATCATCCCGAAGGTCTTCAGGCCGACGAGGACCGCGGGCACGGTGAGAAGGAGCCGCCAGAAGAAGATCCGGAAGAGGTACCGGGTGTGCCCGGTGGCGCGCAGGACGCCGTCCAGCGGGAGCGCCGCGAGCGGCGTCATGAGAATTGCCACCCGGAAGATGGGGATGCTCGGATCGTACAGATGCGTGAACAGCGCCGGCACGAACAGCGAGGCCGCCGCCACCAGCCCCGCCGTCAGCGGGAAGAACACGGCTGCCAGCCGCAGATTCGCGTCGTGGAAGAGGTGGACCCGCTGCTCGTGGCCGCCGGGCTCCGCGAGACGGACCTGGAGGATGTCGCTGATCGGCGCGTACAGCAGGTTGATGATCGGCACCTGGAAGCAACCCTGCGCATAGATGGCGAATGCGGCCGCGTCGACGCTCCAGCCCACCGCCCACTGGTGGAAGGTGCGCTGCGGGATGTCGAGCAGGACCGCGGCGCCGAAGGGGAGCGCGTACGCGAGCTGCTCGCGCAGCATCGCCCAGTCGAGCTGCGGGCGGCCCCGGCGGAAGAAGAAGTAGCACTGCAGCGCGAAGCGGAGCGCGCCGTGGATCACGTACGACCAGAAGAAGCCCTTCAGCCCCAGGCCGAGGAAGAGCGGGACCACGCTGCCCGCCACCCGCACCGCGTCGGAGAGGAAGATGATCCAGGCCGCGGTGCGCACCCGCCCTTCCGCGGTCAGGGAGATCTCCAGCGGCGAGGCGGCGATCATCAGCATCGTCATCAGCGCCATCGGCAGCCCGAACTCCGCCAGCGCCGGGTTGGCGAACTGGCGCGCGATGGCGAACCGCAGCGCGAAGAGCCCGACGGCGCAGATGCCTCCGAGCGTGAGCAGCGAGATCGACGCCTGCGTGAGCCACGCCCGCTCCCGGCCGTCCTTCCGCGGCAGGAAGTAGTACAGGCTCTGCGCCAGCCCGAGCTGGAGCATGAAGTACGCGGTGGTGACGACCAGCCAGACCTGCTTGTACGTGCCGAACTCGGTCTGGGGGAGCAGGCGGGTGAGGATGAGCGGCAGCGCGAAGCTCAGCACCGTGGCGCCGCCGCGCCCGAGCATCAGCGGCCCGGCCTGGCCGAGGATCCCTTTCGCTCTCGCCATCGCTATCCGTGCGCGGAGATCCCCGGCTCCGCACCGGGCCTCTCCGCAGTCCCGAAGTTGGTGGGCCGCGCGCCGAGCACCGGCTTCTGCAGCGCGAGCATCCCGAACGTATCCTCGAACTGGCAGGCGATCAGCGGCCTCGAATAGAAGCCGAGGATCCCGGTCGACGAGGCTTCCCAGAGCACCTTGCGCTTCAGCGCGAACGGGTCGACGCCCGGCGCGTTGGGCATGTCCTCGGTGGTGACGGCGCTGACGAATCCTTCCGCCTTCAGGGCCTGCGCCACGCCTGCGCTGTAGTAACCGTTGCAGTACGCGAAGTGCTTCACCGGTTGCTTCAACCCCTTCTCGATCGCCGCCTTGCAGAGGGCGATCTCCCGGCGCGCGTCGTCGAGGCGCTGGTTGGTGAGCACGGTGTGCTCGGCGGTATGCGCGCCGGCGACGATCCCCGATCCTTCCATCTCGCGAAGCATCTCCCAGGTCATCGGCAGCTCGCCCTCGGGCGGCTTGTACGAGGCGAGGCCGAGGCGATCGTCGAGAGAGTCCGCGAGCCGGAACAACCCCGGCGTAGGATGGCGCGCGATCAGCCGCTCCAGGGCGACCTCGGGCGAGGCGTCTCCCTCCAGCGCGTCGATCAGCCAGCGTTCGCCGGGATTGCCGACGCCCACGGCCATCGGACCGATCCCGCGCTCGCGCATGCGGCGCAGCGCCGCGAACAGGCGATCATGGCCGAGCCGCCGGCCGGTGCCGATGAAGCCGGACGGCACGTACACCACCGCCGGAATGCGCAGGTCCCGGAGCACGGGATACGCGTGCTGGTACACGTCCCGATAGCCGTCGTCGAAGGTGACCACCGCCACGTCGCGCGCCGCCTGCCGCGTCCCGTCGAGGACGGACAGCGCATCGTCGAGCGAGACCACGTCGTGGCTTTCCTGCAGCACCTCGAGGTGCCGCCGGAACGTCTTCTGCTCGATGTTCAGGGTATAGAGGCTGCGCTTCGCTTCCTGCGCGAAGTCCCCGACCACCCGGTGGTAGCTGAGGATGAGCACCCGCCGGCCGCCGACGGCGCGCCTCTGTACGGTGGAGAGCAACTCGCGGGCGCCGGAATAGTGAAGCGCGAGCGCAGCCGCGCCTTTTCCTACCCGCCTCGCGACCTGGACAGCGTTGTCGATCAGCCGGTCCATCTCCGCCCTCCCTCGCTCGATGGCGCCAATGTGTGCATCCGGGCCGCTCACGGCTCCTGCAGGATCTTCAACATTGCGGAGAGGCGCGGCTCGTCTTTCCCGGAGCCGGCGCGCAACACGCGGCGCGCCTTGCGGACGGCGGCGACGGCCCTCTGCGGCAGCGCGGCCTTCACCGCCTCGCGCGCGAAGAGGCCCGCACCGAGCGCAGCCCTGGCGGCGCGGGCGCGCGCGCCGCGCCAGAGGCGGAGCTGGATGGTCCAGCGCTCGCCGCGGGACCACTCGCCCTTGTAGCCTTCGTTGCCGCGGAGGAAGTCGAACTCGCGCAGGCCTTCGGCGAACGCGTCCTGCACGGTGCGCGCGAGCAGCACCAGGCCGACGGAGCGGGAAGCCCAGTTCGGATCGTAGCCGGACTGGTAGTAGTTGAACTTGTTCCCGTGCACCACGCCGTACACCGAGGCCACCGGCCGGCGCGCAGCATACAGCGTGTACATGCGCAACATCCCGGCGCGCGCAAGCTCCTGCGCGGCGTCCCGGTGGAAGTCTTCGTGCCGGGCGTCCGACAGCCCGTCGGAGCCGCCCTCCACTGCCCAGCGCGCGCGGTGCAGCAGGAGAAACTCGTCGGTCGCCTTCGCAGCCGCATCCGGCTCCCGGGCGCAGCTCACCGAGACGCCCGGCTGCCGGTAGATCCACTTCTCGCGGCGGCGGAGGTTCTCCCGGCGGCTCAGCCCTTCGAGATATTGCTCCCAGCTGCCGGAGAGCGGGATGTGCGGGCAGACGAAGCGGATCCGCGCGTCCCGCAGCACGCCGCCGACCGCCTTTCCCGGAGGGAAGCGCTGCGCGAGCTGTACGGCGGTGAAGCTCTCCCTGGCGAGGCCGTCGAGATCGCAGAGATCCCAGGGGAGCTCGACCAGCTTCGCCAGGCTCTGGTCGAGCACCTCGCGCTCGCGCCCGGGCTCCGCCAGGACGTCCAGGTAGTCGCACCCGGTATCGCCGTCGCCCAGGAACGCCAGCCGGCGCACCTCGATGCCGCCCACCCGCACCTGCTCGAGGAAGAGCGGGAGGAGCCCGATCAGCCTGCCCGCCTCGCGGACGCACACGATCGCGAGCTCTCGGCCTTCGCCGAACCGCTTCCACCAGGGCAGGAGCCACTCGGGCCCGAGGAACATGGTGCCCGTGCGCGCGCGCGCGTTGAGCGCCCGCCACTCCGCCACGGCAGGAGCTCCGATCGTGGTCTCGATCGGCAGCACTTCGATCACTTGCGCCTCGCTCACCGCAACAGCTCCCGGACGCAGGTCGCCACGTGCTCGGCATCTCCGGGGGAGAGATCCTGGTGCACCGGCAACTCGAGGACGCGCTCGCGCAGGCGATCCACCTCCGGGAAGGCGCCGGCAGGGACCGCCGGATGGCGCACGCGCCAGAAATCCACCGTCTCCACCCCGCGCGCCAGGAGTCTCGCGATCGCGCCCGCCTTGTCGTCGATCTGCATCGGGTAGAAGAGCGGGCACACTCCCGACTTCAGCTCGCCGGTGACCGGCGGGGCGATGTCGCGGAGCATGGCGTAGAGCAGGAAGTAGTTGCGCCGGCGCGCCTCGACGATGCGCGCGAATTCCTGGTTGCGCAGCACCAGGTGGCTGGCCGCGCTCATCCCCAGCTCCACGTCCGCGAGGTTGAAATGCTGCGTCCCGGTGGAGACGCGCTCGACGTTCGCCTGACGCACGAACCAGCGGCTTGCGTCGCGCATCGCCTGGCGCGCGCGCCGCCCCGCCTCGCCGGTGCGCAGTTCGAGGTTCGCGAGCAGGCTCCCGATCAGGTGGGAGGCGGTGCTGGTCAAGGGCGGAGACTTCGCCGGCGGGAGCAGGTCGAGCTTCTTCGCGTAGTCGCCGCGGGCGAGCAGCGCCCCGCCGTTGGGCACCGGGAGCGTCTTGTAGAGGCAGAAGATGGAGAGGTCGCCGAAGGAGCCGAGAGGCTTTTCTCCGTCGTGGGAGAGGAGCGCGAGCGCGCAGTCCTCGATCAGGGGCACGCCGAGCGAGGTCGCGAGCTGCCGCGCCGCCTGCATGTCCTGGGGGAACCCCGCGTAATGGATCACGTACAGCGCCGCCGCCCCCGCGGACTTCTCGCGCGCGTCTGCGAAGTCCGCGCGCATCTGCGCGTCGACGCGGAAGAAGACCGGGATCACGCCCGCCGCGAGCAGCGTCTCCAGCTCCACCCCGTGGTGGTAGGCGGGGATCAGCACCTTGCGCCCTTCGAGGCCCAGCATCTGCACGGCGTCCCAGACCGAGTTGCGCGCGAAGTACCGGTACCGCAGCCCCGGCTGCTCGAAGGGGAAGACGAGCGGGACGGTGGCCGCGATCCGCGGGAACAACATGTGCGGCCAGGTGGTCTGCATGCAGGGGACCGTGCGCGTCGGCGCCGGCGCCTTCTCGCCCCTGCCCTCCGCCAGCCGCAGCGCCGCGTTCACCATGTCATCTCCTCCCGAACAGGCCGCGCAGGATGGGCCAGGCGACGAATCGCAGGTCGTGGACCAGCTTTCCCTTCCGCGTGGACCGGAAGATGGTCAGCCAGTGGTGCGCCCTCAACTGGCTCTCCCAGTCGAGCTTCCACTCCATGCAGGGCCCCAGGAAGTCGAACTCGGACAGTCCCCGGGCACAGGAATCGCGGATCGCCTCCGAGACCATCTGCTGGCCCGGCGAGTGGTCGTGCAGCGATTCGTCGTAGCCGATCTTGATCAGGTAGTGCCGCTTTCCCTGCACGATGCTCAGGTGCGCGGCGATGGGCTTTGGGGCGAGGGTGAGCATCCCCAGGGCCAGCGCGCCCCGCTTCGCGGCGTCGCGCGCGATCTGGGTATAGAACCCGACCAGCTCGGGCCGCTGCGCGATGGCGGTGCCGTCCTTGCCCTTCCACCCGCTGGCCTCGATCTCGAACAGGTCGGCGAGGGCGACGTCGAGGGCCTTCGGATCCTTGCCGTCGATCACGGCGTACTTCACCTCGCCCTTCTCGGCGAGCCGTCGCTTCCGCCGGCGCAGGTTCTGGCGGAACTTGCCGTCGAGCGCCTTCTCCACCGCCTCGTAGGTCTTCGGCAGGGGCAGGTATGGCGAGCGCAGCGAGGCCCAGAGCCCGCAGCGGTATCCCGCCTCGACCGCCCAATCTCGAAGCTGCCACTCGGGAGCGCCAGCCGGAAGGTCGCGAAGGCGGAGGCGGTCCCATCCCGGCGTGGCTTTCACAGCCTCCCAGATCGATCGCAATCCCTCTTCGCCGCGCCGGCCCATCAGCACTCCGCCGCGCTGCGAGTGGTCGTTGCTCGGCGTCTGCCAGGTGGTCAGCGTCAGGAAGCAGGTGTCGGCGTTGCGCTCTTGCACCTCGATCAACGGCACGGCAGCGCAGATCTCGCGGCCGCAGCGGGCGACGAACGTCCGCAGCACCGCTCCCGGAGCGAAGTTTTCGATCCAGGCGCGCAGCCATTCGTGCCGGAGCATCGGCTCGTCGCGCGGACCCCGTGCCAGGGCGGCGTTCCATTCCCGCTCGAGCTGGACGAAGGCGTCGCGCCCCTCGACCACCTCCACCCGGAGCGCGGCGTCCGGCTGCTGCTTGAGGGCGACGCTCACCGGGCCCCCCGTCCGAAGAGGACGATCTTCACGGTGTGGAAGCAGATCGCCAGGTCGAGGAAGAGCGACTGGTGCTGCACGTAGTACAGGTCGTACTCCAGCTTGGCGCGCGCATCGTCCACCGACGAGCCGTACGGGTAGCGGATCTGCGCCCACCCGGTGATTCCGGGCTTCACCGCCTCGCGCAGCCCGTAGAAGGGGATCTGCGTCTTCAACTGCTGGACGAAGAAGGGACGCTCCGGACGCGGCCCGACGAACGACATGTCGCCGCTGAAGACGGCGAACACCTGCGGGATCTCGTCGAGGCGCGTCTTGCG